>NZ_JBMBWH010000023.1:0-1094 GCF_048606435.1 Knoellia terrae | reverse complement strand
CCTAGGTGTTCTGACCACGGACGTTAGGTACGGCGGGTCGGCTGGACGATGACGAAGACCTCCGAGTGAGGTGTGGAGCTACCACGCAACCACTGCTCACCACGGAGGCCTTCATGTCCCACGCTAACGCCACGCTGACGCCGACCGGACGACTGCGCATGGCCAAGCTCGTCGTCGACGGCGGGTGGCCCTACGCCAGAGTTGCGGAACGGTTCTCCGTCAGCATCACGACAGTCCGCCGCTGGGCGGAGCGGTATCGCCGGTTCGGCAAGGCCGGGATGGTGGAGCGGTCCTCCAGGCCACACGTTTGCCCTAACCAGCTGCCCCAGCGGACCGAGCGTCGCATCATCAAACTTCGGGTCATCCGCCGTTGGGGGCCGGCAAGGATCGGCTACTTCCTCGGGCTCAATCCTTCCACCGTCCACAAGGTCCTGGTCCGCTACGGCTGTCCCCGGTTGAAGTGGACCGACCCGGCGACCGGGGTGCGGATCAAGACCTCCCGCGTCGACCGCCGCAGCTACGAGCACGGCACCCCGGGCGACCTGGTGCACGTCGATGTCAAGAAGCTGGGACGCATCCCCGACGGCGGCGGCTGGAGGTTTCGTGGCCCAGCAGCCGGGAAACGCAACAAGCAGCGCACACCCGCCGGCTACGCCTTCATTCACCACGCCGTCGACGACCACTCACGCCTGGCCTATTCCGAGATCCACGTCGACGAGAAGCAGGAAACCGCCGCGGCGTTTTGGCAACGGGCCGAGGAGTTCTTCACCTCGTGCGGTGTCACCGTCAAGGCCGTGCTCACCGACAACGGCAACCCGTACCGATCCAAGCTCTGGAAGGCAACGCTGGGCGAGCACATCAAGCATCGACGCACCCGCCCCTATCGACCCCAGACCAACGGCAAGGTCGAAAGGTTCAACAGAACGCTGCTTGAGGAATGGGCCTACGCCAACGAATACCGGTCAGAGACAGACCGAGCAACGGCATACCCCGACTGGCTCCATCACTACAATCACCACCGCGGCCACACCGCCCTCAACGGCGCGTCACCAGCCGACCGCGTGCCCAACCTCTCCGGACAGAACACCTAGGCT
>NZ_JBMBWH010000022.1:0-1248 GCF_048606435.1 Knoellia terrae | reverse complement strand
GGTGGATTCAAGCGGTGAAGGAAACACCGGGGTTGTCGTGCTCGGACAGTAGCTTGTCGAGGACTTCGGCGGGGTTGGCCCAGCCGTGTCGCTTGCGGGGTCGCCGGTTGAGCTCGTTGGCGACGTTGGCCAGGATGCCGGGGCCGTGGAAGGACAGGTCGCTGCCTTTGGGGAAGTACTGGCGCAGCAGCCCGTTGGTGTTCTCGTTGCTGCCGCGCTGCCACGGTGAGTGCGGGTCGCAGAAGTAGATGTCCAGCCCGGTCGCGTCGGCGATCGCGACGTGGTTGGCCATCTCCCGCCCTTGGTCCCAGGTCAGCGTCCGGCGCAGCGTGTCGGGCAGCTGCGCCATCGCGGTACACATCGCCTCCTGCACGGCCAGGGCGTGGTACCCCTGAGGCAGGTGCAGCAGCATCACGAACCCGGTGGCACGCTCGACCAGCGTCCCGATCGCGGAGTTCGACGCGGTCGAGCCCATGATCAGGTCGCCTTCCCAGTGACCGGGCACGGCCCGGTCAGCCACCTCGGGTGGGCGTTCGCTGATGTTGACCATGTCCTTGATCCGCCCCCGGCGTTCCTGGGGGCGGCGCTGCGGGCGGCGGATCGCCCGGCCGGTGCGCAGGTGCACCGCCAGGTCGCGCCGCAACGCTCCCCGGCCCTGCACGTACAGCGCCTGATAGATGCTCTCGTGCGACACCCGCATCTCCGGTTCGTCAGGGAAGTCCAGCCTGAGCCGGCCCGCGATCTGTTCCGGGGACCGATTCTCCTCCAACCCGGCCTGGACCTCCCGCCGCAACCTCAGGTTCGTGGCCAGCCGAGCCGGTTTCGGGCGGCGGGCCCGGTCCTCGGCCCGGTGGTTCGCCGTCGACGCGCGGTACGGCACCCGCGCCGCGCCCCCGTTGCGAGCCAGCTCCTTGCTGACCGTGCCCGGCGAGCGGCCCAGCCGGCGCGCGATCTCTCGCACCCCGACCTTCTGCGCGGACCAGATCGCGATGTCCTCACGCTCAGCGAACGACAACCGTCGGTACACCGCTGGGCCCGGTGAGGGCAGTGCAGGAGCCACCCCGCCAGCCTCGCGGAACCACACAAACCCGATCGTCGGCGACACGCCCGCAGCCCGGGCGGCGTCCGCAACCAGCAACCCATCGCGAACGCCAGCCCAGAACCGCAACCGCACCAGCCGCGGCAACCGTGGCTTCATCTTCATCACACCTCCAGATCGAGGTGTTTCCCTGACCGCTTGAACCGAAG
>NZ_JBMBWH010000021.1:0-2450 GCF_048606435.1 Knoellia terrae | reverse complement strand
GCATTATGTGGGTGATCGGTGTCAAGAGGCCTCGGTGCTGTCGAGGCCAGTGATGAGGTTGTCGAAGATCTCGGCCCGTCGGACTTGGCCTTTGGCGCAGGCGTCGGCGCGTTGGGCGAGCAGGGTGGGCCGGAACTCGATGGTGGTCTGGAAGAACGTGCAGGACTCGCAGATGTTCTCGAACTGGCAGTCCATGGCCTTCGGTCTGGCGCAGTAGCCGTTGCCGAGCATGCGGTGGTGTTCGCGCTGGAGGCGGGCCATGTTCGGTCCGAGGTCGTCGGCGGGCAACTGGGCGGGTTGGGCGTACAGGGCTTCGACTTTTTCGGCGACGGTGAAGTACTCCTCGGCGACGGTGCGGTTGGCGATCTTGGCGTACACCAGGGTCATGTCGAGGGACTTGTGCCCGAGCATCGCGGCGATCGCTTCGATGCTCATGCCGCGGTTGATGGCCTGGGTGGCCAAGGTGTGCCGCAGCTGGTGTGGGTGGATGTGTGGGAGCCCGGCGGCGGCGCCAGCTTTGTTGATGAAGCGGGTCACGCCGTGCCGATCCAAGGATTTGCCGTTCTCTCGGGGCAGCAGCAGGTGGTGGCCCTCGGGGACGTGCTTGGTGCGGTAGGCGTCGACCAGTTCGACGACGCGCGGATGCAGCGGCAGGTAGCGGTCTTCGTGGAGCTTGCCGATCGGCACGTGCAGCCAGTGGGTGTCACCGATCAGGACGACGGCGTCGGCGGTCAGGGCGGTGTACTCCCCGACCCGCAGCCCGGTGCGCAGCAGGAACTCGACCGTGACTCCGATGAGCATGCGTGGTTCGGCTTGGGCGGCGCGCAGCAGTTTGGCTGCGCTCGGGTCGTCGAGCGCCTTGGGCAGGGCGTGGTGCTGTTTGGGGACGTCACCGGGAAACATCGGCACCCGAGCGGGCGCGTCGTCCCACCCCCACTCGTCGATCCGGAGGAAGAACACCCGCAGGGTGCCCAACCGGTGGGCGATCGTGGCCGGGGTGAGCTGGGCACGATTTTGCCCGGGGCGGGCTGCCAGCCACGGCTTGAAACCCTCGATGTGGGCGCGTCCAATGTCCCGGATCCGTTGCAGCTCGGGGTGATTGGTGCCCAGATAGGTCGCGAACGAGCGCAGGGCGAGGTCGGCGCCGGTCACACTGCCGGGTCGCAACACGCACGCGATCTGCTCCAGGTAGGTGCGCATCGTGTCCACGACCTGCGGGTGGGCGCCCCTCAGGTCCTGCCAGGTCGGCAGCAACAGCGGGCCGCTCACCGCAGCCTCCGGAACCCAGGGATCGGTGCCCGCTCCGGCGGTGCGATCGAGGGCGTGGACAGGGGCGGTACGCCGGCGAACACCTGGGCGTCGATGACTTCGGCGGCGCGGCGGTACTGCGAGGCCAACCAGTCATCGGCCAGGTGCAGATAGATCCGGGTGGACTCGATCGAGGCGTGACCAGCCTGAGCCTGCACCGCCTCCAGCGGCATGCCCGCCTCCCGCAGCCGGGTCAGGCAGGTGTGCCGCAACTCGTGGCACGAAGCGTGGACCAGCCCGGCCCGGGAGCGGGCGCCGTCGAGGACCTGGTCGATCCCGTACGCCGTCAACGGCTGGCCCCGGCGGGGACGCTTGAGCACCAGAAACACGGCGTCGGTGTCGGCCTCGGCGGGCCGCTCCGCTTCCAGGTAGGCGCTCAGGTGCTCGAAGAACCGCGACGAGATCGGGACCAGCCGCTGGTGTCCGCCCTTACCGTGGGCGATGAACAGTCGCCGCTCGGCCGCCCTGACGTCGCCCATCGTCAGGCCCAGGACCTCGCAGCGGCGCAGCCCACCCAGGAGCATCGCGGCCACCATCGCCCGGTCGCGATGCGTGCGCAAAGCCCCGGTCAGGGCATCAACCTCGAGCGGGGTCAGGATCCTCGGCAGCGTCCGGCGCGGGGCACGCACCAACGGCACACCCTGGCCCGGTCGACTTCGTTCCCGGCGGGTGGGCAACCCTCGCGGGACAGGGTTGGCCGCGACGTCCCCACGGGCCGTCAGGAAGGCGTACAACCCACTGATCGTCGACAACCGGCGACGGATCGTGCGCTGGCTCACCCCACCTGGAGCCGTCGGCACCGCCACCACCGACGGTGCGGTCAGGCCTCGAGCGCCGGTCCGCTGGGCGGTGATGAACCCCAGCACGTCCAGGGCCCGCACCTCGGCCACGGGCTTGGCCACGACCTCGAAGAACACCTTCAGGTCGAACCTGGCCGCCAGCACCGAGTTCGGTCGGCACCGAACAGCCAGAAACTCCAGATAGTCATCCAGCAACGGATCGCCCAACGGATCCGACGGCAACGCTTCAGCGGACAAACTCACGCTCGGCACAACGCTCGACATCAGGGCGCCTCCTCGAAGGGAACGGACACCCCAACGTAGAAGCGCCGGCGATCACGAGGATCACCCACATATCAAGCA
>NZ_JBMBWH010000020.1:0-5653 GCF_048606435.1 Knoellia terrae | reverse complement strand
AAATGAGAAATGGCCCGCCGGGTGGGCGGGCCATTTCTGGAATGTTTGTCCGGCTGCGTCCTACTCTCCCACACCGTCACCAGTGCAGTACCATCGGCGCTGAAGGGCTTAGCTTCCGGGTTCGGAATGGAGCCGGGCGTTTCCCCTTCGCTATGACAGCCGAAACTCTATGGAGATATCTTCTGCGGGGTCGTCCCACCCCGACGGGTGGGAGACACGGCCGACCGTATCTCGGGAACTGCACAGTGGACGCGAGCACAACAAAATCTTTTGGTGTGTATCAAGTTATCGGCTTATTAGTACCAGTCAGCTACATGCATTGCTGCACTTCCACGTCTGGCCTATCAACCCAGTAGTCTAGCTGGGAGCCTCTCGGACCGAAGTCCATGGAAATCTCATCTTGAAGCGTGCTTCCCGCTTAGATGCTTTCAGCGGTTATCACTTCCGAACGTAGCTAATCAGCGGTGCTCTTGGCAGAACAACTGACACACCAGAGGTTCGTCCATCCCGGTCCTCTCGTACTAGGGACAGCCCTTCTCAAATTTCCTACGCGCACAGCGGATAGGGACCGAACTGTCTCACGACGTTCTAAACCCAGCTCGCGTACCGCTTTAATGGGCGAACAGCCCAACCCTTGGGAGAGACTCCACCCCCAGGATGCGACGAGCCGACATCGAGGTGCCAAACCATGCCGTCGATATGGACTCTTGGGCAAGATCAGCCTGTTATCCCCGGGGTACCTTTTATCCGTTGAGCGACGCCGCTTCCACAAGCCAGCGCCGGGTCACTAGTTCCGACTTTCGTCCCTGCTCGACATGCCTGTCTCGCAGTCAAGCTCCCTTGTGCACTTACACTCAAAACCTGATTACCAACCAGGCTGAGGGAACCTTTGAGCGCCTCCGTTACCTTTTAGGAGGCAACCGCCCCAGTTAAACTACCCACCAGGCAATGTCCCTGATCCGGATCACGGACCTAGGTTAGATATCCAGAACGACCAGAGTGGTATTTCAACGTTGACTCCACCGACACTGGCGTGCCGGCTTCACAGTCTCCCACCTATCCTACACAAGCCGTACCGAACACCAATACCAAGCTATAGTAAAGGTCCCGGGGTCTTTCCGTCCTGCTGCGCGTAACGAGCATCTTTACTCGTAGTGCAATTTCGCCGAGTTCATGGTTGAGACAGTGGAGAAGTCGTTACGCCATTCGTGCAGGTCGGAACTTACCCGACAAGGAATTTCGCTACCTTAGGATGGTTATAGTTACCACCGCCGTTTACTGGGGCTTAAATTCTGAGCTTCGACCCGAAGATCTAACCCGTCCTCTTAACCTTCCAGCACCGGGCAGGCGTCAGTCCGTATACATCGTCTTGCGACTTAGCACGGACCTGTGTTTTTAGTAAACAGTCGCTTCTCCCTGGTCTCTGCGGCCCTTCTCCCTAGTGAGCTAGTCACTTCAGGTTCCAGGCCCCCCTTCTCCCGAAGTTACGGGGGTATTTTGCCGAATTCCTTAACCATGATTCACTCGATCGCCTTGGTATTCTCTACCTAACCACCTGAGTCGGTTTGGGGTACGGGCGGCTCGAACCTCGCTAGAAGATTTTCTTGGCAGCATAGGATCACCCTGCTTCCCGCATTCGCGGTCACTATCAGGTCTCAGGACATGTGTGAGACGGATTTGCCTATCTCACTCCCTACACCCTTGGACGTGGACTACCATCGCCACGCGGAGGCTACCTTCCTGCGTCTCTCCATCGCTTGACTACTACCAGATCGGGTCGCGCGCTCCGCCCGCATCGGTCCGAAGACGTCAGCGGGTTTCAGGCGCTTAGCATCAAAAGGTTCGTCATGGGCGGTTCTTCGCCGGTTCCGGAATATCAACCGGATGTCCATCGACTACGCCTGTCGGCCTCGCCTTAGGTCCCGACTTACCCAGGGCAGATTAGCTTGACCCTGGAACCCTTGGTTATTCGGCGGACGGGTTTCTCGCCCGTCATTCGCTACTCATGCCTGCATTCTCACTCGTGTGGCCTCCACGGCTGGATCACTCCGCCGCTTCCCTGGCCACACGACGCTCCCCTACCCATCAACACGCTTGGACCACCAACCCGCAGGTGTGGTGGCCGGGCAAAGTGTCAATGCCACAGCTTCGGTGGTGTGCTTGAGCCCCGCTACATTGTCGGCGCGGAATCACTTGACCAGTGAGCTATTACGCACTCTTTAAAGGGTGGCTGCTTCTAAGCCAACCTCCTGGTTGTCACTGCAACTCCACATCCTTTCCCACTTAGCACACGCTTAGGGACCTTAGATGGTGGTCTGGGCTGTTTCCCTCTCGACTACGGAGCTTATCCCCCGCAGTCTCACTGCCACGCTCTCACTTACCGGCATTCGGAGTTTGGCTAACGTCAGTAACCTGGTGAGGCCCATCAGCTATCCAGTAGCTCTACCTCCGGTAAGAAACACGTGACGCTGCACCTAAATGCATTTCGGGGAGAACCAGCTATCACGGAGTTTGATTGGCCTTTCACCCCTACCCACAGCTCATCCCCTCAGTTTTCAACCTAAGTGGGTTCGGTCCTCCACGACGTCTTACCGTCGCTTCAACCTGGCCATGGGTAGATCACTCCGCTTCGGGTCTAGACCCAGCGACTCAGACGCCCTGTTCGGACTCGCTTTCGCTACGGCTTCCCCACACGGGTTAACCTCGCCACTGAGCACTAACTCGCAGGCTCATTCTTCAAAAGGCACGCTGTCACCCCACAAAGAGGGCTCCAACGGATTGTAGGCACACGGTTTCAGGATCTATTTCACTCCCCTCCCGGGGTACTTTTCACCTTTCCCTCACGGTACTTGTCCGCTATCGGTCACCAGGGAATATTTAGGCTTAGCGGGTGGTCCCGCCAGATTCATACGGGATTTCTCGGGCCCCGTATTACTTGGGATAACTCTCTGAAGTTCGCGTCATTTCGTCTACGGGGGTCGCACCCTCTGTGCCGGGCCTTTCAATGCCCTTCGACTATGACGCGAATTTTTGACTCCATGCCAGGATGTCAGTCCTGACCGAGAGGTCCCACGACCCCGTACCTGCAACGCCTGACAGCTATCACACAGATACGGTTTAGCCTGATCCGCTTTCTCTCGCCAATACTCACGGAATCGCGGTTGCTTTCTCTTCCTGTGGGTACTGAGATGTTTCACTTCCCCACGTTCCCTCTACCTGCCCTATATATTCAGGCAGGAGTGACTGGACTTGCCTCCAGCCGGGTTTCCCCATTCGGAAATCCACGGATCACAGTCTGGTTATCGACTCCCCGTGGCTTATCGCAGATTCCTACGTCCTTCTTCGGTTCCTGGTGCCAAGGCATCCACCGTGCGCCCTTAAAAACTTGATACGCAAAGATAAAGATGCTCGCGTCCACTGTGTAGTTCTCAACATACGGGCGGCCCTCCACCGTTCCTGACGCCTCCCACCCAACCCCCCAAAGGAAGTCACGTGGTGGTTCGCCATGGCGAAGGTCCTGACCGGATACCGGCCTTCGAGTCCGAGCTGACGCCCGAGCCCTCAGGACCCAACAACGTGTCAGGCGCCGGCCCCCACCCGCACGCTTTCCTGCCCCCGAAGGGGTGTACTCGCATGCCGTGAAGAAACGGCGCCAAATAATCGATGTTCCACCCTTGAGCACCTGCTGCCCCACACTCGGGGACAGACCAGGCTCTGGACGCTTGCGCGCCAGTGCTCCTTAGAAAGGAGGTGATCCAGCCGCACCTTCCGGTACGGCTACCTTGTTACGACTTAGTCCCAATCGCCAGTCCCACCTTCGACGGCTCCCTCCACAAGGGTTGGGCCACCGGCTTCGGGTGTTACCGACTTTCGTGACTTGACGGGCGGTGTGTACAAGGCCCGGGAACGTATTCACCGCAGCGTTGCTGATCTGCGATTACTAGCGACTCCAACTTCATGGGGTCGAGTTGCAGACCCCAATCCGAACTGAGACCGGTTTTTTGGGATTCGCTCCACCTTGCGGTTTCGCAGCCCTTTGTACCGGCCATTGTAGCATGTGTGAAGCCCAAGACATAAGGGGCATGATGATTTGACCTCATCCCCACCTTCCTCCGAGTTGACCCCGGCAGTCTCCTATGAGTCCCCGCCATCACGCGCTGGCAACATAGAACGAGGGTTGCGCTCGTTGCGGGACTTAACCCAACATCTCACGACACGAGCTGACGACAACCATGCACCACCTGTATACCGACCTTGCGGGGCACCCATCTCTGGATGTTTCCGGTATATGTCAAGCCTTGGTAAGGTTCTTCGCGTTGCATCGAATTAATCCACATGCTCCGCCGCTTGTGCGGGCCCCCGTCAATTCCTTTGAGTTTTAGCCTTGCGGCCGTACTCCCCAGGCGGGGAACTTAATGCGTTAGCTGCGGCACGGACCTCGTGGAATGAGACCCACACCTAGTTCCCAACGTTTACGGCATGGACTACCAGGGTATCTAATCCTGTTCGCTCCCCATGCTTTCGCTTCTCAGCGTCAGTAATGGCCCAGAGACCTGCCTTCGCCATCGGTGTTCCTCCTGATATCTGCGCATTTCACCGCTACACCAGGAATTCCAGTCTCCCCTACCACACTCTAGTCTGCCCGTACCCACTGCAAGTCCGGGGTTGAGCCCCGGATTTTCACAGCAGACGCGACAAACCGCCTACAAGCTCTTTACGCCCAATAATTCCGGACAACGCTCGCACCCTACGTATTACCGCGGCTGCTGGCACGTAGTTAGCCGGTGCTTCTTCTGCAGGTACCGTCACTTGCGCTTCTTCCCTGCTGAAAGAGGTTTACAACCCGAAGGCCGTCATCCCTCACGCGGCGTCGCTGCATCAGGCTTTCGCCCATTGTGCAATATTCCCCACTGCTGCCTCCCGTAGGAGTCTGGGCCGTGTCTCAGTCCCAGTGTGGCCGATCGCCCTCTCAGGCCGGCTACCCGTCATCGCCTTGGTGAGCCATTACCTCACCAACAAGCTGATAGGCCGCGAGTCCATCCCAGACCGAAAAACTTTCCAGACACTAACCATGCGGTTGCGTCTCGTATCCGGTATTAGACGCCGTTTCCAGCGCTTATTCCAGAGTCAGGGGCAGGTTACTCACGTGTTACTCACCCGTTCGCCACTGCTCACCCAGAAGCAAGCTCCTGGGATCACCGTTCGACTTGCATGTGTTAAGCACGCCGCCAGCGTTCGTCCTGAGCCAGGATCAAACTCTCCGTTGATGTTCAGCGCCCAACCACAAGAGCTGGGCAAAACTAAACCCGATGAAGGGTTGTCACACTGGCTGAGCAAGAACAACCAGCAATTGCTGATCCTTCATTGTCAACCAAAGGAAAATTCATCCGGAAACGACAGCCCACCAGCCAAAGGCCAGCACGCCACCACCTCCGAGACGAGGTTAATTGGCATCGATTTTTGACACGCTGTTGAGTTCTCAAGGATCGGACGCACACCATCACCCGACTCCAAGAGCCGTGATCCGGGGCAACTCTTCAAACATACCCGCAGCCATGCTTGGGCAACAAATCCGCGCCCACCCTCAGGTGAACCGGTCCTCGTCGCGCTTGGATCTCAGCGGGGCACCCACCGTAGCAGCCTTCCGGCAACC
>NZ_JBMBWH010000019.1:0-14931 GCF_048606435.1 Knoellia terrae | reverse complement strand
GGAGGTCTTCGTCATCGTCCAGCCGACCCGCCGTACCTAACGTCCGTGGTCAGAACACCTAGGCGGGCCGGGTGACAGGTATGCCGCCCGCTCAGGTCACGCTGATGCCGTCGGCTCCCACGGTGACCGACTTCTTGTCGAGGCCTCTCGTGGCCGGTCCCTTCGTCACGTCGCCGGTGGCGATGTCGAACGTGCTGCCGTGGCAGGCGCACGTGATCGAGCCGCTCCCGACGCTGCTCACGGTGCAGCCCTGGTGCGGGCACACCGCCGAGAAGGCCTTGTAGTCACCTTCGGTCGGCTGGGTGATGACCACCTTGGCCGAGTCGATGATCCGGCCGCCGCCGACGGGGATGTCGGCCTTCTTCGCGAGGTCCCGGACCGCGCCGGCAGCACCGGAGGCGGCGCTCGAGGCGGTCGAGGCGGCGGCGTCGACGGCCGACTCCGAGTCGGTGCCGCACGCGGTGAGCCCGGCGCCGGCCACGGCCACGACGCCGACCGCCCGCATGGCGTCGCGGCGACCGCAGCAGCCGAGGGGGGTGCCGTCGGTGGTGCTCGCCACCGGGGCGTCAGGTGTCTGCGTCATGGTGCTCTCCTTCGTCGGGTGACGTCCGTACCGCTCAGTGTTGCGCGACGGACCCGGAAATACGCCGTGGGCGACCTGTGAATGGCCGATCGACCATGTGGCGACCCCGCCGCTGGAGGCCTTGGTAACGAGTCGGCACACAAATGGTGAAGTCCCGCTGCCGGAGGCGGACCCGTGGCTATTGTTCGGGTGCTCGCACACCCGTCGCGAGCTCCTCGGCCTTCCGCCGCGGGAGAAGAAGTTTCAGGAGGAAACGTGGCTCAGCGTTCCGTCATGACCGTCGGCGCTTCGCTGTTGGTGGCTTCACTCGCACTTGCCGGGTGTGGTACCCGCGGTGAGAACGAGGACACCGGCAGCACGTCCGGCGGCGACGCCAAGGTCGCCAAGATCGGCGTCATCGCGCCCCTGTCGGGCGACCTGTCCGCACTCGGCAAGGGCATCCAGCACTCCGTCGAGCTGGCCGTCAAGCAGGCCAACGAGTCCAAGGCGATCGAGGGCTGGACCCTCGAGGTCGAGGCCGTCGACGACGAGGGCAAGGCCGACGTGGGCAAGAACGGCGCGACCAAGCTCGCGTCCGACGACGACGTCATCGGTGTCGTCGGCAACCTCAACTCGAGCGTCAGCCAGCAGACCCAGCCGGTCTTCGCCGCCGCCAACATCACCCAGATCTCCCCCGCCAACACCGGCCCCGCGCTGACCCGTGGCGCCGACGGCAACTCGCGTCCCTACAAGACGTTCTTCCGCACCTGCACCACGGACATCGCCCAGGGCGGTTTCGCGGCCAAGTTCCTCATCGACCAGGGCATCAAGACCGTCGCGACGATCCACGACAAGAAGACCTACGGCCAGGGCCTGGTCAACTACTTCACGGAGGCCTACAAGGCCGCCGGTGGTCAGGTCGTCGCCGCCGAGACCATCAACCCGGACGAGTCCAACTACGCCCCGGTCGTCTCCAAGGTCGCCCCGTCCAAGCCGGGCGCCGTCTACTACGGCGGTGAGTACCCGCAGGCCGGTCCGCTGTCCAAGCAGATGAAGGCCGGTGGCCTCAACGTCCCGCTCATGGGTGGCGACGGCATCTTCGACCCCAAGTACATCGAGCTCGCGGGCTCCACCTCCAACGGTGACCTCGCCACCTCGGTCGGCGAGCCGACCGAGAACAGCGACGCCGGCAAGAAGTTCCTCGCCGACTACGAGGCCGCCAAGTACGCCGAGCCGGCAGCCGCCTACGGTGGCTACTCCTACGACGCCGCCAACGCGATCATCGAGGCCCTCAAGACCTCGCTGAAGGGCGCCGAGGACGTCAAGAGCGCCCGTCAGGCCACGGTCGACGCGGTCGGCAAGGTCTCCTTCGACGGCGTCACCGGCAAGGTCTCGTTCGACGAGTTCGGCGACACGCTCGTCAAGGTCATCACGGGCTACAAGGTCGAGGGCGGCAAGTTCGTCAGCGTCAAGTCCGAGAACGTGAGCTGACCGGCTGAGTCCGACACGCTGACGTAGTTCATTCGAGCAGGGGCGGACGAGTGTCCGTCCCTGCTTGAATGTGCCAGCCACCCCCAACAGAGAGGTGCCGGTTCTGCGATGACCGACTTCCTGCAACAGATCGTGAACGGCCTGACCCTCGGGTCCCTGTACGCCCTGATCGCCGTCGGCTACACCGTCGTCTACGGCATCGTCCAGCTCATCAACTTCGCCCACGGCGAAGTCTTCATGATCGGGGCGTTCGGCGCCCTGGCCACGTGGACCGTGCTCTTCAAGGGCCAGACCGGCCTGTGGGTGCTCCCCGTCATGGTGCTCGGGGCCGTGATCGTCTCGGTCCTCACCGCGGTCATCATGGAACGCATCGCCTACCGGCCCCTGCGCGGCGCCCCCCGACTGGCACCGCTCATCACCGCCATCGGCATCTCGGTCTTCCTCCAGGAGGCCGTCCGCCTGTTCTACCCCGGCGCCAAGAGCAAGCTCACCTTCCCCGAGATCGACGTCGTCACCGGCCCCGGCATCGCGTTCGCGGGCCTCAACATCCAACGCGCCGCGGTCTTCACGGTCGGCGCGCTCCTCCTGTCCGCAGGGCTGCTCTGGTTCTTCGTCAACCGGACCCGCCTCGGACAGGGCATGCAGGCCGTCTCGCAGGATCCGGACACCGCCCAGCTCATGGGCATCAACGTCAACCGGATCATCGTCATCGCCTTCGCCCTCGGTGCGGCCCTCGCGGCCATCGGCGGGGTCGCGCAGGGACTGCTCAACTCCAACATCGACTTCCGGATGGGCTTCCTCGCCGGCCTCAAGGCCTTCACGGCAGCAGTCCTCGGAGGCATCGGCAACATCCAGGGGGCGATCGTCGGCGGACTCGTCCTCGGCATCGCCGAGTCGATGGCGACCCAGTTCATCCCCGGCCAGTTCGGTGGATCCGCGTGGAAGGACGTGTGGGCCTTCGTGCTCCTCATTCTCGTTCTCGTCTTCCGGCCCCAAGGCCTCCTCGGCGCACGGGTGGTGGACCGGGCATGAGCACCTCCACCCCCACGAACCCGCCGACCCCGGCGACCTCCGTGGCGCCCGCGCACTCCGATCACGACGACGAGCTCGTCCAGGCCCACTGGCTGGACCGGGTTCCCGGTCGCGGCAGCGCCGCTGCCTGGCCCCTCGGCCTCGCCGGCGCGCTCGTCCTCATCGCCGGTACGTTCCTCTCGTGGAGCTTCACCGACGACGTCCTGGGTGACCTCTCGGTCGACTTCTGGCCCGGTGGCGTCCAGATCTGCATGATCGTCCTCGGCATCGCCGCGCTCGTGTTCCTGCTCGCGCACAAGGGCCCCCTGACCGGTCTGGGTCACTGGCTCGACACGGCGAGCGCCGTGCGCGCGCTCGGCCTGGGTGCCGTCGCCTACATGGTCGGTGCGATCGGCACCATCGCCTACCAGTCCGGCGGGCTGATCAACGTCAACCCCGGCGGGTGGATCTCCCTCGTGGGTGCCCTGCTGCTGGCGGCGTCGGGCCTCATGCTCGTGCCGCACAACACCAAGGACCCCCTCTTCGCGAAGACGTCGTCCTGGCTCGAGATCCTCACGATCGTCGGTCTCATGGCCCTCGTGCTGTTCGGCGCCGCCTACGCGCTCGGTGTCGAGGACGGGGCGAGCTTCCTGCTCTTCCTCCTCTTCGTGGCCGCCGTGGCGTGGGCGCTGTCGAAGGCGGGCGTCTTCACGTGGATCGGGCTCATCGCCCAGAAGAACCGCCAGGTGCTCATGCTCGGTGCCTTCGCCGTGGCGTTCCTCTTCCCGTTCACCCAGGGTGGCTCGGACGAGAACATGTCGATCGCGACCCAGGTCCTGATCTTCGCGGCGACGGCGCTCGGCCTCAACATCGTCGTGGGGCTCGCCGGTCTGCTCGACCTCGGCTACATCGCCTTCCTCGGCGCCGGTGCCTACGTTGGTGCCGTCCTGTCGGCCTCCGCGTTCGCGACCATCGACTGGAAGCCCCCCTTCCTCGTCGTCGTGCTGCTCGGCGCCTGCTTCTCGGCACTCCTCGGCCTCATCATCGGGTCACCGACGCTGCGCGTCTCTGGTGACTACCTCGCCATCGTGACGCTCGCGTTCGGTGAGATCTTCCGCCTGACGATGGGCAACCTCGACGGCAACAACGGCCCGGTCCTCACCAACGGTCCCAACGGCATCCCGGCCATCCCCGACCTGCAGTTCGGGTCGTTCGACTTCGGGCAGCCTCACGATGTCCTCGGTATCACCCTCGGCCGGTTCGCGAACTACTACTTCCTGCTGCTCGTCATCGCGGCGATCATCATCCTCGTCTTCACGCGGCTCAACAACAGCCGTATCGGCCGGGGCTGGGTCGCGATCCGCGAGGACGAGAAGGCGGCCGAGGCCATGGGCGTCAACGTCTTCGGCCTCAAGCTGTTCGCCTTCGCGGGAGGCGCGTTCCTTGCCGGCATGGCCGGCACGGTCAAGGCCCACCACGACGTGTCCGTCACGCCCGACCAGTACATCTTCCTCGAGTCCGCGTTCCTGCTCGCCGCCGTCGTCCTCGGCGGCATGGGCACGGTCGCCGGAGTGCTCGTCGGTGCGACCATCCTCAAGCTCCTCCCCGAGAAGCTGCGGTTCGTCGCCGACTACCGGCTGCTGATCTTCGGTCTGGTCCTCGTCATCATGATGCGGTTCCGCCCGGAGGGTCTGGTCGCGAGCCAGCGTCGCAAGCTCGAGTTCCACGAGGACGACGAAGAGCTGGCCCAGCGCATCGAAGAAGTCCACCTCGAGGAAGCGGAGGCCAAGTCATGACCGTCATGGACACCACTCCCGTCGGTGCCCCCGACACGTCGTCAGGGCCCATCCTCGAGGCACGGGGCGTGACCATGCGCTTCGGTGGCCTCACCGCGGTCAAGGACGTCGACATGACCGTCCACCCGGGCGAGATCGTCGGTCTCATCGGGCCCAACGGTGCCGGCAAGACGACGTTCTTCAACTGCCTGACGGGCCTCTACAAGCCCACCGAGGGCGAGGTGCGACTCCTCGGCGAGGTCATCCCCCCGAAGCCGAGGGCGGTCGTCATGGCCGGCATGGCCCGGACGTTCCAGAACATCCGGCTGTTCGCCAACATGACGGCCCTCGAGAACGTCATGGTCGGCCGCTACTGCCGCACCAGCTCGATGGCGCTCACCTCGATCCTTCGTGGACCGAAGTTCCGGCGGGAGGAGGAGGCCACCCGGGCCCGCGCCCAGGAGCTCCTCGAGTTCGTCGGCCTCGGGAACTCCGCCGAGAACCTCGCCCGCAACATGCCGTACGGCGACCAGCGGCGCCTCGAGATCGCCCGGGCCCTGGCCACCGACCCGAAGCTCATCCTGCTCGACGAGCCGACGGCCGGGATGAACCCGCAGGAGACGCGGCAGGCCAGCGACCTCATCTTCCGGATCCGCGACAGCGGCCTGGCGGTCGTCGTCATCGAGCACGACATGCGCTTCATCTTCAACCTGTGTGACCGCGTGCTGTGCCTCGTCCGCGGTGAGGTCCTCGTGCAGGGCACGCCCGGTGAGGTCCAGTCCGACCCTCGCGTCATCGAGGCCTACATCGGTGGGGGCGACGACGACGACGAAGACGAAGACGCCACCTCCTCCACCGACCCGACCAAGGAGCAGCTGTGAGCCCCATGCTCGAGGTCAAGGACCTCGTCGTCGCCTACGGCAAGATCACCGCCGTCAAGGGCATCAGCTTCAGCGTCGACGAGGGCGAGGTCGTGACCCTCATCGGCACCAACGGCGCCGGCAAGACGACGACCCTGCGCACCATCTCCGGCCTGCTCCGCCCGGCCACCGGATCCATCCGGTTCCAGGGCAAGCGGATCGACTCCACGGCCGCGCATGAGATCGTCACGCTCGGCCTGGCCCACTCGCCCGAGGGTCGCCGCATCTTCCCACGGCTGTCGGTGGAGCAGAACCTCCTGCTCGGAGCCTTCGCTCGACGGGACGGCGACGTCCGCAAGGACCTGCAGGCGGCCTACGACCTCTTCCCGATCCTCGGTGAGCGGAAAAGCCAGGCGGCCGGGACCTTCTCCGGTGGGGAGCAGCAGATGCTCGCCATGGGTCGCGCGATGATGAGCCGCCCCAAGCTGCTCATGCTCGACGAGCCGTCGATGGGTCTGTCGCCGCTGATGATGAAGACCGTCATGTCGACCGTCACGACACTGCAGGAGCAGGGCACGACCATCCTGCTCGTCGAGCAGAACGCCCAGGCGGCCCTCAAGCGGGCCACCAAGGGCTACGTGCTCGAGGTCGGAAAGATCGTCCTGTCCGGCAGTGGCTCCGAGCTGCTGGCGAGCGACGACGTCCGCAAGGCCTACCTCGGCGAGGACTGAGGCGAGCGGGTCCCACGCTCTGCGTGGGCCTGAGGCGAGCGGGTCCCACGCGCCCACGCAGAGCGTGGGACCCGTGCGTGGGCCTGAGCGAGCGGGTCCCACGCGCCGCGTGGGCCTGAGCGGGCAACGACGAGGGCCCCGTACCGATCATGGTGCGGGGCCCTCGTCGTGCACCCGTGCGGTGCTCGGGCGTATGCCGCCCGCGCGCTCAGGCGCTCTTGCGCGGCGCCCGCTTGGCGGCCGCCTTCGCCGTCCGTGACGCCGGGGTCGTCGTGGCCGTCGTCTCGGAGCGGGTCGCGCTGCGTGCCGCCGCGGTCCGCTTCGTCGCTGCCTTCTTCGCGGGTGCCTTCGTCGCACCGGTGCGAGCCGAGGCCGTGGCCCGGGTCGTCGTCCTGGCGGTCTTCGCCAGGACCGGGGCGAGGAAGCGACCGGTGTGGCTCTCGGGGTGGGCGGCGACCTCCTCGGGGGTGCCGGTCGCGACGATGCTGCCGCCCTTGTTGCCGCCCTCGGGCCCGAGGTCGACGACGTAGTCGGCGCTCTTGATCACGTCGAGGTTGTGCTCGATGACGATGACGGTGTTGCCCTTGTCGACGAGGCCCTGGAGGACGCCGAGGAGCTTGCGGATGTCCTCGAAGTGCAGACCGGTGGTCGGCTCGTCGAGGACGTAGATGGTGCGACCCGTCGAGCGCTTCTGGAGCTCGGAGGCGAGCTTGACGCGCTGCGCCTCACCACCGGAGAGCGTGGGCGCCGGCTGGCCGAGGCGGACGTAGCCGAGCCCGACCTCGTTGAGCGTCGTCATGTGCCGGGCGATCCCGGGGACGGCGGCGAAGAAGTCGGCAGCCTCCTCGATCGGCATGTCGAGCACGTCGGCGATGGTCTTGCCCTTGAAGTGCACCTCGAGCGTCTCGCGGTTGTAGCGGGCGCCGTGGCAGACCTCGCACGGGACGTAGACGTCCGGCAGGAAGTTCATCTCGATCTTGATGGTGCCGTCGCCGGAGCACGCGTCGCAGCGGCCACCCTTGACGTTGAACGAGAAGCGCCCGGGCTGGTAGCCGCGAATCTTGGCCTCGGTCGTCGTCGCGAAGAGCTTGCGGATGGCGTCGAAGACCCCGGTGTAGGTGGCCGGGTTCGACCGGGGGGTCCGGCCGATGGGGCTCTGGTCGACGTGGACGACCTTGTCCAGGTGCTCGAGCCCGGTGACGGTCTTGTGCCGGCCCGGGACGTGCCGGGCGCCGTTGAGCTTGTTGGCGAGGACGTTGTAGAGGATGTCGTTGACCAGCGTCGACTTGCCCGAGCCGGACACACCGGTCACGGCCACGAGGTTGCCGAGCGGGAAGCTCGCGCTGACCTCGTGGAGGTTGTGCTCGCGGGCGCCCACCACCGTGACCTGGCGGTCCGGGTCCTGCGGGCGGCGGGACGCCGGCACGGGGATCTCCGCGCGACCCGAGAGGTACTTGCCGGTGACCGAGGTGGGGTGGGTGAGCAGGTCGGCGACGGTCCCCGAGTGGACCACCACTCCCCCGTGCTCGCCGGCGCCGGGGCCGATGTCGACGACCCAGTCGGCGGTGGCGATGGTGTCCTCGTCGTGCTCGACGACGATGAGGGTGTTGCCGAGGTCACGCAGCCGGGTCAGGGTCTCGATGAGCCGGTGGTTGTCGCGCTGGTGCAGGCCGATGCTCGGCTCGTCGAGCACGTAGAGGACACCGACGAGCCCGGAGCCGATCTGGGTGGCCAGCCGGATGCGCTGGGCCTCGCCGCCGGAGAGGGTGCCTGCGGGGCGGTCGAGGCTGAGGTAGTCGAGGCCGACGTCGAGGAGGAAGCCGAGCCGGGCGTTGATCTCCTTGATGACCCGCTCGGCGATCTGCCGCTCCCGGACGGTGAAGTCGACCTCGGCGAGGAAGCTCGCCGAGTCGGAGATGGGCAGTGCGCAGACGTCGGCGATGCTGCGCCCGCCGATGGTCACGGCGAGGGACTCGGGCTTGAGCCGGCTCCCGCGGCACGAGGGGCACGGCACCTCGCGCATGTAGCCCTCGTACCGCTCACGGCTCCAGTCGGAGTCGGTCTCGGCGTGCCGTCGCTTGACGAACGGGATGGCCCCCTCGAAGCCCGTCGTGTAGGAGCGCTCGCGCCCGAAGCGGTTGCGGTACTTGACGTGGACCTTGTGGTTGCGGCCGTGGATCAGCGACTCCTTCGCCCTCTCGGGCAGCGCCCGCCACGGCACGTCGATACCGAACTTCATCTCCTCGGCGAGGGCACCGAGCACCCGCTGGAAGTACTCGGAGGCCCCGCTGCCCGAGGCCCACGGGGCGATCGCCCCCTCGGCGAGGCTGAGGTCGTCGTTGGGGACGATGAGCTCGGGGTCGACCTCGAGCTCGGTCCCGATGCCGGTGCAGACCGGGCAGGCACCGAACGGGCTGTTGAACGAGAACGAGCGCGGCTCGACCTCGTCCATCGACAGCGGGTGGTCGTTGGGGCAGGCCATGCGCTCGGAGAAGCGACGCTCCTTGGGCAGCGGCTCGCCGTCGGCGCCGACCGCCTCACCGGCGTCGACGAACTCGATGACGACGACACCACCGGCGAGGCCGAGGGCCGTCTCGACGGAGTCGGTGAGGCGACGCTTCGAGGAGGCGTCGCCGCCCTTGGAGACGAGCCGGTCGACGACGACGTCGATCGTGTGCTTGACCTGCTTCTCGAGGGTCGGCGGCTCGCTCAGCGAGACGACCTCGCCGTCGACCCGGGCGCGGGCGAAGCCCTTGGACTGGAGCTCGGCGAACAGGTCGACGAACTCACCCTTGCGCGCACGCACGACCGGGGCGAGCACCTGGAAGCGGGTGCGCTCGGGCAGCTCGAGCAGCCGGTCGACGATCTGCTGCGGGCTCTGCCGGGTGATCGGCTCGCCACAGGTGGGGCAGTGCGGGCGGCCGGCGCGGGCGAACAGCAGGCGGAGGTAGTCGTAGACCTCGGTGATCGTGCCGACGGTCGAGCGCGGGTTGCGGTTGGTCGACTTCTGGTCGATCGACACCGCCGGCGAGAGGCCCTCGATGAAGTCGACGTCGGGCTTGTCCATCTGGCCGAGGAACTGGCGGGCGTAGGCGGACAGCGACTCGACGTAGCGGCGCTGGCCCTCCGCGAAGATCGTGTCGAACGCCAGCGACGACTTGCCCGACCCCGACAGCCCGGTGAAGACGATGAGGGAGTCCCGGGGCAGGTCGACCGAGACGTCCTTGAGGTTGTGCTCGCGCGCACCACGCACGACGAGCCGGTCGTGGGCGGCGCTCCCCGAGCGACGGGTGGGCGATGCGGAGGCAGCAGAAGTCACGTCCACCATGCTAGGTGCCGCCACCGACAGCTCCCGCCGCCGTCCGTTCCGCCCGTCTACAGTGACGACGTGCGACCTCGTTCGCTGCTCCCTGCCCTCGCCGCCGGGTCCGTCCTGCTCGGCAGCGCCTGCACCGGCAGCCCGACGGGCACCGTGGGCCCGTCGGGCCGGGCGGGCCCGACGTGGCGCACCGTGGCCCTGCCGGACGCGGTGTCCCCGGTCACCCTCGCCTCCGACGGGACGTCGGTCGTGGTCGGGGCCCGGGCAGCCGACCGCCCGAACCCGCGCCTGTTCGTCGGGACCGACGCATCCGACCTTCGCCCCGTCGACCTCACCCCCCGCTCCCCCTACGCCTTCGAGGCACGCTGGTTCCAGGTGGTCACCCACGAGGGCCGCGTCGACGCCGTCGGGGGCGTCCGTGGGGGCGCCCACGGCAACTACCGGTGGACGACCTGGAGCGGGGACGCCGCGGCCGTCGCCGAGCAGGAGCAGCCGTTCGGCGTCTTCGGCAGCTACGGCGCCGGGGACCTCGCCGGACTGGCGTATGCCGGCACCTCCCCGGTGATCCTCGGCGCGTGGCAGAGCGAGCGGACCGGCCTCGACATCGCGGTCTGGACCCGCACCGGCGCGCGCTGGGCCCGCCAACCCTCGGCGGGGACGTCCCTGGCCAGCACGCCCGACGCCCTCGTGGCGGGGCGCGCCATCACCTCACGAGGGGACGGCCTCGTGATCTCCGGGTCGGTCACCCGGCTCTCCCCCGGCTCGGTGCGCGTGGACGCCGCCGTGTGGACCGCGCCCGGCGGGACCGGACCGTGGAGCCGGGTCGACCTCCCGCGCACCTCCGACGACGAGCTCGCCGAGGCACACGCCGCGACGTGCACACCGCAACGGTGCCTCGTCGCCGGCAGTGAGGGAGGGCGGCTCGCGCTGTGGGAGCTGGTGGACGGCAGCGCGAGCCGGCTGGACGGCATACCCGACGTCCGTCTCCCCGAGAACGTGCCGGTCCCGGCGCCCGTCCGGGCAGGGAAGGACGACGTCGTCGTCGTGCCGACCGGGTCGCGGAGCACCGTCCTGCGCCACGCCGGCGGTGCGTGGTCGAGCGCGGACGGACCGGGCGGGACACCGGTGTCGGCGGTCGTCCGTGGGGATGACCTCTGGGTGGTGACGGACGACGCCCACGGAGCCGGCACACTGTCCGTCTCGCGCGTAGCCTGAGGCTCGTGACCGACCTCCTTGCCGCCATCGACGAGCACACCACCCGGCTCGTCTCCGGTGCCCGCGCCTGCGACGACCTCTCCGCCCCGAGCCTGTGCGAGGGGTGGACGCGCGACCACGTCCTCAACCACCTCGCGCGCAACGCGGAGGCCCTGGTGCGGCTCGTCGGGGCAGCCGTCGACGGCACCGGACGGACGATGTACGACTCCCCCGAGTCCCGCGACGCGGAGATCGACGCCGGCGTGGGTCGCGACCCGCTCACCGTCGTCACCGACGTCGAGGACACCGCCGCCGAGCTCGCGCCGCACCTGCGACGGCTCGGCCCCGAGCACCGCGACGTCGTCCTCGAGCGCACCCCGGGTGGGCCGACGTTCCGGGGCGGGATGCTGCCGTTCATGCGGCTGCGTGAGGTGGTCTACCACCACGTCGACCTCGACGTCGGCTTCGGGTTCGACGACCTGGACGGGGACCTCCAGGTGATGTTCCTCGAGAACGAGCTCAAGCGGCAGCGGGGCGCGGAGCCCGCTCCGTCGCTGAGCATCTCCACCGACGAGGGCGACGGCTGGTCGCTGGGCGACGGCGCCGCCCGGGTCACGGGCTCGCGGGCCGGGGTGCTCACCTGGCTGGCGAGGCAGGACCCGTCGGGCGTCCGCGCCGAGGACCTTCCCGAGCTGACGAGGGGGCTGTGACCATGGGCGACTACACCGGTGACGTGACCCCCGGAGGACCGGCGCAGGTTCGCACCCTCGACCACCTCGTGATCCGCAAGGTCGCGGTGTCGGAGATGTCCAACAACGCCTACCTCCTCACCTGCCGCGAGACCGGCGAGCAGCTGCTCGTGGACGCCGCCGATGACGCCGCTCGGCTCACCGCGCTCGTGCGCGAGGGCACCGGAAGCCTCGAGCACCTCGTGACCACGCACCAGCACTGGGACCACGTCCGGGCGCTGCCCGAGATGGTCGACGCCTTCCACCCGCGCACCCATGCGGGGGCCGACGACGCGGACGCGCTGCCGGTGCGACCCGACGTCCGGCTCGTGCACGGCGACGTCGTCACGGTCGGGCAGTGCCGGCTCGACGTCGTCCACCTGCGTGGCCACACGCCCGGGTCGGTTGCCCTGGCGTACGCCGACCCCGGTGGGCACACCCACCTCCTGACCGGTGACTCCCTCTTCCCCGGCGGGATCGGCAACACGAAGAACCCCGGGCAGAGCTTCGAGAGCCTCATCGCCGACGTGAGCGACCGGGTCTTCGACGTCTACGACGACGAGACGTGGGTCTACCCCGGCCATGGCGGCGACACCACCCTCGGTGCCGAGCGTCCCCACCTGGCGGAGTGGCGCGAACGCGGCTGGTGACGCCGGCTCCTAGGCTGGGCCGGTGGCGGTCAACCGGAGTCGCAGGGCCGTGGCCGCCCGCCGCCGCAAGCGCCGCATGGACCGGGTCGAGCACGACCTCAGCGCCGAGCAGTGGGCCGCCCTCAAGGCGGCGTGGGGTGGGTGCGCCTACTGCGGGGCGACGGAGCGCGCCCTGCAGAAGGACTGCGTGCTGCCCCTGTCGCGCGGCGGGCGCTACACGCTCGACAACATCGCTCCCGCCTGCGGGCCCTGCAACGCCAGCAAGAGCAACGACGAGGTCACCGGGTGGCTGCGGCGCAAGCGCTACGACGAGCGGGCGTTCCTCGAGCGCCACGGCGCCGTCCGCGCGCAGCTTGCGTCCCTCGCCTCGCCCGAGCCCTCGTCGGAGGACGATGTCTCACGGAGTGGCGGAAGCGTGTCCGGGGCGGGGCCCGACCTAGCCTGACGAGGTGTCCCGCCTCAGCACCGTGCCAGCCCCCGTCCTCGTCCTGGCCGGCATCGTCTCGGTCCAGTTCGGTGGCGCGCTCGCGGCCACGCTCATCCCGGAGATCGGCGCGGGCGGCTCGGTGGTCATGCGCCTGCTCTTCGCCACGGTCATCCTCGTCGCTGCCGTCCGGCCGCGGTGGCGCGGACACTCCCCCAGGGCGTGGCGCACGGTCGTGGCCTTCGGGCTCGCGCTCGGGCTGATGAACTTCACCTTCTACGGCTCGCTCGCCCACCTGCCCATCGGTGTGGCCGTGACCATCGAGTTCCTCGGGCCGCTGCTCCTCGCGGCGGCCCTGTCGAGGCGGGTGGTCGACCTCCTCGCGGTGCTCGCCGCGGCGGTCGGCGTGCTGCTCATCTCGGAGGCGCTGTCCGTGCCGTTCGCCGAGCTGGACTGGACCGGGCTGGGACTGGCGGCCACCGCCGGGACGTGCTGGGCGGCATACATCATCCTCAGTGGACGCACCGGAGCCGAGTTCGACAAGCTCGAAGGGCTCGCCATCGCGATGGTCGTCGCGACCGTCATGACCCTGCCCTTCGGGATCGCCTCGGTGCCGGATTGGGACGGCGGGCTCGTCGCCAAGGGGCTCGGCATCGCCGTGCTGTCGTCGGTGCTGCCCTACTCCCTGGAGCTCGTGGCGCTGCGCCGCATGACGGCCCGGGTCTTCGGCATACTCCTCAGCCTCGAGCCGGCCGTCGCGGCGCTGGCCGGGCTGGTCATCCTCGACCAGGTCCTGCACGGCTCGCAGCTGCTCGGGATGGGGCTGGTCGTGCTCGCGTCCGCGATCGTCATCGGGCTGGGAGCGCGCAAGGACCCCGCCGAGTCGACGGGGTCCTAGACGCGTTCCTGCCGGTATGCCGGCCAGCCGGCTCAGGCGTTGATCTCCGCCTTGTTGTCGCGGCGGGTCTTCCAGAGGCTGGCCACGGTCGTGACACCGAGGATGACGACGATCGCGCCGAGCGAGACGGAGATGGGGATGTCCCACACCTTGAGGTGCTCGCCACCGTTGATGAACGGCAGCTCGTTCTCGTGGAGGGCGTGGAGGATGAGCTTGACGCCGATGAACGCGAGCAGGACCGACAGCCCCAGGCTGAGGTAGACGAGCTTCTGCAGCAGGCCACCGAGCAGGAAGTAGAGCTGGCGCAGACCCATCAGCGCGAAGAGGTTCGCCGTGAGCACGAGGTACGGCTCCTTGGTGAGGCCGTAGATCGCGGGGATCGAGTCGAGCGCGAACAGCAGGTCGGTGGTGCCGAGGGCCAGGACGACGATGAACAGCGGCGTGACGACGCGCTTGGCGTTCTCCTTGACGAAGAGCTTGCCGCTCCACTCCTTCGTCGACGGCAGGGACTTCTCGACCCACTTCATGAAGCGGTTCTCCTCGTACTCCTCGTCGTCGCTCTCACCCTCGGTGGCGAGCTTGATCGCGGTGTAGATGAGGAAGGCGCCGAAGATGTAGAAGACCCAGGAGAAGTTGTTGATCGCGGCGGCGCCGAGCCAGATGAAGATGCCGCGCAGGACGATCGCGATGATGATGCCCCACATGAGGGCGGTCTGCTGGAACTTCTCGGGCACGGCGAACTTCGCCATGATCAGCAGGAAGATGAAGAGGTTGTCGACCGACAGCGAGTACTCCGTCAGCCATCCGGCGTAGAACTCGCCGGCGAGCTGGCTGCCGTGGGCCACCCACACCCACACCCCGAAGAGGACCGCGGCTCCGACGTAGAAGGACAGCGTGAGGCTGAGCTCCTT
Source organism: Knoellia terrae (assembly GCF_048606435.1). Lineage (NCBI taxonomy): Bacteria > Bacillati > Actinomycetota > Actinomycetes > Micrococcales > Intrasporangiaceae > Knoellia > Knoellia terrae. Next base: position 377 of record NZ_JBMBWH010000019.1, on the reverse strand, counting down.
GGTGGAGGGTCGGTGAGGGTTGCGGGCGATCATCACGACGTCGAACGTCAGCACCGCAATGGCGATGGCGATGGTGAGCAGCCACTGCCAGGTGGCGACGTCCATCGAGGGTGTCGCAGTCGTCAGGGCAGAGAGAGAATGCACGCGGGCAACCTTACGGGGTCGGGGACATACGGCCCGGAGGTCTCTCCCGCCCTGGGGGCCGGACCGGATCCCCGGGCCACACCGTGGCCGTGATGACGAGGAGTCCGCGCTGGGGATACTCCCCTCCGCTTCCCACGCGGCTACTGCACAGTAGGTGGGGCGATTGCACGGGTGGATTCAAGCGGTGAAGGAAACACCGGGGTTGTCGTGCTCGGACAGTAGCTTGTCGAGGA
>NZ_JBMBWH010000018.1:0-24144 GCF_048606435.1 Knoellia terrae | reverse complement strand
CTCGGCCCCTCCTGCTGTTGGCGTCCCCTCCATGCCACAACACTACGGACGACCACTGACAGTCCACCTCGCCGAGCTCACCCCGCGCGAGCTGGAGGTGCTGCGGGCGGTCGCCCGTGGGCTGTCGATCGCGGAGGTGCCTGACCCCTCCCGGGGCAGTGGTCAGAGGCGGTCCTTGCGGACGTCGTCGATGACCTCGACGGTCTCCTCGACGATGGTCTCGGTCGTCGTGTGGCCCCGCCTGGCGCGGATGACCTCGACGACCATCGGCAGCACCGACGCCGCGACGATGAGCAGGATCGCGGCCTCGAGGTTGTCGTGGATGAGCTGGATGCCGCCGAGGAAGTAGCCGAGCAGGGTGACACCCGTCGCCCACAGCACCGCGCCCACGCCGCTCCACACGAAGAAGCGGGAGCGGTCCATGCGGCTCACGCCGGCGACGACGGTGATGAAGGTGCGCACGATGGGCACGAAGCGGCCGAGGACGAGGGCCTTGTTGCCGTGCTTCTCGAAGAACTCGTGCGTCTGGTCGAAGTACTTGCGCTTGATGAAGCGCCCGTCGCGCTCGTAGAGGGGGGCGCCGATGAAGCGGCCGATCTCGTAGCCGACGACGTTGCCGAGGAAGGCCGCGATGCTGAGGACGAGGCACGCCACGGCGATGTTGATGTCGAGGTCGCCGCGGTTGATGAACAGGCCGATGGCGAAGAGCAGCGAGTCACCCGGGAGGATCGGGAAGAGCAGACCGCACTCGATGAAGACGATGGCGGTGCTCACCCAGAAGAACTGGGAGCCGAAGCGGTCGAGGAGCCACTGGGGGTCCATCCAGTCGGGTCCGAGCGAGGGCATCATCACGCAGGCAAGGGTATGCCGTCCGGCCGGGTGCCGTCCGGACACCCCCCGGTGCGTTGCGACGGGCCGGCCGGGGTAGCACAGTGGGACGACCCACGAAGGAGGACGGCATGCCCGCGAAGAAGGACGGCACGGAGACACCCGGTCCCAGCGTCAAGGACCCCGAGCTCTACGAGAAGCTGCGCGACGACGGCGCCAGCAAGGAGAAGGCCGCCCGCATCTCGAACGCAGCTGCTGCCAGCTCCCGCAAGGAGATGGGGGAGAAGGGCGGCGCAGCCGAGAGCTATGAGGACCGCACGGTCGAGGAGCTGCACCAGCGGGCCAGGGAGCTGGGCATCGAGGGCCACTCGTCGATGAAGAAGGCCGAGCTCGTCGACGCCCTGCGCAACCACTGAGGCCGGTGGCTCGGCGGCCCGGGTGTCAGGAGGGCTTGGGGGCGCCCGGTCGGGCGTACCGCATCCACGTGATGGCGATGCACATGAGCGCCCAGGCGATGCCGATGGCGTAGAACGTCGCCGGCGACATCATGGTCAGGCCCACGCCGAAGAGGAACGGGCCGAACGCGGCGATCGCCGCCGTCCAGCCGATGACCCCACCGGCCTGGCGCCGCTCGAAGATCATCGGCATCTGCTTGAAGGTCGAGGCGTTGCCGATGCCGCTGAAGAGGAAGATCGCGAGCATCCCCCAGAGGAAGGTGCTGAAGTCACCGCGCAGGGCCTCGGCCGAGGAGGTGTCGGGCACCAGCGCGGTCATCGTCCAGGCGATGGAGGCGACCAGTCCGATTCCCGAGACGAGCGTCCACCTCGCCCCTCCCATGCGGTCCGTCAGCGGGCTGAAGACCACCCGCGCCGCGGCGCCGACGAGGGGGCCGAGGAAGACGTACTTCACGGGGTCGGGCACCGAGTAGCCCTCGATGAGCAGCTGGGCACTCGCCCCGGCTCCCTGCACGATCTCGGTGTTGCCGGCGCCGTAGAGGTTCTTCATGAGGAGGCCGAACTGGGCCGACAGGCCCGAGAAGGTGCCGAACGTCATGATGTAGATGAGCGTCATCCACCACGTGTCCTGGCTCTTGAAGATGTCGAACTGCTGGCGGACGTTGGAGATGATCGGGACCGACCTCAGCATCGTCCACGCGAGGGCGGCACCGATGAGGATGAAGGGGATGTAGACGAAGGACGCGTTCTGGTACCAGACCTCCGAGGCCTCCTTGCCCGGGAGTCCCTGCATCGACTGCGAGGCCCCGAGGAAGCCGATCATGCTGAAGCCGATGATCCACGGCGTGAGCAGCTGGACGAGGGAGACGCCGAAGTTGCCGATGCCGGCCTGGAGGCCGAGCGCCGTGCCCTGCAGGCGCTTCGGGAAGAAGTAGGAGGTGCTGGGCATGAAGCCCGAGAACGCGCCGCCACCGATGCCGGACAGGAACGACAGGGCGAGCAGCTCCCAGTAGGGCGTGGTCGGGTCCTGGATGCGGACCGCCCAGCCGAGCACCGGGAAGATGAGCAGCAGCGTCGTGAGGGTGACGAGCCTGCGGGTGCCGAGGATGGGCGGCATGACCATCCAGCCGAGCCGCATCAGGCCGCCGGCGAGCCCGGGCAGCGACGTCAGCCAGTAGAGCTGGCTCTGGGTGAGGTCGAACCCGAGGTTGGTGAGCTTCGGCGCGATGGCGCTGGCGAGGAACCACGAGGCGAAGCAGAGGGTCAGGGTGAACGTCGTGATCGAGAGGGTCGTCCAGGCGAGCCGCTTGTCCCAGGTCTCCTCGTTCTCGGGGTCCCAGGCGTCGAGCCACTCACCGCCGGTGCGCTTCGCGGTCGTGCTGCTCATGCTCGTGCCTCCTGGGGGATCTGCCGGGGTCCGGCGAGGGTGCCGACGGGCGAGGTGCCGGTCGGGTCAACGGGGGTCTCGAGCTCCGTGGCGAGCTCGGGGGAGTTGGTGTGGAGCATGTGGACGACCGTCCAGTGCATCCAGAGGCTGCAGGCGGCGGTGAGGAGGAAGAGGACGAAGAAGGTGCTCGAGGGGAGCCCGGTCCACTTCTGGCCGTAGGCGAAGAGCGGCGGCAGGAAGAAGCCACCGAGCCCACCGAGCATGCCGACGAGCCCACCGACGGCGCCGACGTCCTGAGGAAAGTACTCGGGGATGTGCTTGAAGACCGCGGCCTTGCCGACGCCCATCGCGCAGCCGAGCAGGAAGACGGCGATGGCGAAGGGCCAGAGACCGATCTCGTACGGGAGGATGTCCTTGGGGCCGGTCCGGGTCTGGAGGACGATGTAGCCGCCGGGCATCGAGAGGAAGAGCGACGTCGCCATCATCACGCCGAACGTCCAGTACATCGCCCGCCGGGCACCCCACCGGTCGGAGAACCATCCGCCGACCGGGCGCAGCAGCGACGCCGGGAAGATGAACGTCGCCGTGAGCAGCGCGGCTGCGCTCAGGCTGACGTCGAAGTTGTCGACGTAGTACTTCGGCAGCCACGCGGCCAGGGCGACATAGGCGCCGAACACGGCGACGTAGTAGAGGCTGAAGCGCCACACCCGCAGCTCGCGCAGGGGCCGCAGCTGCGCGCGCAGCGGACGGCCGCGGCCGGGCATGCGGTCCTGCGCCGGTGTGACGACGAGGACGAGGGCGGCGAGGACGAGGAGCAGCACGGCGTAGATGGCCGGGACCACCCGCCAGCCGCCCTCCACGACGCCGAAGAACGTCGCACCGGCGGTGCCGGTGATGAGCGCCGGGCCGATGAACTTGGTGACCGAGGCGCCGACGTTGCCGGCCCCGAAGACACCGAGCGCGAAGCCCTGCCGGCCGCGCGGCGTCCACGCGGAGTTCCAGGAGATCCCGGCGCTGAACGAGTTGCCGGCGAAGCCGACGAGGAACGCGAGGACGAGGAGCATCCCGTAGCTCTCGGCTCGCGAGACGAGGTATGCCGGCACGGCCGTGAACGCGAGCATCGCCGCGAAGACCTTGCGGCCACCGATCCGGTCGGTGACCATCCCGGCGGGCAGGCGCCAGAGCGAGCCGTTGAGGACGGCGACGGCGCTCAGCCACGAGAGCTGCACGTCGGTGAGCCCGAACTCCTTGCGGATCGGGATGCCCAGGATGCCGAACATCAGCCACACGGCGAACATCACCGTGAAGGCGGTCGTCGACATCGTCAGCACTCGCCGGGCGGCGCGCTCGTCTCCGGCGACCCCTGCAGGTCGGTGCTCCGACACGGTCGGTCTCCTTCTCACGTCTGGGACGGTGCCATCGACCGTCCGCACAGCGACGCTAACGAGGTCCGCGAGCACCGATCAGGGCCTTTGGTCCCGCCCTGCGGCAGCCGAGGTCATCGGGACGTTGGTCCTTGGTTCCCGCGACACGGGAGCGGTTGGCTGGCACTCTTGGGGTTTTCGATCCCGGGGTTTCCGACGACGAGGAGCAGCTGTGACCACGACCGAGCCGGACCCCACCCGACCCGGGTTCGACGGCCCACTCGCCGACGCCCTCGTGGGCACCCGCAGGTTCTTCACCCGCGGCGAGGTCTCGGACGACAAGCGGACGCTCAGCCTCGAGGGCGGCCGCAGCGGTGACTCGTTCTACCGGGACCGGTGGAGCCACGACAAGGTCGTGCGCTCGACCCACGGCGTCAACTGCACCGGCTCCTGCTCGTGGAAGGTCTACGTCAAGGACGGCATCATCACGTGGGAGGCGCAGCAGACCGACTACCCGTCGGCCGGCGCCGACCGCCCCGACTACGAGCCCCGTGGCTGTCCGCGCGGCGCGGCCTTCTCCTGGTACACCTACTCGCCGACCCGGATCCGCTACCCCTACGTGCGTGCGGTCCTGCTCGAGCTCTTCCGCAAGGCCAAGAAGGCGCACGGCGGTGACCCGGTGCTCGCCTGGGGCTCGATCGTCGAGGACCCCGAGCAGGCGGCGCGCTACAAGAAGGCACGCGGCAAGGGTGGGCTCGTGCGCTCGTCGTGGGACGAGGTCGTCGAGATCGTCGCGGCGGCGCACGTCTGGACGACCAAGGTCCACGGGCCCGACCGGATCGCCGGCTTCTCGCCGATCCCCGCGATGTCGCCCGTCTCCTACGCCTCCGGCGCCCGCTTCCTCGAGCTCGTCGGCGCCCCGATGCTCTCGTTCTACGACTGGTACGCCGACCTGCCCAACGCCTCACCGCAGATGTTCGGTGACCAGACCGACGTGCCGGAGTCCGGGGACTGGTGGGACGCGGCATACCTCATCATGTGGGGCTCCAACGTCCCGCTCACCCGGACGCCGGACGCCCACTGGATGACCGAGGCGCGCTACCGCGGCCAGAAGGTCATCGCGGTGGCGCCGGACTACGCGGAGAACGTCAAGTTCGCCGACGAGTGGGTGACCCTCGGGCCCGGCACCGACGGCGCGCTCGCGATGGCGATGGGGCACGTCATCCTCAAGGAGTTCTTCGTCGACCAGCAGGTGCCGTTCTTCACCGACTACAACAAGCAGTACACCGACCTCGCCAACCTCGTCAGCCTCGTGCCCGGCGACGACGGCGTCCTCCGTCCGGGCAAGTACCTCGTCGCCGGCGACGTCGAGGGCGGACCGAAGTCGGACTCCGAGAACGCCATGTGGAAGCCGGCCGTCTTCGACGCGCGCACCGGGGACCTCGCCGTGCTCGGCGGCTCGATCGGTGACCGCTACGGCGACGAGGGGGTGGGCAAGTGGAACCTCGTGCTCGGTGACGTCGACCCGCTGCTCACCCTGCACGGCACCCACGACGAGGCGGTCGAGGTCTCGCTGCCGCGCTTCGACGCCGCCGACGGCAAGGTCGCCCACGAGCCGCGTGGCGTGCCGGTGCGACGGGTCGGGGACCGCCTCGTCACCACGGTGCTCGACCTGCTGCTCGCCCAGTACGGCGTGCAGCGCGAGGGCCTGCCGGGCGCGTGGCCGACCGGCTACGACGACCCCTCGGTGCCGGCGACTCCGGCGTGGCAGGAGGAGCTCACCGGCGTCCCCGCGGCGCAGGTCGAGCGGCTGGCCCGCGAGTGGGCGCAGAACGCGATCGACACCGACGGCCGCGGCATGATCCTGCTCGGCGCCGGGACCAACCACTGGTTCCACAGCGACCAGATCTACCGGGCGATCCTGCTGCTCACGACGATCACCGGCTGCCAGGGCCGCAACGGCGGCGGCTGGGCCCACTACGTCGGGCAGGAGAAGATCCGCCCGATCATGGGCTTCCAGCACATGGCCTTCGCCCTCGACTGGCAGCGGCCGCCGAGGCACATGAACCAGACGGCGTACTGGTACGTCCACACCTCCCAGTACCGCTACGACACCTTCTCGGCCGACGACCTCGACGCCGGCACCGGGATCTTCGCGGGCAAGAGCGTCATGGACCTGCTCTCGCAGTCGGTGCGGCTGGGCTGGTCGCCGAGCTACCCGACGTTCGACCGCAGCTCGCTCGACCTCGCCGACGACGCGGCCGCCGCGGGGATGGAGGCGCCCGCCTACGTCGCGCAGGAGCTCAAGGAGGGCCGGCTGCGGTTCGCGGTCGAGGACCCGGAGTCCGGCATGAACCACCCGCGGATCCTCTCGCTCTGGCGGTCCAACCTCCTCGGCAGCTCGGCCAAGGGCAACGAGTACTTCCTGCGCCACCTGCTCGGCACGGACAGCGCGGCCACGGCCGTCGAGGCCGGTCCTGACCAGCGGCCGGCGAGCGTCGAGTGGGCGGAGCGCCCCCTCGACGGCAAGCTCGACCTGCTCCTCACCATCGACTTCCGGATGACGAGCTCGACGATCTTCTCGGACGTCGTGCTCCCGGCGGCCACCTGGTACGAGAAGCACGACCTCAACACCACCGACATGCACCCGTTCATCCACTCGTTCAACCCGGCGATCAACCCGCCGTGGCAGACGAAGTCGGACTGGGAGGCGTGGAAGGCCATCGCGAAGAGGTTCAGCGAGCTCGCCGTCGACCACCTCGGGACCCGCAGGGACGTCATCGCCAAGCCCCTGTGGCACGACACCCCCGAGGCCATGGCGAGCGTCCACGGCGAGGTCAGGGACTGGCGCGCCGGTGAGTGCGAGCCGGTGCCGGGCAAGACGATGCCCGTCATCGCCGTCGCCGAGCGCGACTACACGCAGGTCTACGACAAGATGACGACGATCGGCCCGCTCCTCGAGAAGGCCGGCATGCTCACCAAGGGCGTCGCCTACGACGTCAAGCGAGAGGTCGAGATCCTCCGCCAGCGCAACGGCGTCCGTCGTGGCGGGGCCGGCGACGGCCAGCCCAAGGTGGAGACCGACGTCCAGATGGCCGACGCGATGCTGCACCTCGCCGGCGTCTCCAACGGGCACCTCGCCACCCAGGGCTTCCGGTTCCTCGAGAAGCGCACCGGCACCCAGCTCGCCGACCTCTCCGCCGAGCACGAGGGCAAGCAGATCACCTTCGCCGACACCCAGGTCGCACCCGTCCCGGTCATCACCAGCCCGGAGTGGTCCGGGTCGGAGTCCGGGGGCCGCCGCTACAGCCCGTTCACGATCAACATCGAGCGGCACAAGCCCTTCCACACCCTGACCGGGCGCCAGCAGTTCTACGTCGACCACGACTGGTTCCTCGGCATGGGTGAGGCACTGCCGGTCTACCGGCCACCGCTCAACATGTCGCGGCTGTTCGGGGAGGCGCCGATCGGCGAGCAGAACGAGCTGGGCGTCTCGGTCCGCTACCTCACCCCGCACAACAAGTGGTCGATCCACTCCGAGTACCAGGACAACCTCTTCATGCTCTCCCTCTCGCGGGGCGGGCAGTCGGTGTGGATGTCCGATGTCGACGCCGCCAAGGTCGGGGTCAAGGACAACGACTGGATCGAGATGGTCAACCGCAACGGTGTCGTCGCGGCCCGGGCCATCGTCAGCCACCGGATGCCGGAGGGCACGGTCTACATGCACCACGCGCAGGACCGCCTCATCGACGTGCCGCTCACCGAGCGGGACGGCAAGCGGGGCGGCATCCACAACAGCCTCACCCGGATCCTGCTCAAGCCGAACCACATCGTCGGCGGCTACGCGCAGCTGTCCTACTTCTTCAACTACATCGGGCCGATCGGCAACAACCGCGACGAGGTCACGATGATCCGCAAGCGCACCGCGAAGGTGGAGTACTGACATGCGTGTGATGGCCCAGATGGCGATGGTCATGAACCTCGACAAGTGCATCGGCTGCCACACCTGCTCGGTGACCTGCAAGCAGGCGTGGACCAACCGCTCCGGCATGGAGTACGTCTGGTTCAACAACGTCGAGACGCGCCCCGGCCTCGGCTACCCCCGCGGCTACCAGGACCAGGGGAAGTGGAAGGGCGGCTGGACCCGGACCAACGGCGGACGGCTCACTCTGCGCGCCGGCGGACGCCTCACCAAGCTGCTCAACATCTTCTCCAACCCCAAGATGCCGGCGATGAGCGACTACTACGAGCCGTGGACCTACGACTACGAGACCCTGCTCAAGGCCCCGGCGCAGAAGAACTTCCCCGTCGCCCGCCCGCACTCGCTCATCTCGGGCAAGCCGATCAACATCGAGTGGTCGGCCAACTGGGACGACGACCTCGGCGGCAGCATGGAGCACGCCGTCAAGGACCCGATGCTCAAGGGCATCGAGGACAAGGTGACGTTCGAGTTCGAGCAGACCTTCATGTTCTACCTGCCGCGCATCTGCGAGCACTGCCTCAACCCCTCCTGCGCCGCGTCGTGCCCGAGCGGCGCGATCTACAAGCGTGAGGAGGACGGCATCGTCCTCGTCGACCAGGACAAGTGCCGCGGCTGGCGCATGTGCGTGACGGGGTGCCCCTACAAGAAGGTCTACTTCAACCACAAGACCGGCAAGGCCGAGAAGTGCACCTTCTGCTACCCGCGCATCGAGGTCGGCATCCCGACGGTCTGCGCCGAGACGTGCGTCGGCCGGCTGCGCTACATCGGGCTCATGCTCTACGACGCCGACAAGGTGCTCGAGGCGGCGTCCGTCGAGGACGACCACGACCTCTACGAGTCCCAGCGCTCGGTCTTCCTCGACCCCTTCGACCCCGAGGTCATGCGGGAGGCCGAGAAGGCCGGCATCCCCGGGGACTGGGTCGTCGCGGCCCAGAAGTCGCCGGTGTACGCGCTGATCAACACCTACAAGGTGGCGCTGCCGCTGCACCCGGAGTACCGCACGATGCCGATGGTCTGGTACATCCCGCCGCTGTCCCCGGTCGTCGACGTCATCAAGGAGACCGGCTATGACGCCGAGGACGCAAACAACCTCTTCGGCGCCATCGACGCGCTGCGGATCCCGGTCGAGTACCTCGCGAACCTGTTCACGGCCGGTGACACGGCACCCGTGGACCTGGTGCTGCGCAAGCTCGCGGCGATGAGGTCCTACATGCGCGACATCAACCTCGGCCGCGACCCGCAGGAGCACATCCCCGCCGCCGTCGGCATGACGGAGGAGGAGATGTACGACATGTTCCGGTTGCTCGCCATCGCCAAGTACGAGGACCGCTACGTCATCCCCACCGCCCACGTCGAGGAGGCTCACGGGCTCGAGGAGCTGGCCACCGACTGCCCCGTCACGAGCTACGACGACGAGCTGATGGAGCTGTCGGGCCCGTTCGGCGAGGGGTCCGGTCGTGGCTCGGCCACGCCGGTCGCCGTCGAGAACTTCCGCATGCTCCAGGAGCGCCAGACCTCCGAGGGCCTCGTCGGCGGGGGCAGCTCCGCCGGCCGGGTCAACCTGCTCAACTGGGACGGCAAGGGCGTGCCGTCGGGGATGTTCCCCAGGGAGACGGCGGACCGCGACCCGGAGTCGGGAACCGACGACGGCGTCGGGGCCGGGACCGGCGACGAGGTGCGGCGATGATGCCCTGGCGGCGTCACCGTCGCACACCCTCGCGGCTCTCTCCGCAGCACCAGGCGAGCACGTGGCAGATGGTCTCGCTGCTGCTCGACTACCCGGACGAGACCCTGCTCGAGCGGGTGCCCCTGCTCACCGAGGTCGTCGCCGGGCTCCCGGACGACGTCCGTATGCCGTTGCGCCGCTTCCTGGCCCACCTCGTCTCCACCGACCTGGGCGAGCTCCAGCGCGACTACGTCGACACCTTCGACGTGACCCGCCGGTGCTGCCTGCACCTGACCTACTTCCTCCACGGTGACACCCGCAACCGCGGCGCGGCGCTCGTGCGGATCAAGCAGGACTACCGCCGGCACGGGGTGGAGTTCACCGACGAGGACGCCGAGCTGCCCGACCACCTCTCCGTCGTCCTGGAGTTCGGTGCCACCGTCGACGCGGACACGACGTGGAAGGTGCTCAACGACCACCGGGTCGGCATCGAGCTGCTCCGGGTGGCCCTGGTCGAGCGCGACTCGCCGTGGCTCGACGTCGTCGAGGCGCTCCGGGCGACGCTGCCGGTCCTGGCCGGTGACGACCACGAGGCCCTGGCCCGGCTCATCGAGCAGGGACCACCGGCCGAGCTCGTCGGGCTCAGCACGGAGATGAACGCGCCCTACGCCCTGCCCTCCGGCTCCGACGAGCACGGCCACCACGAACCCAGCGGTCCCACCCCCGTCACGATCGGAGGCCCACGTTGAGCACCGTGCTGTGGGTGATCTTCCCCTACATCTGCCTGGCCGTCTTCGTCGTCGGGCACGTCTGGCGCTACCGCTACGACAAGTTCGGCTGGACCACGCGCAGCTCCCAGCTCTACGAGAGCAAGCTCCTGCGCATCGGCAGCCCGCTCTTCCACTTCGGGATGCTCGGCGTCGTGCTCGGCCACGTCATGGGCCTGCTCGTGCCGCAGAGCTGGACCGATGCGCTCGGTCTGAGCCACGAGGCGTACCACGTGCTCGCGCTCGCGGGCGGCATACCGGCCGGCATCGCGACCGTCGTCGGGCTGGCGATCCTCGTCTACCGCCGCCGCACCGTCGGTCCGGTGTTCTCGGCAACGACCGTCAACGACAAGGTGATGTATGCCGTGCTCGGCACGGTCATCGTGCTGGGCATGTGGAACACCATCGCCGGCAGCCTGTTCACCATCGGCGGCGAGTACAACTACCGCGACGGGGTCTCGCCGTGGTTCCGGCAGATCTTCTGGTTCCAGCCGGATGCGAGCCTCATGGCGAGCGCGCCCATCGGGTTCCAGCTGCACGGCTTCCTCGCGTTCCTCCTCATCGGCATGTGGCCGTTCACCCGGCTCGTGCACGTCTTCTCGGCCCCGCTGGGCTACTTCACCCGGCCCTACATCGTCTACCGCAGCCGCGACGAGCGCCCGGGACGGGGGACCGGCAGCCGGGCCCAGAAGCGAGGATGGGAGAAGGTGCAGTGAGCCACGGCGGGACCCACCACGAGGCCGGTTCGGGCGATGCCGTGGGCTCGCAGGAGCCGGTGGTCGACCTCGTCGCCGAGGGTGGACGGCTCGTCGAGCAGGCGCGCGCCAGCGGCCGCGCCCAGGCCGTCCGCCTCGCCTTCGGCCAGCCGGGGCAGCGGGCCCTCCTGCTCGGCCTGCCTGCCGGCGGTGGGCTCCCCGACCACGACGCGCCCGGTCCCGCCTCGCTCGTCTGCCTCGCGGGCGAGGTGGTGCTGAGCAGCGGTGGCCGGTCCTGGACCCTCCCCGCCGGCTCGGGCCACGTCATCCCGCAGGCACGCCACGACGTCCGCGCCGAGGTGGACAGCGTCTGCCTGCTCACCGTCTCGATCGCGTGAGTGACGAGCGCGACCGCACCGGCGACGACGAGGTCGGTGTCGGGCCCTGGGTGGGGCCCTGGCCCGACGACCCCCGGTTCGACCCCGACCTGCTGCGCGACGGGGACCGCCGCAACGTCGTCGACGGCTACCGCTACTGGCGGCACGACGTGATCGTCGCCGACCTCGACTCCCGGCGTCACGACTTCCACGTCGCCATCGAGAACTGGGAGCACGACTTCAACATCGGCTCCGTCGTGCGGACCGCCAACGCCATGGGAGCGGCGGCGTTCCACATCGTCGGCCGACGTCGCTGGAACCGCCGTGGGGCCATGGTCACCGACCGCTACCAGCACGAGCACCACCACCCGACCCCCGGTGACCTCGCGAGCTGGGCCCGGCAGAACGGCATACGCCTCATCGGGGTCGACAACCTGCCGGGCAGCCGCGCGCTCGAGACCTTCGACCTGCCACGGCACGCGATGCTCGTCTTCGGACAGGAGGGCCCGGGGCTGTCGGAGGCGATGCGCGCCGAGTGCGAGGCGACCCTGCACATCGAGCAGTTCGGCTCCACCCGCTCGATCAACGCCGGCGCCGCAGCCGCGATCGCGATGCACGCGTGGGTCCGGCGGCACGTCTTCGAGCAGGTGGTGGCGCCGCCGTCCACGTCGGGGCGAGACTTCCCTGCATGAGCGTTCCCACGCCGGAGCAGCGCAAGGCGGGCATCGCCGGCGTCTTCGACCGCGCTGCCGAGACCTACGACCAGGTCGGCGTCGACTTCTTCGGCCCGGTCGCCCAGGCCCTCGTGGCGCGGACCGCGCCACGGCCGGGGGAGCAGGTGCTCGACGTCGGCTGCGGTCGGGGAGCGAGTGCCCTGCGCGCCGCGCGTGCCGTGGGACGCGACGGTGAGGTCCGCGCCATCGACCTCGCACCGCGCATGGTCGAGGGACTGAGGCAGCTCGCGACGGACGTGCCGTGGCTGCACGCCGAGGTGGGCGACGCCGAGCAGCCGCCGCCGGGACCGTGGGACGTCATCCAGGCAAGCCTCGTCCTGTTCTTCCTGCCGGACCTCAGCAGCGCCCTCGACCGCTACCGCGCGGAGCTCAGTTCGCGCGGCCGTCTGGGCCTCTCGTGGTTCGGGGCGGTCGACGCGTCATGGGAGCAGCTCTACGACCTTCTCGTGGACTCGCTGCCCGAGGACAGCCGGCCGCCCACGAACGTGGCGGGTCAGGGGCCGTTCGGGTCCGTCGAGGCGCTCGAGTCCCTCCTCCGGGAGTGCGGCTTCCGTGACGTGGCGACCACGCAGACCCGGGTGCACACCACCTTCGCCGACCCGTCCCAGTGGTGGGACTGGACCTGGTCGCAGGGGCATCGCACCTTGCTCGAGCAGCACCGCGGCCACGGCACCCTCGACGCGGTGGTCGCGCAGGTGCAGCCGCTGCTCGAGGCCCGCCACCGGGAGGGTCGCCTCTCGCGGTGGACCGACATCAGGGTGACGGTCGCGCGTCCCTGAGCGCGGGTCCACTACGCTGGTCCCCCCTGAGCCCACGAGAGGCGCCTTCGTCATGCCCCTGCCCGAAGAGCTGACGAAGGAGAGGGAGCACCTCGCGAACGCCCGGGCCGAGCTGGCCCGGATGCGCGAGCGCACGCTCGCGCTCGAGGTGCAGGGCGGCAACGCCGTCTCCAGCGAGGCGCTGGCCGAATCGCTGTGGCGTCGTGCCCGGTCCCTCGAGGACGACCCCACGACGGCGCTCTTCTTCGGCAGGGTCGATCTCGAGACCGACGAGCGCTGGTACATCGGCCGACGGCACGTCACCGACGACGCCGGTGACCCGCTGGTCATCGACTGGCGGGCGCCCGTCTCCACGACCTTCTACCGGGCATCCCACGCCGACCCGCTGGGGGTCCGGCTGCGACGCCGCTTCGGCTACGACCACGGCCGCATCACGGCGATGGAGGACGAGCACCTGCTCGACGCCGGCGAGCCGGACGCCCGCTCGCAGATCCTGGCGAGCGAGATCGAGCGTCCCCGGGTCGGGCCCATGCGTGACATCGTCGCGACGATCCAGCCGGAGCAGGACGCGCTGGTGCGCGTCGACGTCACGACGACGGTGTGCATCCAGGGTGCCCCCGGCACCGGCAAGACGGCCGTCGGGCTGCACCGGGCCGCGTGGCTGCTCTATGCGTACCGCGAGCGTCTCACTCGCACAGGCGTCCTCGTCATCGGGCCGAACCAGGCGTTCCTCGAGCACATCGGCGCGGTCCTCCCGACACTCGGTGAGGTTGAGGTCCGGCACACGAGCATCGAGGCGCTCACCGCGTCTGTTCCGGTCCGTGCCACCGAACCCACCGAGGTGGCCCGGCTCAAGGGCGACGCACGGATGGCCGAGGTGCTGCACCGAGCGGTCTGGTCGCACCTCGTCCCGCCCTCCGAGGCGATGGTCGTGCCGCGCGGGTCACGGAGGTGGCGGGTCGCGGCATACGACATCGCCCCGCTCGTGGACGGTCTGGCGGGACGCGACATCCGCTACGAGACCGCGCGGCAGCTGCTGCCGCAGCGGCTCGCCCACGCGGTGCTCGTGAAGATGGAGTCACTGGGGGAGTACCCCGACGACCGTGTCCAGGACGCCGTCGCGCGCAGTGCACCGGTCAAGGCCTACGCCGCGTCGCTGTGGCCCAAGGTCGACGCCCGGGCGCTGCTGCACCGGCTGCTCTCCGACCCCGGGGCACTCGCCGACGCAGCCGACGGAGTGCTCACCGACGAGGAGCAGCGGCTGCTCGTCTGGGAGAAGCCTTCTCGCACAGCGGGATCGGCCAGGTGGACCCATGCCGACACGGTCCTCCTCGACGAGCTCGGCGACCTCCTGAGCCGCACCCCGAGCCTTGGTCACGTCGTGCTCGACGAGGCGCAGGACCTGTCACCGATGCAGCTGCGCGCCGTCGGCCGTCGCTGCACCACCGGTGCGGCCACGGTGCTCGGCGACATCGCGCAGGGGACGACGCCGTGGTCGACCGGCTCCTGGGCGGAGAGCCTGCGACACCTCGGCAAGCCCGAGGGTGTCGTGTCCGAGCTGCGCCGCGGCTTCCGGGTGCCGGCCACCGTCATCGACTTCGCAGCCCGGCTGCTGCCGCTCGCCGCGCCGGGACTGGCCGCGCCGCTGTCGGTGCGCGACAACCCCGGCTGGCTCGACGTCGTCCGGGCCGCGCCGTCCGACCTCGTCGCCGTGACCGCGGGCAGGGTCGGCCGGCTGCGCGCGCTCGAGGGGAGCATCGGCGTCATCGTCCCCGACGCCCGCGTCCACGAGGTCTCGGCGGCCCTCAGCGCCGACGGCATCGAGCACGGCACCCTCGGCGCCACCCACGGGGACGTCGAGCACCAGGTCGACGTCGTCCCGGCCACCGTCGCGAAGGGACTCGAGTTCGACCACGTCCTCGTCCTCGAGCCCGCCGCGATCGCGGCTGCCGAGCCGGACGAGCGCACGGGGCTGCGCCGCCTCTACGTCGTCCTGACCCGCGCCGTCTCCGACCTCACGGTCGTCCACGCACAGGCGCTGCCGCACCCACTGGCGGCCGGGGGCTGACGGTCAGCAGGCCCACGGCAGCCACGGTGAGCAGCGGCCACCACCAGCGCACGCCCGTGGTGGCGACGATCCCCTGGGCGGCCATGAGGCCGAGCCCGCCGCAGGCGACGCCGGTGACGACGACCGGCAGCCAGGCCGGTGGAGCCGCGGAGTCGTCGGCCCGGAGCGTCTCGAAGCGGCCGAGGAGGCCGATGAGGCCGGCGGTGACGAGGGCCAGGACGGCCCACCAGAGGGGACGGGTCGCCCACCACGCGGGGGCCATCGGCTCGACGCCGAGGCCCGGGCCACCGAGCAGCACCGAGATCCCGATGACGAGGACCATCGCGGTGAGGTGCCACAGGTAGAGCGTCATGATCCGGGTGTTGACGAGCACCGTTGCCGTCCAGGCGCCCGGGCGCTGGAGCCAGCGCGCGAGCAGCGGTTCGCACGCGAGCACGACCCCTCCCTGGAGCATGCCGAGGAAGAGCATCGTCACCCGTGTCGGGAAGGAGTTGTTCAGGGCGGCGCCGTCGAGACCGATCATCGACACCGGGTACGGCCCCGCCCCGACGAGGGCGAGGAGCCCGACCGCGCCCAGTGCCGCGAGGAGGAGCTTGTGGCCGGTCCCGGCCAGCCGACCGTCGAGCCAGGCGTAGCCGAGCATCGAGACCGTGGCCCAGACGACGAGGTAGTTGGCGAACCCGACGAGCAGCGAGCCGGTGCCGATGGACACCAGGTCGACGAGGCATCCGAGGACGACACCACCGACGGCGCCGGCCCAGCCGGCGCGCTCCCAGAGCCACAGCGTGGCCGGGGCGACCGCGCACACGACGACGTAGGCCGCGAGGAACCAGGTCGGGACCAGCGCGACCTGGGAGGCCGTGCGCAGCGTCCCGGCGGGCACGCCGGCCGCCCAGGCGGTGGTGGTGGCCACCAGCCAGACGACGAGCAACGGGACGACCGGGACGAGGAGGCGACGCAGACGGGCACGCAGCCACGCGGCATACGGGAGGTCGCGGCGGCGGGCCGAGCGCCACGAGAGGCCGTTCGCGTAGCCGCCGACGAGGAAGAAGACCGGCATGACCTGGAAGACCCAGGTGAGCGGGTGGGTCCACGGGGCGAGGGCCAGGAGGTGCCCGACCTCCAGGTCGCCGTTGCGGACCTGCACGGCCGCCATGAGCCAGTGGCCGAGGACGACGACGACGATGGCGCCGGCCCGCAGGAGGTCGACGACCCGGTTGCGCTGGGCCGGGGTGGAGACGGCGAGCTCGCGCACGGTGGAGAGGTCCATGGGAGCAGCGTGGCGGCTCGCGACGGCTTCGCGCCTGAGTACGTCCACCCACCACCACGGGCGCGTGCCGGTCGCTGGACTCCCTGTCGCCGGCGCACCCCTGCGTGGAAGGATCGACGGCGAACCGGATCGCCGCTGACAAGGAGACCTCATGCCCATCGCCACGCCCGAGATCTATGCCGACATGCTCGACCGGGCCAAGAACGGCTCGTTCGCCTACCCGGCCATCAACATCACGTCGAGCCAGACGATCACCGCCGCCATCCGCGGCTTCGCCGAGGCCGGCAGCGACGGCATCATCCAGGTCTCCACGGGCGGCGGCGAGTACGCGTCCGGCTCGACGATCAAGGACATGGTCGCCGGCTCCCTCGCGCTGGCGGCCTACGCCGAGCAGGTCGCCAAGAACTACCCGGTCAACATCGCCCTCCACACCGACCACTGCCCCGAGAACAAGCTCGACGGCTTCGTGCGCCCGCTCCTCGCCGCGAGCACCGAGCGGGTCAAGGCCGGCGGGCTGCCGATCTTCCAGAGCCACATGTGGGACGGCTCGGCCGTGCCGCTCGAGGAGAACCTCAGGATCGCCGACGAGCTCCTGGCCCTGTGCAGGGCGGCGAACGTCATCCTCGAGATCGAGGTCGGCGTCGTCGGTGGCGAGGAGGACGGCGTGGACAACGAGATCAACGACCAGCTCTACACGACCCCCGAGGACGCCATCGCCACCGTCAAGGCGCTCGGCTCGGGCGAGGAGGGCCGCTACCTCACCGCGCTCACCTTCGGCAACGTCCACGGCGTCTACAAGCCGGGCAACGTCACGCTGCGCCCCGAGATCCTCAAGTCCGCCCAGGAGGCTGCGGCCGGTGAGCTGGGCCTCGGCCCGGACGCCCGTCCGTTCGACCTCGTCTTCCACGGTGGGTCCGGCTCGACCGCCGAGGAGATCGCCGCGGCGGTGGACTACGGCGTGGTCAAGATGAACGTCGACACCGACACCCAGTACGCCTTCAGCCGCCCCGTGGCCGAGTGGATGCTGCGCAACTTCGACGGCGTCCTCAAGATCGACGGGGAGGTCGGCAACAAGAAGCAGTACGACCCCCGCGCCTGGGGCAAGGAGGCCGAGGCCGGCATGGCCCGCCGCGTCGTCGAGGCCTGCGAGAACCTTCGCTCCGCCGGCACCCACCAGGCCTGAGGCGCTGTGAGCGAGAACCTGCTCGGCATCCCCGAGACCCGACTCCCCGTCGACCCTGCGGCGCGGCTGCTCGACGACGGCGTGGCGCCCGACCAGGTCGCCGCGGGCCACCCGACGTCGTCGCTGGCCTGGGCCACCCTCGCCGAGGACGCCCTCGCCGACGGACGCACGGTCGAGGGCTATGCCTACGCCCGCACCGGCTACCACCGCGCCCTCGACTCGCTGCGCCGCAACGGCTGGCGTGGCCAGGGTCCGGTCCCGTGGGAGCACGAGCCCAACCGCGGCTTCCTGCGCTCGCTGGCGGTGCTCTCGCGAGCGGCCGGGCTGATCGGCGAGAGCGACGAGGAGCGGCGCTGCGCCGACTTCCTGCGCGACTCCTCCACCACCGGGGCGCGCGAGCTCGGTCTCTGAGGCTCCTCGCCCCGAAGGATGTCGAGAGGGGCCCGGACCAGTGGTCCGGGCCCCTCTCCGCCCCTGCCAGGGAGCCGCGCCGTGGCGCGACGCGTCCGCTGTGTCCCCTGCCACCTCGGATGCGCGCTTTCATTCTGCCCCGAGCTCCGGGATTTCTGCGACACTTAGATGCCAATGGCATGAACTTGCCATCGTGAACCCCCCGCAGGAGCCTGTCATGCCTCCGACCTCAGCAGACGCCACGGCACCCACCCGGCTGCTCGGTGAGTACTTCGACCGCGAGGGCGCCCGGATCGAGGAGAGGCTGCGCGACCTGGCCCAGGCGAGGGACCTCCTGGCCCGGGTCCATGCCAGCAGCCCCGCGAGCCCCACGCCCGGCGTCGAGCCGATCAGCGACGAGATGGCGCCGACCGTCGTGCAGCGCCTCATCCACGAGTCGAGCGGACTCCTGCGCAACGTCGTCATGGTCGTCGACGCCGGCCCGGCCATGGACGACGCGACGATGCGGGACAACCAGGAGTGGGTGGCCAACGGCAACGTGCAGCGGACCATCTACCCGGCGGCCGCCCTCGACACCCCCCAGGGGCTGCAGTGGCTACGCTCGTGGGCCACCGTCGGGGAGGAGCAGCGTCTGCTGCCCGACGTCGGCTCGGAGTATGCCGTGTTCGGGGACGTCGGGGCCGTGGCCCTCGCGCGCTGGGGCGAGATCGAGTCCGGCTACGTGCTCATCCGGGACCCGCTCCTCATCTCGACCCTCGCGGCCTACTTCGACCTCGCGTGGGAGCACGCGCACACGGTGCCGTTCGCCGCCAGCCACGCCGGCGACGAGCGGCTCGTCGAGCTGCTCGGCATGGGCCTCAAGGACGAGGCCATCGCCCGCTTCCTCGGCCTGGGCCTGCGCACGGTGCGCCGTCGCATCGCGGCCCTCATGGCGATCCACGGCGTCGACACCCGCTTCCAGCTCGGCGCCGCCCTGGCGTCGGTGCGCTCCCGCCCGACGGCGCCGACGGCAGGAACGGCAGGCCGCACCCGATAGGCTGCTGGCGATCCGGGGGCCCGCCGCGTCACCACGCGCCGGGCTCCTCGCATGTCACGCACGCGCGGGGCTCCCCTCGTGCAGGGAAGGTGGACCAGATGCCGGCAATCGTGCTCGTCGGGGCCCAGTGGGGCGACGAAGGCAAGGGCAAGGCGACCGACCTCATGGGCGAGGACGTGGACTACGTCGTGAAGTTCAACGGCGGCAACAACGCCGGCCACACGGTGGTCATCGAGGGCGCGGACGGGCAGCGCGAGAAGTACGCGCTGCACCTGCTGCCCAGCGGCATCCTCACGCCGAGCGTCACGCCGATCATCGGCAACGGCGTCGTGGTCGACCTCGAGGTGCTCTTCGAGGAGCTCGACGGGCTCAACGCGCGCGGGGTCGACACGAGCAAGCTGCTCGTCAGCGCCAACGCCCATGTCATCGCCCCCTACAACCGCACCCTCGACAAGGTCACCGAGCGCTTCCTCGGCGCCCGCAAGATCGGCACGACCGGCCGCGGCATCGGCCCGACCTACGCCGACAAGATGAACCGCGTCGGCATCCGCATCCAGGACATCTTCGACGAGGGCATCCTGCGCCAGAAGGTCGAGGCGGCGCTCGCCCTCAAGAACCAGGTGCTCGTCAAGATCTACAACACGCGGGCCGCCGAGGCCGACCGGGTCGTCGAGGAGCTGCTCTCGTATGCCGACCGGTTGCGTCCCATGGTCGCCGACACCGCGCTCGTGCTCGAGCAGGCCCTCAACGCCGGCCAGAACGTCCTCCTCGAGGCGGGCCAGGCGACCCTGCTCGACGTCGACCACGGCACCTACCCGTTCGTCACGTCCTCGTCGGCGACCGCCGGTGGCGCGTGCACCGGCTCCGGGATCCCGCCGACCCGCGTCTCGCGCGTCATCGCGATCCTCAAGGCCTACACGACCCGCGTCGGGGAGGGCCCGTTCCCCACGGAGCTGGACGACGACAACGGGGAGTTCCTGCGCAAGACCGGCGCCGAGTACGGCACGACCACCGGCCGCCCGCGCCGCTGCGGCTGGCTCGACGTCGTCATCGGCCGCTACGCCACCCGCATCAACGGCGTGACCGACTTCGTCATCACCAAGCTCGACGTCCTCACCGGGCTCGACACCGTCCCCATCTGCGTCGCCTATGACGTCGACGGCGTGCGCCACGACGAGATGCCGGTGGGGCAGAGCGACTTCCACCACGCCAAGCCCATCTACGAGGAGCTCCCCGGCTGGTGGGAGGACATCTCCGAGTGCCGCACGTTCGAGGACCTGCCGGCCAACGCCCAGGCCTACGTGCTGCGCGTCGAGGAGCTCATCGGTGCACGGGTCTCGGCCATCGGTGTGGGCCCCGGCCGCCACGAGATCATCGAGCGGCACGCCCTGCTGGACTGACCGGCATACCTCCCGCCGTCCCGACTTTCCCGCCTGAAGTGGGTTCTTTTGACTTCGCCTGACTGAGGACGTCAAGCGAGGTGAGAGAAAGCCACTTCGGGCGGCGGGTCCCACGCTCTGCGTGGCCAGGTCTCAGCTCGGGCGCAGGACGGTCATGCGGTGCGCGGCGCGGGTGAGCACGACGTAGAGGACGCGCACCCCACCCGGTGACTCGTCGACGATCGCGTCCGGGTCGAGCACGACCGTCGCGTCCCACTCCAGGCCCTTGGTGGAGAGCGGGTCGATCACCTGCACCCGCCCGTCACCGGTGCCGTCGAGGTGCGCGAGCCGGTCGGCCCAGCGCCGCGGGGTGATGACGGCGATCGACCCCTCGACCTCGCCGAGCAGCTCCTCGACGGCACGCTCGACCGCCGACGTGGGCGTCGCGTCGACGGCACGGTCGACCGGGTCGACCCCGGTCTCTCGCACGGCGTCGGGGATGTCGGCGTCGGGGACGAGCGGCAGGATGACGTCGCGCGCGTAGTCGAAGATCTCGCGGGCGTTGCGGTAGTTGGTGTCCATGTGGAAGCCACGCACCTCGTGCGAGCCGTAGGCCTCGACCTGGGCGGCCCGGGCCTCGTCGCGGTCGCTCCACGACGCCTGGGCGGCGTCGCCGACGACCGTCCACGAGGCGTTGCGGCCACGGCGGGCGAGCATCCGCCACTGCATGGGCGAGAGGTCCTGTGCCTCGTCGACGAGCACGTGGGCGCTGCCCGAGGCACGCTCGACCCGGCCGTGGAGCAGCCGCTCTCGAGCGTCCACGGGCGTGACCTCGCTCTGGGTCCGCGTGGGCGCCACGCGGCGCTCCACCCCGGCCCGCACGTCCTGCACGCCGTAGGACGAGAGGTCGTCGTACTCGTCGATGTCGTAGAACCCGCGCTCCTCCGCCTCCGGCTCCTGCACCGGGCCCAGCTTGCCGGCGAGGTCGTCGATGAGGGCGATGTCCGACACCGACCAGCTGCCGAGCTCGAGCGCATCACGCATCGAGTGCGCCAGGGCAGCCGCCTCCTCGTGGTCGAGGACCCCGCGCGAGAGGGCGTAGACGTGGTCGGTGTCGGCCAGCTCGAGGAGCACCTCGCGCGGGTCGACCTGGCGCCACCACGCCTGCAGAAAGTCGTCGACGTCGCGCGAGGAGTCGAACGCGTCGAAGAACTCGTCGCGCTCGCCCTGGCGCACCGACGTCCACGCCGCCTGCGCCAGCTGCTCGCGGGCCTGGGCGGTCGCGAGGTTGTGCTGGGCCGAGCGCAGCACCTGGCGCCGGATGCGGTGCAGGACGGACTCGTCCAGCCGCACCGCATGGCCGTTGATGAAGGCGCGCAGCTGCGACGGCGCGCCTGCCGGCGGACGCGAGGCGGCCCGGGACAGCAGGCGCCGAATGCGCAGCGAGCCCTTGACCGCCGCGACCTCCGGCTGGTCGAGACGGGTGGCGGTGACGCCGTCGACGAGGTCACCCAGGGCGCGCAGGGCGACGCTGTCCTCGCCGAGCGAGGGCAGGACCCGCTCGATGTATGCCGTGTACGCGGCCGACGGTCCGACGACGAGGATGCCGCCGGACTCGAAGCGGCGCCGCTCGGAGTAGAGGAGGTAGGCCGCCCGGTGCAGGGCGACGACCGTCTTGCCGGTGCCGGGACCGCCGGTGATCTCGGTGACCCCGCGGGAGGGGGCACGGATGGCCTCGTCCTGGTGGCGCTGGATGGTGGCGACGATGTCGCGCATCTGGCGGCCGCGCGTCCGGGTCAGCGCGGCGATGAGGGCGCCGTCGCCGACCACGACGATGTCGTCCGGGGCCTCCGGCACCATGAGGTCGTCCTCGACGCCGATGACCGTGGCGCCCTTGCACCGCAGCACCCGGCGGCGGATCACCCCCATGGGGTCGACCGGGGTGGCCCGGTAGAAGGCGGCGGCCGCGGGAGCCCGCCAGTCGATGACGAGCGGCTCGTAGTCGTCGTCGCGGACCCCGAGGCGGCCGATGTGCCGGATGTCGCGCTCCGCCGCGGGCGTCTGCGTGCCACCGAGGTCGAGGCGTCCGAAGACGAGCCCCTCGTACTGCTTCTCGATCGCCGAACGTCGCTTCGCGGCGGCATAGACGAGGGCGTCGCGTTCGAAGAGCCCGGTCAGCTCCTCGTCCCGGACCTCCCCGCTGCGGCTCGAGCGCCCGCGGGCGATGCCGTCCCGCTCCACCTCGGAGGCGCGTGCGGAGGCCTTCTCGAGCTCGTGGTAGACGCGGTCCACGTGGGCCTGCTCGCCGGCGATCTCGCGTGCGACATCTGCCGACGTGTCGGTGGCGCCGGGGCGCGTCGTCGTCACGTTCGGGGCCCTCCCTGAAAAGACGTGCTGGACGTGGCGCGCGGAGCGCGCACGGAAAGGAGGAGTCTACGCGGCGGCTCAGAGGAACTCGCGCCGGACGGCGATCACGCCGGCCTGGAACCGCGTCGTGGCGCCGAGCTCGACCATGACCGCGCGCACCCGTCGCTCGACGGTGCGCTGCGAGATGCCGAGCTGCCGCGCGATCGTCAGGTCGCTGGCGCCGGCCGCCAACAGGGCGATGACCTGCCCGTCCCGCTCGTGGAGGCGGGCGAGGGCGCCACCCCTCGGCGTCCGGGGCAGGGGGGTGCTGGCCGCGAAGAGGCCCATGCACATGTCCATCAGGGCGCCCGCGAGGTGACGCTGCTGGACGTAGAGCGAGCCCCCACCGGTCGGATCGAGGTGGGTCACGTCGATGACGGCCGTCGTACGGTCGACCGCGAGCACCGAGAACGCGAGGTGCGGTGTGAGCCGGACCTCGATGCCGTCGGCCCGCATGGTCGCGAGGGCCGCGAAGGCCCCCTCGACCTCGAGGATCGACTGCTCGAAGACGAGCAGGCGCTCGAGGTTGGGGCTCGTCGTGGTGGGTCGGGCCGCGAGAATCGACTCCGCATGACGGATCACGACCCTGTCCATCCGCTCGCTGCGCGCGACGAGACGCACGATGCGACTCTCGGCGCGACGGGCCGCCCGGAAGAAGGCGGCCTCGACGTCGTCGACCTCCGCCAGCAGCGCGATGTCACGGGTGGCGGTCGACGCTCCCTCGCCGGCGCGTGCCTCGTGGTACATGTGCGTCAGCCCCTCGACGGCGGACCTCGTCGTGCGGGCCTGCCGTTCGAGGTCGGCGGCATAGGCCGGGAGGGTCGTGTCGGGCGGGAAGACCTCGATGACCTCGCGTCGCGAGGCATTGACCATCCCGCGGACCTCCAGGCTGGTCAGCGCCGCCGCGACCTCCTGCTCGGTGAACCCCTCCTTGAGCAGGGCGCTCCGGCGGGGTGACGCGTGGCGCAGGAGCAGGAGGTAGACCCGGGTCGTCAGCTCGTCACCCGCGAGCAGGGGAGCGGTCTCGGTCACGCCGCCAGACTATGGCGGGTTCGCGACATTGTCAGGAACCCGCCGCCATTCGGTTTGAATGCAGGGATGACCACGTGTCATGGTGGGACACGTCGACCTCGTCGACGTTCACGCAGAGCGCCGGTTTCCCCCAACCGTGAGCCGCGTGGACGGGGCGCGGCGCTCCCGGGGGTACCCCCCTGCTCCCCGGGCGTGCCGCGCCCTTCCCTTCTTTCTGGCGTATGCCGTCTCCGGACCGCCGTGGGAGGCGCGCGTCGATCGCCCTAGGTGTTCTGACCACGGACGTTAGGTACGGCGGGTCGGCTGGACGATGACGAAGACCTCC
>NZ_JBMBWH010000017.1:0-32901 GCF_048606435.1 Knoellia terrae | reverse complement strand
GACAACCTCATCACTGGCCTCGACAGCACCGAGGCCTCTTGACACCGATCACCCACATAATGCCGAAGAGCGGTCGCGCTGACTCTCCGGGAGACGAGACGCGAGGCCGCTACGAAGGTGGTGGTGGGGGCGGGTCGGCTGGTTGCTCTGCTCGC
Source organism: Knoellia terrae (assembly GCF_048606435.1). Lineage (NCBI taxonomy): Bacteria > Bacillati > Actinomycetota > Actinomycetes > Micrococcales > Intrasporangiaceae > Knoellia > Knoellia terrae. The sequence continues at coordinate 32,746 of NZ_JBMBWH010000017.1, read as the reverse complement.
CATGCAGCACGGCCGTCCGCAGGCGCGAACCCTTCCATCACGTAGATCGGCTCGCGGGCCACCTTCTCGTTGACGAACTCCATGATGCTGACAGAGAACATCCAAGGTGCGCCTTCGTAGCAGCCCAGGTACTCGGTCACGGTAGGTTCTCGCGGTGGCTGCTTCGTCGAAGGTGAAGCTTGAGGTCGTCGGATACTGCCGTCGCCACTCTCGCTGGAAGATCGGGAACCCGCAAGGTCCGGCGCCTATGGCGGCGGACCTTGCGGCGGGTCGCCGAGTCAGGCGGGGTGCGCCGCGTGGGCGTGGCTGCGGCGCGAGGCGACGGCCACCCCGGCGCCCGCCAACGCGAGCCCTGCAAGGATGCCGGCGCCGAGCTGCAGCACCTCGACAGAGTTTCCATCCGGCCCGAAGGTGGTCCCCGAGCCGGCGGGGCCCTCGTAGCAGGAGGTGGAGCAGCGCCACTCCGCCTGGCTACCGTTGCCCGGGTCCTGCCGTGCGCTGGCGGGACCCGCCATTGAGAGGGCGATGAAGCCGGTGGCTCCGATGACGGATGCCGCTCGGCGGCTCCTGGTGAAGTTCGACATGTCCTGATCCCTTCGTGGTCTGGTGCGGGTGCTGGACGAGCTGTCCAGGACCGTTCTCGCACGTCGGGGTACCAGGCAGGCTCCGGACCGGTATCAGCCGGGTATCGGGCCCGTTGACGGCCCACCCGCAGGGGGTCACCGTGGGGGTGTGCGGATAGCGGTGCTCGGGCCCCTGGAAGTCGATGAGGGGCGGATCCAGCTGGCGCCCCGGGACCAGGTGGTGCTCGAGGCGCTGGCGGCGCGGCCGGGGGAGACGGTGCGGGCCGAGGCGCTCGCCGAGGCGCTGTGGGGGGAGACTCTCCCGCCGTCGTGGTCCAAGGTCGTGCAGGGCTGCGTCTCGCGCCTGCGCAAGCTTCTCGGCCCGGCCGCGATCGTCACCTCCGGTGCGGGATACCGCCTGGATCTGCACCGGGACGACTTCGACCACCTCCGCTTCGAGGACCTGCTGCTGCGCGCCGGCGCGCTGCTGGCGACCGGGGAACCGGAACGCGCCCGATACGCCAGCGGCCAGGCGCTCGGCCTGTGGCGGGGCGAGCCGCTGGAGCGGCTCGCCGAGTGGGATGCCGGCCGGATGGAGTCGGAGCGGCTGGGCGAGCGGCACCGCGATGCGGAGGAGCTGTATGCCGAGTCCGCGATCCGGGCGGGGCGCCACGGCGACGTCCTGGGCCAGCTGCGCCGGATGGTCGCTCAGGAACCCACCCGGGAGCGGCGCTGGGGCCTGCTGGCGCTGGCGCAGTACCAAGCCGGTCGCCAGGCGGAGGCCCTGACCACGCTGCAGCGGGCACGCGCCACGCTGGTCAACGAGTTCGGGCTCGACCCCGGACCGCAGCTCGTCGAGCTCGAGGCAGCGATCCTGCGGCAGGACCCGTCGCTCGTCGAACAGGAAACGCTGCCGGCGGGGCCTGCCGCCTGCCCCTACCTGGGGCTGGTTGCGTACGACATCGGTGACGCGCCCGCGTTCTTCGGACGCGAGGCCGACGCCGCGGCCTGTCTGCGCCGGCTGGACGAGGCAGGCATCCTCGCGGTGGTCGGCCCGTCCGGGTGCGGCAAGTCATCGCTGATTCGGGCCGGTGTCGCGGCGGCCCTGGTACGTGACGGGCACCGGGTCGTGGTCGTCACCCCGGGGGCGCACCCCGAAGAGGTGCTCGCCCAGGCGCCGCAGCGTCCAGGGTCGGTTCTCGTTGTCGACCAGTGCGAGGAAGCCCTGGCCCTGCCGGAGACGTCGTCGGAACGGCAGGCGTTCTTCGCCGGGCTGGTCGACTTCACCCGGCGCGGACGGCTCGTCGTCTCGCTGCGCGCAGACCGACTCGGTGAGCTCGCCGCACACCCTGACTTCGCCCATCTGGTGGAGAAGGGCCTGTACCTGCTGGGGGGTATGGGTGAGGCGGGGCTGCGCCGTGCCATCGAGGCTCCGGCCGCACAGGCCGGCCTTCGACTGGAGCCGGGGTTGGTGGACCTGCTGGTGCGCGAGGCGGAGGGGTCGCCGGCGGTGCTGCCGTTGCTCTCGCACGTCCTGCGCCAGACCTGGCGGCGCCGCGAGGGCGACACGCTGACCGTGCAGGGGTATGCCGCAACTGGCGGGATCCGCGAGGCAGTCGCCCAGTCCGCCGAGCGGCTCTACCGCGAGATGACACCGGTGCAGCAGGGCATGCTGCGGGCCCTCATGGTCCGCCTGGTCTCCGCGGATGACGCGGGTGAGCCGGTGCGCACCCGGGTGCCCCACCTCACCGTGACACCGGATGCCGCGCACACGGCCGTCGTCGAACAGCTTGTCGGGGCCCGCCTCCTCAGCAGCGACGGTGACACCGTCGAGATCGCCCACGAGTCCCTCGCCGTCGCTTGGCCGCGGCTGCGGTCGTGGCTGGACGACGACGTCGACGGTCTGCGGATCCTGCGACACCTCAGCGTCGCGGCCGAAAGCTGGGAGGTGCTGGGACGACCCGACAGCGAGCTCTACCGGGGGGTCCGGCAGGCACGAGCAGCCGAGTGGCGACCACGCCACGACCCGGAGCTGACGCCGGCCGAGCGAGCCTTCCTCGACGCGTCGGCCGCCCTCGCCGAGACCGAGGAGCGAGCCACACAGGAGCAGGTCCGCCGGGAACGGCGCTCCAACCAGCGCCTCCGGGCAGGCCTGGCCGCCGTCGCGGCGCTGCTGGCGGTGGCGATCATCGCCGGGGCGCTGGCCAAGACCGCCGGGGAGCGGGCCGAGCAGCAGTCGGTGGTTGCTGACGCCCGCCGGGTGGGAGCCGAGGCGCTGCGCACCCCGGATCAGGATCTTGCCCTCCTGTTGGCGGTGGCCGGCACCTGGCTGCATGACGCCCCTGACACGCGGGACAACCTCAACGCCGTCCTCGACCGCGCGCCCCAGCTGATGGGCGTCGTGAAGACCAACGCGTCCGGGGCCGCGGTGCGGCCCGATGGGCGAATCCTCGCCGCGAGGAGTTGGGACACCGGCGTGACCCTGGTCGACATCCAGACCCGCAAAGAGGTCGCCCGCAACCACGACACCCCCCTGGCCGGTGTCGTGTTCAACCCGAACGGGACCCAGCTCGCCGCCTCGGTGAACCCGACGACGTTCACCGGTCTACGGCGGGTCGACCCCGTCCCCCTTCGAATGCTCGATCCCCAGAACGCGACCCTGGCCCCCAGGCAGCTCGGCGGGATGCCGACGGGTCGTGTGGTCCACGGAGCGTTCTCTTTCAGCAACAACGGCCGCTGGCTCGCGGCCGGGTTCGTGCATCCCACCGAGCTCGACCACGACACCCTGATCAGGGTCTGGGACACCCAAGACCTCACCCGCCCCGTCGCGGCCTTCACCGTTCCGTTCCTCGTCAAGGGCAACCTCGCGGTGAACGACGACAGGACACCGATCTACGGCATCGGGGTACACGACGAGCAGGTCCACACCGTCAGCGTTCCCGGGGGGCGAAAGATCGCTTCCGCCCCCGCCACGTCGGACCTGACCCTCAGCCCCGACGGAGCAACCGTTGGCGTCGTCAGGGGCAGTCAGATCGCGCTGCTCGACCCGGAACGGCTCACCGTCAAGTCCGTGATCGACGAGGACGGAGGCGTCGACGGGATCCGGTTTTCCCCCAAGGGAGACAAACTGGGCTACTCGGTCGATACGACTCTGGTGGTGCGCTCCATAGCCGACCCAGACGCGCCCGGCATTCGTCTCACCGGGTCGCAGAAAACCGCCAACGTGATCGGCTTCAGCCCGGACGGGCGGACGCTCTACAGCACCGCGGGAACCAGGCTCCTGCTCTGGGACCTGAGCGGAGATCGGCGGTTCCTGCGTTCGGTGCCCGTGGAACCGCAGCAAGACTCGGCCGAGACCGTGCTGGTCAAGCTCTCCCCTGACGGGCAGACCGTGGCGAACCTGGTCCGGGCAACCGAGGGTCCTGAGGCCTACGGCTTCCAGATCCTCGACGTCACCTCCGGCAACTGGAGCCCGCCGTCAGCACTCCGGGAGGCAGGCGCCTACTGGGCCGACATGGCCTGGCGGCCGGACGGCCGGGCGGTGGCCAGCGCCCACAACGACCAGTGGGTCGACCTGTGGGATGGCGCCACGGGCAGATCTCTGGGCCAGCACAGGGTGCCCGACCGCTACGGGATCGTCTACAGCGTGGCGTTCAGCGGCGACAGCCGCAGACTCCTGGTCGGAACCCACCAGGGCTGGGTCTATGCAGTTGACGCCTCCACCCTGGAGATCGTCGGCGAGCCGGTCCAGGTGAAGGCCGGTGTCCCGGCCCTCGCAGTGGCTTCCAACGCAGAGGGCAGCCGGGCGCTGGTGTCGTTCGACCACAACCTGCAGCTGCTGGACCTGGATCGCGGCCGGGTGCTCAAGACCACGGACCCACCGTTCGATGTCGAAGGGTGGGCGTGGCTCCCCGACGGCAGCGCCATCGTCGTGACCGGCACTGACCGGTCACGCGACGGGCACGGCACGATCGCCCTCCTGGATCCGCAGGCGCTGTCCGTGAGGGAAACGAGGTCGGGGCCGCGAGTTGCCGGCGGCGAGTGGATCCGGTTCTCGAGGGATGGCGAACGGTTCGTCATCTCCGGGTTCGAGCAAGTCGGCCTCTGGGCCGTCGATACGTTGAGCCTGCTGGGCTCGGTCCGCGCCCCCAGCGAAAGCACCGCGGTGCAGGTCCCGGGCTCGTCCGAGGTGCACATCGCGTCGGCGGACGGGGAGGTCTCGGTCTGGGACCCGACGCCAGAGGCCGCAACAGCAGCCGCCTGCCGCATCGCCGGCCGCCAACTCACCGACATCGACTGGCAGACCTACCTCCCCGACCACAGTCCCGAACCCCTCTGCGATCTGTGACTGACAGGGTCGATCAACGCAAGAAGGCACCCCCGAGGCCGGCCCCGCCCGCCCCAGGAGGCGAGAGGAACCGGCCAGTTGGTCAGGGCGGGAGCTTGCTGGCGTTCGTCACTGCGAGCGCGCGATATACCGAGGCACGGCTGACGCCTACGACGCGAGCGATGGTCGAGACGTCGTGCTCGCGGCTCTCGTACATGGTTCGGGCAGCGTCAAGCTTCTCTGGCGTCCAGACGGTTGGGCGGCCGCCTCGACGTCCCCGAGCGCGGGCAGCAGCAAGACCCGCCATCGTGCGCTCGCGGATGAGGTCTCGCTCGAACTCGGCTAGGGCCGCGAACACGTGAAAGATGAGCTTGCCGCCCGGGGTCGAAGTGTCGATGCTCTCGGTGAGGCTGCGGAAGGCGACGCCGCGGGCCTCGAGTGCCTGGACGGTGTCGATGAGGTGGCGCAGGCTGCGGCCCAGCCGGTCCAGGCGCCATACGACCACGGTGTCGCTTGGGCGAAGCTGGTCGAGCATCGTGTCGAGGGCGGGGCGATGCTCGAGCTTGCCGGACGCTTTGTCTGTGAAGACGCGGTGGCAGCCTGCCGCCGCCAGGGCGTCGCGCTGAAGGGCGGCGTCCTGCTCGAGGGTTGACACTCGGGCGTACCCGACGAGGTACCCGGCGCTGGGTGTTTCGCTTCTCATGGGTGGGCCTCCTTCTGAGACGTTGAATCTGGACATGGGTTGTGGGCAGCAGAACGCCCCGCCACCGGGTGGGGTGGCGGGGCGTCTCAGATCCGCTCCTTTTGTGGGACGCTGCATGCTGGCCCAGCGAAGCGGTGTGGCGCAAAGGCCACAGCATGGGCGGGCTCGGATGACCGCGCGGCGGCTAACCAGAACCCTGTGCTGAGTGGCCCACGCAAGAACTCACGGAGCCCCATGACGGCCCGGACCTGGACCACGGCGTCGACCCGATGCAGACCGAGACGGTGTCGATGATCGGCCGCCGACGTACGCCATGTGTGCAACGGCCCTTCCCCGCGCGCCTGAGCCAGAGCGCTCTCTCGCGGTGCTCTCTGACCGAGGTGATTGAAAGAGCGGCGCAAGGATTTCGCTCGATCCGGGGTGCTTCGACTAGAGGTGGCACTGCTCCTGCGAGTTTGGGTGCGCTGCTGCACCACTCGACTTTGTTCGTGGCCGGCGGCGGTTGTGCTTATCACCTGCCTACGGGACACCTGCCTACTCAGAGATGCTCAGGTTGGGCCACCTTGCCAACCATTGTCCTAAGGGAACCGCTAGGAGTAGACCGGTCTGGTGATGCACAGCCGCTCCGGCCACGGAGAGCCACAAGAGCGACGTTCATAAGGCGACGACCCCTGCCTCCGGCAGGCGGCGCCTGACAGCGAGACCGGAGCCACGACAGAGGGCTACGCCGCAGTGCCGTTTCGCGTCACCACCAAGCCGGAGCCACATAGAGCTAGTGCTGGACTTGAGGAGTAATTGCGATGAAGCGGAACAGCGGACTTATTGGGTTAGTGATCGCAGCAGTGGTCTTAGTTACTGGCCCTAGCGCGGCGTGGGCCAGCGCTATCAACCCTGCCTTCACCCACACGCCCACCCACGGTCCGGTCGGCACGATGATCACTGTCACCGGCGGCGGTTGCAGCGACGCGCAGACCGCTGGCGATGCCATCGCGCTGTTTCGTTCGTCTGACAACGCGCTTGTCTCAGCACGCGTCCAGCTCGGAAACGACCCTGCCAATCCCCGTCCGTGGTCGACGACGCTCACGGTGAGCCAGACGCTGCGGACTCCGGCCGACGTGGAAGAACCGACCACGCCAGGTGCCTACGTCATCGCCTTGTACTGCAATATCGGCTCGTCTTTCCGCTCCCCCGAGCATCCTGACCCGGCCACGACCCCCGCCGAAGCAGATCTGACCAAGCCCTTCACGGTGGACGGACCGATTACGACCCCGGGCGGGATGACGGCACTGGCGCCCTCGCGGCTGTTGGATACCCGCTCGGGCGTTGGTGCGCCCAAGGCAGCGGTCGCTGCGGGTGGGACGGTCCACCTGCAGGTGACCGGTCGTGGTGGCGTACCGGCATCCGGTGTCTCAGCGGTGGTGCTCAACGTGACCGCGACGGCGCCGACGGCCGGAGGTTACGTGACGGTCTTCGCCGATGGGACGACCCGGCCGACCGCATCAAACCTCAACTTCGTCGCAGGCCAGACGGTGCCCAACCTGGTGGTGGCGCCCGTCGGAGCGAACGGAAAGGTGGCGCTGTTCAACGGCTCCAGCGGCACCGTCCACCTCATCGGCGACTCGTCCGGATACTTCGTGGCCGGTAATCCGACACTCCCGGGGACCTACGGGACGTTGGCGCCCTCGCGGCTGTTGGATACCCGCTCGGGCGTTGGTGCGCCCAAGGCAGCGGTCGCTGCGGGTGGGACGGTCCACCTGCAGGTGACCGGTCGTGGTGGCGTACCGGCATCCGGTGTCTCAGCGGTGGTGCTCAACGTGACCGCGACGGCGCCGACGGCCGGAGGTTACGTGACGGTCTTCGCCGATGGGACGACCCGGCCGACCGCATCAAACCTCAACTTCGTCGCAGGCCAGACGGTGCCCAACCTGGTGGTGGCGCCCGTCGGAGCGAACGGAAAGGTGGCGCTGTTCAACGGCTCCAGCGGCACCGTCCACCTCATCGGCGACTCGTCCGGATACTTCCGATCGCCCTGACACTCATTATCTAGCCAATAGGCAAGACCCACTTGCACATCCAGCTGTGTGCAATCCCTCGGCTTTGTCGAGCGGGCTTGCGCGGTTGTTGTGGTCATCCAACAGCAACAAGAGACCAGCTTGGTCGCACCCGTCCGGCAAAAGCCGTGAGCCGCCACACACCCCGTGAACACCGCTGAGACCACTTGGCAAGGCTATGTAGCGATCCGGTTCTGCCCTGGTGGCCGCCCACAGGCGAGGATTTGACGGGCGCGGTTCTGCTCGACGGTGGATACGCCGTAGCCGATCAACTTGTACGGGCATGTTCTGACCTCCTTGCAGTTGTGTCCAAGATCGAGAAGAAGGGCCCCAGACGGACAGTCGGGGGCCCTCCAGATGGGTGTCCGGTTGGGGTCTACCCCAGTTAGCCAATCACCGGCGGCATTCAAACCCGGTGGGCTGAGGCGGTTCACCTAGCCGCCTTGGGAGGGACCCTCGTGTTTGTTTACGGCGCGCGACATGGGCGGTCAGGGGCCAACATAAGTTGGCGGCAGCGCAGCGTACGGGCGCGGTGGTCAGTCGGTTACCGGATGATGTGCAATCCGGGTACTGAGCGTTGCTGACAGAAGTTCGTGTCCTCAAAGTTGAACTGTGCGATCGGATTCCATCGCACGGCCTTCCAGTTTCGGTCCGGCGTCTGCATCGGGACGGCCAGGCTCCGGTACGTGATCGAGTCGCCGGGACGCAACACGACCTGGGCGTTCACGCCACCGAAGTCTTTGGGCGGGTCTTCGAAGGAGCCGTAGAGGTAAACGTGCTCTTCGTTTGTATCCCAAGCTTCGACCACCGGGGCGCTCGCATTGACGTCGACGTCTAGCCCGGTCTCGTTGGTAATGGTCCCGGTGAGCGTGGCAGTGGTGCGGGAGGCGATCACCTCTGAGACCGCTACCAAGGAGCCCTGGCAGTCTGCCGCCGTTCGCGGGTCGGTTGATGGCGCCGGGGCTGGTGCGGGAGGGGGTGCAGGCTTGGCCGGAAGTGGCGTGCTACGGCCAGCTGTGGGCTGAGACGGCTTCGGCTTGGCGGGCCGTGGTGTGCTGCGGCCAGCTGAGGGCAAAGACGGCTTCGGCGCGGAATGTGTTGAGGGTGTGGGTGCCGAGGGAGTCTTGCCTGACTTCGCTGGGGATGCGGGTGACTTCACCGGTGCGCGAGCCTTGACTGGGGCCGACGGTGCAGCTTGGGCCTGCGCCGTGACGGGAGGCACCTTGGCACCCTCCGATTCTCCGACGATCCCCAAAGCCGAAGCCAGACCAGCAGGGCTCACGGTACCCACCGCCAGCGCCACTGCCGCGACTCCTGCCGCGACTAGGGCGATGCACAGCGTCACGACGCGGCCAGATCGCCCGGTGCGCGTCCGTGCGGCTTTTTCTCCGGGGCGGCTGCCCGCGGGGGACCCCTCGGTAGGCGGGTAGATCGAGCTGCCAGCCGAGGGTTCCTCGTCAGTCCATACCTCGCCATCCCAGTAGCGCATGCCCTCGTTGGGTCGATAATACCACCCGGGCCGTTGCTCGTTCATTGCATCTCCCCCTCTCACCGGACTGTAGGGGGTGGTAGACGCTCGCTGCAGTAGTTCGCATGATCTGCGGCGGAAAAGGAGTTCTGCCGGGTCATCGCGCATCAGTCGTACTCGTCATAAGGGTAGGAATCTCGATAGGGGTACGCCGCAGCGCTCTTTGATCCGGCCAAGACCTCGACGACGCCTTCGATGGCCTTGGAACAGACCAGGACGATGGCGGCGAGCTCGCGGACGGCGCGCAGCCCGGCGGTGCCCGCTTCGGGTGAGTGCTCGCGCAGCTTGGTGTAGGCGACGACCGCGAGGGACGCGGCCGCGGCGATGGCGAAGACGATCAGCATGTGGAGTTCCTCCTGAAGTGCAAGGGCTGGCGGGGCCGGGTAGGCCCCGCCAGCGGGTGGGTGGTGTCAGCGCCGGGTGTGGTGCCGGCGTGCGCGGGCCTGCTCCTGCTGTTGTGCGCGGCGTTCGGCGCGGTTGCGTGGCTCGAGGTCGATTCCCTGCTCACACTCGTCGCCGGTCGGACCTTGGCCGCTGGAGTCAGCGGTTGCGGCAGGCACGTCGATCACGGGCTCTTGCGGCCGCCTGTCCTGAGCCGGAACCGCCGCCGTGACGGGATCGGATGCTGGCCGTCGGAAGGCGCTTGGCATCCCGGGCGCTAGGACGAACGGGAGAGCCAAGACCTCAAGCGCAACGCGAAGCCACAGCGTCGGGACCAAGAGGCCGAGGGCACGGTGAGCGACGACGCTGTGACTGAGCGGGCGGATCGCCATCGAGAGGCCACTCAGCGCCTGCATGAGCTGGTGGACTGCCGGGTGGGAAGCCACTGCGTGAACAGCGGAAGCGACCATGGAAGCGGCGTTGTTGAGGGTCGTGGACAGACGGATCCCGATGGTGCCGCCCCGTGCGAGGAGGCGGTGGGTCCGCGCCCACACGCTGCGGCCGAAGGTGGCGATAGCGCCGCCGATGGCTTGCGCCCAGCGTGCTGCCGTGCGCCGCACCGGAGGGGTGCTCAGGACGGCGGCGGCAGTCGGAATGACCCCGACGGACCGCAGGAACCGTGAGGCGTCTTGCAGACGGCTGGCAGCCCAACCGAGCAGTCGGTGCTCGGAGACCTCGTCGAGCAGGGTGCGTGCGTGACGGAGGGCCCAGCCGGCAGCGCCGCGCGGGAGGGATAGGAAGGTGTCGAGGGCTTGCCGGGCCCGTCGACGGAGGGTGAGCAAGAGGCCGAACTGCGCCTTCTGCTCGCTTGGGTCCGGGACCGCGTAGAGCGGGGTCCGGTCGTAGGTGGCTGTGCTCATATTGCTGTTCTCCTTCTCGTGGTGATGGGTGAACGGGCTGCTTCGCCTCTTGCGAAGGACCCGAAGGACCGACTGGGTTGTGTTCTGGGTGCAGCTCTCATGAGGTCTTCGGTGAAGGTCCTTCGAGTCGTTCGGGGCATGAAGAAAGGCCCGCCGAGATCGGGGGGCCTGAAGGCGATGAGCGTGGGCTCGACCTACCGGCGTGGTGGGATGGCCAGGTCGAGCATCCGCTCGAGCAAAAGCGCCAGCCGGTAGTCCGGCCGGCTGCGGAGAGCACGGTCGATGGCGACCCGTGCCAGGGCGCCGTCGCCGCGCCACCACGCCCAGGTGGCGAGCACGCTGAGCGGTGGGGCGGCGTGGCTGTCCGGTGTCATGGCGCAGAGCCGCACCAGCCGGTCCTGCAGACGGCTGTGGCTGCGGACCAGGTCCCAGCCTGTGTCTGTCTCCCAAGCCGGTGTGGGGAGGGAACGCAACACTGCGCCGGTGGTCCCCGGGACGTCGTCTGGCGCCAGGCTTCCCGGAGTGAGCCGGACGACGATGAGGTCCCGGACAGTGACGTCGTGGACCGCCATGACGGCGCGGGCAGCGACCTTGTGCGTCATCAAGGGGGCCTCGTCCCGGGTGTCCAGAACGACGGCCCAGGCCGTGCAGTACAGCTCGAGGAGGTTCTCGTCGTCGCTGCGGGCGGTGTAGCGGGCGATGTGCCGGGCCACCGCCTCCGCGTCAGTGCTCGGTTCCACGATTGTCGCCAAGGCGTCGCGTGACGCCAGCGGGGCGACGCCGGCAGCGACCAACTCAGCGACCACGGTCGGCGTCGTCGAGGGCCCTCCCGACGACTCGCCGCTGTCCAGCGATCGCCATCCGTCGTGGGTCACCAGAATGCGGTCATGCACCCGCACGCCGACCTCGGTGCATGCCCGGGCCGCGTGGAGGAGTGCCTCTTCAACCGGACGCGCGTCGTCGTAGCCCACGATGACGACGGCCTCGGGGTCGGCCTTGGCCATCCCTGCCAGCAGCGCACCGAGGGCGGGGTGGGTCTGCTCGTCCGCAGGGAGGGGCTGGTGCGCGGTGAGGCAGACCCGGCCTTCGCGCAGGCAGACCATGACGAGGGCGTCGTGGGGGTGATATCCGAGTAGATGGGGCAGGACTGCGACAAGGTCTGCAGCGCTGCTCATCCTGATAGTGGGGGATGGGGACATGGGGGTGCCTCGCTTCCAGGGGGAGGCCCGAGAGGGTTTCGGGCATGAGAAAAGGCCCGCCACATGTGTGGCGAGCCTTGGCGAGGTTGGGTTTCTCCAGTCCCAAGTGCGGACGTGGTTATCCCGACCTCGTGGTGCCCATTTTACCACTGAATTCCTTTGTGCAACAGGCGTATTGGGGAGTCCGCGCCTTCGCTGGGAGAAGGCGTGAGTCGCCTACGCTTGGCGCGGGTCATCCGCGCCTAAGCCGCTCCCACCCATGCCTTGCCCCGAACCGCGGACGGCTAAGGTCCCGGCGGCGACGGGAGCCGAGCCCCCGACTCGACAGCCGACCGAATTCGACCGCTCACTTGCTCGAGGTGCTCATCGAGGATTGGCCGCGCCTTCTTCGTTGTGCCGAGCGCCACGCGCATGCCCAACTGCAAAGTCAGCACGGTTGTCCCACCTGCACCCACCTCTAGCGTCGTCCTCTGCATCGCTTCGCTTGGAGCGGTAACCAACCGAACCACTAAGACGGTGGGTGGGTCTGCCGCAACAATCTCCAAGATGCTCGCGGCTACGCCGTCCGAGTCCTCGTAGATTATGCAGCTTTGTTCCCCTGCCATACCGATCGGAGTGCCAGGGACGCGGAATGCGCTGCGAACGCCGTCCGCGGTCAGGAAGGCTGACTCAGGGGCCGTGATGAACTCCCACACCACCTCGGCCGGCGCTGCGATCGTGATCGTGGCCTGACCCACGACAGGTTCAAGAGCCTCGACCCTCCGAGACCAGCGATCCTCAAGCCGTTGCCACAAAGGGTTTCCCACTGGCCGAACGCTACTAAATGCTCGGCTGTCGATGCGCGGTTTCCGTCAACGAAGCACACTGCGGTAGCCGCGATGTCCTGGACCTGACACCGCCGTTAAGCGTGGCGACGAGCGACGCGTTCCGTCGCGTTGGGGCTCCGGCGACCGGCGTTCAGTGACCGCGGACCGGCTTCAGCCGGCGCACAGCCAGACCGCCGGTGCCCGGTCGGTGCGCTGGACCGAGACGGTCGCGACTTCTATTTCAGTCGGCCCGCAAAGTGCCGTTCGAGCTCTTGCAGGGCCTCCGGGTCGAGCACACCACGCGGATTGGCAACGATGTCCCTCTGGATGCGCTCCTTCGCGACGGCATAGAGCGCCGGGCTCATCGCGTACTCGAGGTTCTTGACGTACCAGCCCTTGAAGCGACGCGTGCCCCATCGTTGAAGCGTGCCAGCGATCAACCCGGGCCTGCCTCTGCGCCCCCAGAAGCCAAACGCCGTACTTATGACGTAACCGAGCGCGAGCGCGACTCCCATGACGCCCAGAGTCCCTCCGATCTCGTCGCTCGAGAAGTTGTCCATGACTCGAAGCACGTCGGCATATACCGCGCGAACTTGAGGGTTTTGAAGGTCCAGCTGCCTCACGAAGCTCAAACTGTTCTCCACCTGGTCCTTGAGGTCCTGCATCGCTTCGACGGAAGGCCTCACCTCCCAGGCTCTTTTCACATGGTTATACGCCCGTGGGATGCTCTCCAGCGGGTTCTTCGTGCCGGCGACCACATCCCAAGCTTGGGTGACCTCGCTGGTCGTCGTGTCGATGCGGTCGAGCGTCTCAGAGCTCTTTCGGGCTGCCATATCGAGCTTCTCCAGATCAGGCGCCTGGTCATGAGCGGTGTCAAGGGCGTCCTGGAACTGCTCCCGATGGTCAACCAGGTACTTCGCATGCTCAAAGCGCTGCCTCAGATTGGGCACCACGTTGAGGGCGTCGAAGCACTTCCCGCGCACGGTCTCCGCATCACTAAGCGCGGCGCTCACCGCGGCGGCCGCTCCATAGGCCCCAGCAGCGAACGCGAGCAGGAAGAAGATGACTCTGCGCCGCAGCTCTCCCGGTCTGCGGTAGAGGGGGCGGCGTTCCAGAACGGTAGACATAGAGCTGTTCTCCCACGGGTTAGGGTCTCGGCGCGGAACGGCGAGCCCCCTTGTGTGTTCACTGGCTGAGACCGGCCGGCCCGGCCACCCTTACACGGGAGGTACACCCCTTACAGGCTCGGCTCACTACGTTTCGCGCCGCAGCGGGTCCTGCAGCTGGGACCGGTGATCGTTGGCCTGAGGGGTCTCCCTGCGAACAAGTCCATGGCCGGGGCCTGTCATGGCGACTGCTGTCCGGGTCAACCCTCAGACTGATCTCATGAGCGTCGCAGCCCTTCCCCGTGTCGACGGCCGGCACCGCAACAAGGCCCTCGCCGCGGCCCGTCGGACCCGCGCTGTCGAGCTCCGCTGTCAGGGCTGGACGTATGAGGCGATCGCCGAGGAGCTCGGCTACGCCAGCCGCGCCACGGTGTACGCGATCGTCCACAAGGCGCTCGCCGTTCAGGAGGCAGGGGACGTCGAGAACCTGAGGGAGTTGGAGACGGAGCGCCTCGACCGGCTTCAGGCAGGTCTGTGGGACCGAGCCATGGCAGGCGACGTGGCCGCAGTCACCGAAGTCCGACGGATCATCGAGGCGAGAGTGCGACTGCTGGGCCTGGCGGGCCAGGTCGCGAGGGAGCCGGCGGAGTGCGCCACGGTTGTGTGCTCGTGCGCGCCGGGGACGGGGCATCGCAACGCGGCTATCGCCGGGGCTTGAGCCAGCCCCACGTTGCAAGTCTTGCGTTGCCCAGTGCCTGCATTACCGACAAACGCTCAGCCGCAGACCTAGGTGTTGCAGCTGGGAATGCAAGAGACCATCCTCCACCGACTCCACGCGCTAGACAGCGTGGACGCAAGCGCGGCGGGGCTTCATCGACGTCCCACGCTTCCCGACTCGTCTGCGAGCATAAGCTCGGGCAGCAATACCGGCTGACCGGTGGACATGTCGACCGGGCAGATACCGGCAGCTTCGTACCGGGCCCAACCGGTCAGGTGTTGTTGTGCGCTGAGCGCCGCGTGCTCGGCCCGCGTGACGACGCACGCGTGAGACGCCAGGAGCGTCCGGCGTGGGTCGGTGGTCGGGTCGAGGAGTGTTTGGACCAGAGCGGCCCGTTCGTGGACGTGCTCATGAGCGAGGAGCTTCGCGCTTGCGCTGTGGCCCAGGGTTGCCTGCAGCTCGATGGCGGCAGGAGTGCGGTACCGCAGTCGGTACTTGTTCGCGGGAGAGCCTCGTTCGCTCCAGAACCAGATCGCCTCGGAGACGAGCCGCTTCGGGTGTCGGGGGTGGAGCGTCTTGCATGTACGGGCAAACTCGACGAGGGCCACTGAGCTGGCCAACAGCCTCTGGTCCTCGGCGGGGTCTTCCTCCCAGACGACGTGCGCATAGTGCGATGTAGCGGTGACGACGTCGCCGTGGTCTGGGGTCTCGGGGTTCATTTTCTGCCTTCCTTGCAGGTGCCTCTGCTGTCCTCAGCGACCCCGATGTTCCCGAGCCGGTGAAGGGCGGCAACCAGGACGGGGTTGGGGTCCGCGTCGGGGAGCACGGCGCAGACATCGTGCAGCGCTGAGTCCAGTGGACGGCCGAGGAGCACGGCATATCGGGCGGCGACGGTTGGGGTGCGGCTGTGGGCGGCGACGCAGTGCAGGAGAACTGTCTCACCCTGTGCGCGCCATCGGAGGATAGTGCGTGCGGCGTCATCGATGACGTGCTCGAGGTTGGGGTTATCGGACGCCGTTGTGTCGAGGATGCGGAACTGGACGTGCTTACCTCGCAGGCGGGTGGGGAGCTGTTCGCGTCCGACGCGGCACAGGCTGACCACGGCGGTGACCTTCTGTGGGACATCGGTTAGGGTGCTGGCGCCGGACAAGTACACCTGGGGGTCGTGCGGGTGGACGGCGAGGGCATCGTGGCCGTTCCAGTGCCGGTAGTCGATGCCAAGGCACCCGGGCCAGCCGAGACTGTCAGGTCGGCCGCCGTTGACGGTGAGCAGCGCCATGTCGGTAAGGTCCGTGGCGGTCCGCCCGGGCCAGCCGTGGAGGATCGCGCGCCAGCGGGCCGGGACGGCGCTGGCTCCCCACCTGGCGCCCAACAGCGCTCCGGCGATGGAGGCCACCGTGTCGGTGTCGCCTCCGATGCGTACGGCGCGCTCGAGGGCGTCAGTAAGGTGGTGGCAGCCGAACGTGCCACGGCTTGGTGCGTTCGCGGGTACAGGGGTGTGGGTGATGGCCGACCATGCGGCCTGCAGAGCGGTGACGACGTAGCCGTTGTGTTCGAAGGACTCCGGCTCGCGCCGCTCCGCCTCGTCGGCGCGGGCGGTCCAGAAGTCGTGACTCTCCTGGGGCAGCGGCCGGATGCAGTCCGTGAGGTTGGGTATCTGGCCGGTGAGAACGGCGTGCCGGATGGCTAGGCACCACAGGGCGCAGGCCTGCTGGGCGCGCGGGTCGGCGTGGGTCAGCGCACTGACCCCCATCGCCGCTTCGACTAGGGCGACCGGATCACCCAGGTGTGCCAGCGCTACGGCGGAGGTTCGCATGAGGGAGCCGTTTCCGCTGGCCCGTCCGGTCCTCGCGTGCAGGGCCGCGGCCACGCGGGTCATCGTCTCGGCGGTGGCCTCGGCGCCCGCGGTGGCCAGCACGTGGCGGGTCTGGACACCGACATCGGGTGGGCCGCCGGCGAACCAATCGGCCAGTCCGCGGGCGATGTGGTCGAGGGCCCCAGGGGTACGCAGGTCTGCCCCGGTGGCCGCGGCGGCGGCCACCGCGTAGGTCTGGGAGGTGTCATCAGTCCACTCCCCGGGGGCGAAACCGCCCAAGCCGCCGCCGATCATCCCGACCCGGCGGTTCGGCCCAGGCAGGGCGGCGGTCCCGAACTCGTACCCGGCACCCAAGGCGTCCCCGCACGCGGCGCCGACTAGCACCCCGCAGGCGCGGTCCGTCTGGGCTGCGGTGAGCCCGGTGTTCGTCATGCGATCCTCGCGGCGTTCAGGGTGTGGCGCGGGTTGATGACGCTGAGGTGGACCAAGTGACGACGCCATGCGAGACCTGTGACCACGGCGTACTGGCTGCGCCCGTGCACCGTCGTGCCCGCGCCGGCCGGGGCCGTGGGTGCTGCGCTCACCAGGGTGGCCCGGTCGACGAACCGGAAGGCGCGGCGCGCGGGGGTGGGTTCAGGCCGTTGGTCCAGCGCGTCCAGGCCGGCGGCCCGGACGATCGAGCGGAATTGGTGGCGCAAGGTCGTGGGGCTGTCGAAGGCCTCGAGCATCACGGGTTGGCCCGAGATGCCGATCAGCACCCCGGTCTGGCCGGGCAGTGGCTCGATGCGGTCGACGAGCTCGTCGACGGCCTTGGTGGCCCGTACGGTGTGTTCGGTCAGGGACGAGGTCTCGTTGACGCCGAACTGGGCGTCGTACTCGGAAATGCGCTGCCACACCTCGTGCTGGGTCTGACTAGCCGGGGTGGACCCGCTGGTGTTGCGGACCCTCATGCTGGCCCGTCGCCCGCTCAACTGGTGCCGGTCGGTGCCGTTCCACCGGTGGGCCTCGACACACGCCACTTCGAGCGGAAGGCGGGTCCGTGCGGGCACCAGCACCGACCGGCACAGCATCCGGTTTTGCCATCCGCCCTCAAGGAGCTGACCCTCCAGGAACAGGACGGGGCGTTCGCCGCCGTTGAGTGCCATGAGCCGTTCCACCCTCGGCCCGTCCGTCAGCTCGCTGAGCATGACGGTGTCGGCGCAGAGGGTGTAAGCCTTGGGCCTGTCGTACTCACCCCAGATCGGGAAGACGCTCAACGCGCCGCGGGTGGTCCCACGTCCTACATGCAGTCGGTCCATCGACTCCTCCTTTGCTCATCACTGCGCTAACCATAGCGCAGTTTTGCACTATGGTGGCGGGCATGGGAAGAGTCGATGACCTCAGCATGTTCCGGGGTCCGAACGTGGCGGTGGACATCGCGGTTCTCACCGTGGTGCCAGCTCCGTTGTCAGGAACCGGCCTGTCTCAGCTCGCGGTACTTGTGGAGCAGCCGGACTTCGTCGCTGACGGGACGGTGCTGCCGGGACGCTTTCTTCGGGAGGGGCAGACGGTGGCGCAGGCCGTTGCGGATGCGCTGCATGTCAAGGCTGGCCTGGTTGGTTTGGACGTCTTACCCCGTCTGCTGCGCGTGTTCGACGACCCGGGGCGAGACCCCCGGGGCTGGACGTTGTCGCTGGGCCACGCCGTGAGTGTGGCGTTCGAACATCTGGAGGGTGCGCGGGGGCAGCTGGCGCACGTCGACGGGCAAGGAGCTGCCGACGCGGGGTCGCCCTTGCTCTTCGACCACGACGTCATCGTGCGTGAGGCCGCGGAGGGGATGCGTGCCCGCTACGAGCTGGAACCAGACCCCGATGGCCTGTTCGGCGTCGGCTTCACCTTGGCGGAGTTGCGGGACCTGCACGAGGGCGTCCTGGGCCAGCAGCTGCGAAAGGACACGTTCAACCGGCGGATGGTGGAGCAGCTCCGCCCTCAGACGCGGTCGGACGGCACCCCGGTCCTTCGCACCCGGGGAGGGCGGCCCGCTCAGGTGTATCTGCGCCAGCCGCGACCCGGGGTGCCACCGGCGAGCCGGCGGCGGCTCGTCCTGCCGCGCGAGACCAACTGAGGTCGCTACGTTGAGCCGGTGAACCCCACCCCCTCGCGTCACCGGACGGGCCATGTCTTCCTCGCACATTCGCGGCTCGAGTCCGTGGTCCATGACACGGCCGTCGTCCCCACCGACCATCGGTTCAGCGTCCGGCCCTACTGGCACCCGGTCATCGGGGTTCGCGGGCACCAAGCACGCCCCTCGGAATGGCCGGCTCCCTTCGCACGCAGCTCGGGGCAGGCCCCGGTGTGGTTCATCGATGTGGGCGACATCGCGATGGGTGGAACTGAGCTGCTCGCCCGCAGGACTGTCGCGCTGCTCCAGGCCATTCGGGACAGTGACATCACCATCGGCCGGGGCCGCGCCAAGCTGCGCGTCGCCATGCCCATCCTCAGCATCGCCGGCGGGGGGATGGGCTCCGGTCAGGGAAGCGTCCTGGCCAGTCTCCTCGCCGCTCTCACCGAGGCCGCCAGACGCCTCGACCTCGACGTCGTCCTCGTGACCCCCAGCACTTCTGCCTTCAGCGCGGCCCAGCACGTCAGGCGGAAGCTCTCACCGTGGCCGCTGAACAAGAGACTCCTCGACCGCGCACGCCAAGTCGGTGAGCTGGCCCACCAAGGGCACCTGGCCCTCTTCCTCGGGGCCGGGGTGAGCGTTCCCGCGGGCCTGCCCACGTGGACCCAGCTCCTCGACACCCTCGCCGTCAAGGCCGGCCTCCGACCCTGCGACCTTGGCGCCCTGCCCGTACTGGATCAGGCCCAGTTGCTGTCACTCCGCATGCCGACCACTCTTGGCCACGAGGTTGCCACGATCGCCTCCCGCGCCAAGAGGCCATCCCTGGCCCACGCACTACTAGCCGGGCTCGGCTGCCGTGAAGCGATCACCACGAACTACGACACGCTCTACGAGACCGCGGCCGCAGCCACCGGCCAACCGATCAGCAGCGTCCTACCCTGGCACGACACCACGCCGTCACAGCCTTGGATCCTCAAGATGCACGGCGACGTCCGCCGACCTGAGACGATCGTCCTGACTCGCCGCCACTTCGTGCGGTACGACGCCGAAGCACGACCGTCCGGCTCGATGCTGCAAGCGCTGCTGTTGACCCGGCACCTGCTGTTCGTGGGAGCATCGCTGAACGACGACAACGTCTCCCGGCTCGTGCACGAGGTGGACCAGTTCCGCCGCAGCCATGGGCGCACCAGCACGATCGGAACGTTCCTGGACGTCGACGGCACACCCGCCAGACAGGAGCTGTGGAGCGACCAGCTGCGCTGGATCGCGCTGCCCGGGGCCACCGTCGAGGAGCGGGCCCGCATGATGGAAGTGTTCCTGGACGCCGTCGGTGCCCACGCGACCGCAGACTCCTCATGGCTGCTCGACGAGAGATTCAGCGGCTTGCTCTCCGAGGACGGCCGGTCGCTCGCTGGCGAGGCCCGCGCCCTGCACGCTCGTGCAGCGAAGCTCGGAGCCCCTTTTGACCCGCTTGTAGCGGCCTTGAGCCACTTGGGCGCAGACGTCGTCGCACCGCCGAAAATGCCTTGGTGAGCTTCTCCCGAAGTCGGCGTGCTCCGGTCTGTGCGCTGCCCTCGCTCGGAGATGGAGGGCCAACGGTGAGCTGGGCCCGGGATCAGTGCCCGCCGTGGACCGTCAATCCTCGCGACTGAAGTACGGCTGCTACGTACGCTTCCGCAGCTTGAGCCGCCTCACGGGTGGTCAACGGCTCGAGGGGTGGCACTAGGTCTGCGCGCAGTTCACCCACGGACCGTCCGCGACGTTTGAAGATCCGCCCGCGACGCACTCCGTCGATGTGCTGTTGCCGTCGGTGATCTCCGCCGTGCCACGTCTGACCGACGTAGTACTCGCCTTCGCCGCCGCCCAGGACCTCGAGGACGTACACGCTGTACTGCTTGGGGGCAGCGAACTCTGTCGTCTTGTATCGCGTCATATGATGTCTTACTCCGTCTCAGTGGGAAGGTGCATCCGCCCGCGGGCGAACGCATCGAGAATGCGTCGGTGTGTCTGGCGGGGGAGCTGCCTGGTGCCTGGTTCGCCGAGCGGCGTTCCGGGCCTAGCTGACGCCGTCGCCAAGAGGTCATCGAGTCCGGCCCGGCTCACGAGCAACAGTCCGTGCGTCGCCCGCGTGCACGTCACCGCCAACCGCCCGAACGCGGAGTTGAAGACGTCCAACGTCGAGGCGCCTGACAACGGATGGACAGCCACAGTCAGGACGTTGGTCTGCCCCTGCCACGAGTCGACTGTCGAGGCGACCATCCAGCCCTCCGGCAACGAGTGCTTCTCCGTGAGCCGTCGGACAAGGTCCTGCGCGTCGTCCACGGCCTGGTTTCGCGTGGCCAGCACGGCAATGACCGTTCGGTCGGTGATCTCGCCGGCTGGCAGTGTGAACACGTCGCTGGGGAGCCCGTGGGCGTCGTAGTCGGTGGACTTGACGGAGAACCCGCACCCGATCAGGCGGTCCAGCAGCGACTCCACGGCTGACAGCAACGGAAGGTCGACGTCAGGCGCCTCGGCATCGGGCAGGCCCTCAACCTCCACGAGGGTCGCGACTCCCGTCCCGACCTGGTTCCACAGTGCCCCCGCGACACCATCCACCCCGTCGAGGACTAGTTCGCGGTCGCCCGGACCCGCGACACAGTTGAGGTCATCCCACTCGGCATAGAAGGCACGCCAGACCGGCAGCTGCGCAGCAGTCGGGCGCCACACCGCAGGCATCTCCATCGCCCAAGTCTTAACGTCCTCGTCATAGGCCGTGGGCCACGCGCGATACGGGTTGTAGCCCGGGTCTCCCCGCCACGGGTTCTGTGACGGGTCGAGTGGCGGCAGCTGCCCCACGTCGCCCACCCCCACGTCGATCGGGGCGAGCCGGTCGATCGTGCGATAGCGGTGGAGCGGCAGCTGCCAAGCCTCGTCCACGAACAGCACGTCAAACAACCGTTCGCCGTTGGACGCATCTCCCAGGAGTGCTCGGAGGTAGCGGGCGATCCCCGCGAGCTTGTGGGTCGTCCCCAACAGCACCTGAGCATCGGGAGGACAGTCCTTGTAGGACACGACCACGGTCGCAGCTTCGAGGGTGGCCGGGGGCACGTCCTTGAGCCGGTCCTCCGCGACAAGGAGGCAGACCTTCTCCTTGCCGAGCATCTTGCCGATCTCGAGAGCGAGGGGAAAGACCTGCTTGTTGGCGAACGCCGTCACCCCGACCCGGGAGCATTCGGGTGCGGTGAGCGCGTCATCGACCATCCGCCGGAGCGCGTAGGACTTGCCCGCGCCGGCGGCTGCCTTGAGCAGGATCCGCTCGTAGTCGGCATCACCACACAGGGAATCACGCAGCGCCGCGATCGCCTGGCTTGTGACGTCGACGTTGCCGATCGCCGCCTCGCCATGGTGCTTGCTCGGCGCAAGGACGACGCTTGGCTCGGTGAAGTGGAAGTCGATCATCAGGTCAGTCCAGGTCGTCCGAGGTCAGGCCGTCTGCAGCAGTGCCGGAGACGGACGCGTCGCCGTCCGCCGTCGCCGTGCCCGCTGCCGCGGTGTCGAACTGGTCCAGATCGAGCAGTGGTGGCCACGCCTGCGGGTTGAGCTCCCCGCGGGCCCGCCGCTCGGCCAGGACGTCGGAGTACTCGGCCTCGCCGTCCTCGTGCGAGCGGCAACACCACGTGTGCTCCTCCGGCGACGCGGCATAGGAGCCGTCGTGGCACTCCTTGCGAGGGGCGTTCTGGGTGTCCGGACCCGGCCGCGCCACCCCTATTTCATGACGCGACGTGAGCGGCTTGCCGAACCACCGCGCGTCGGCCACGACCAGCCGTGAGCCCAAAACGACGTCCGGGGGGAGCTTGGGCAGCCACACGAAGGACCCGTCCACTGCCGTGTCATCGTCTTCCTCCAGAGGCCCGACGCTCAGCTGCCCGAACTTGAAGCTTCCCTTCTGAATCTTGAGCGTCGTCAACGGGGACTCGACAGCCAGGGCGTCGCCGTTCTGCAGGAGCACAACCATGGTCTGGTCCCCGAACCGCCGGGACTCGACCTTCAACCTCAGTGGCGACACCGACGTGACCGTGGCGAAGGCAACCTCCCGCGTTCCGGCGTTGAGCGCCAACCCGCGCAATGTGTGCGGGTTCCCCAGCGCGCCCAGTTGGGTCGCGCACTTGGCGTCGGCGTCGATCGCCTCCACCTGGCTGTTGCGCCACCACGGCGGGACCCGTCCGAACCTCACGAGGTCCGAGGCGTGGAGGTCGAGGCGACGTCGCCACACAACCTGCGCGTCCGCCTCGAGGGCCTGGTGAACCGGCCGCAGTGTTGAGTCGGGAAGGCCGTCGAGCACCGCGCGAGCGTTGTCGACGACCTCCGCCTTGTAGGCGAGCTCCTCACGCACCAGTTCGTGGTATGCCGGGTCGCCCGGTCTGCGGGCCGCCTTGTGGATCGCGTCCGACCGGTTGTTGGACAGGCGCGCCCCGGGCGTGTGCGGGCTCGTCGCGATGGCGTCGCTGACGTCCCGATGAGCGATCGGCGTGGTCGCCTGCGCCCAGGTTACGAGGTAGTCGAGGCGACCTGTGTCGTTCAACGGACCGCCAGCCACGAAGTGGCGCCTGATGACCCCGCGCAGATCGACCAGGGGCCACCGCAACGTCATCGCGCGGGCTCGGTCCTGGTCCAGGAGATACGAGACGGCGAGTCGTTGCGCATCGCTGAGGGCCCCGGGGACGGTGGCCGGCTCGCCACCCCACGTCAGGGGCTTGCGGCCCTGCTCGAGGTCGCGCTGCCACCGGAGCCGGCTGATCTCCACGCCCGCCAACGAGTCCGCGATGGAGACGAGCAGGTCTCCAGTGGCCGCGTCGGGGACAACGACGTGGACGGGCGCTGCGGTGCCGTCCTCGTCTAGAGCCGCCTCGAGCATGGTCGCTTCGATGGCCTCGCCCAGGACTGACATCAAAGCGAGTCGAGTCGCTGGTGCCTGTGGGTTGTCGAAGACGTGGAAGGTCCACGATCCAGGACCGGACCCGCTGGTTCGCTGCACCCCGACTCCATGGACGCCCAACGCGGCCGCGTCCGACTTGGCGAGGACGACATAGACGGTGCCCGGCAGCCCGACGGGGTCGGTCCTTCGTTGGCCGGTCGCCCCGGCAACACCGTCGATGGTGGCCGTGACGGTGGCGACGAGCGACTCCGGAGCGTCTTTGACGACGCCGGTGCCGTCGACCAATCCGATCACAGACGGACGCTGCTCGGGCCGCACGCCGATCTCGACGAGCAGCGACGCCGGGTCAGCGGAACTGCGGACCTTGTCGCGGCAGTAGTTGTGCATCGCGCACGCAACGCACGTTCCGGGGTCGAAAGTGAGCTGAAGGTGTTCGACAAAGCCACTGACCTCGGTCGAGTCCACCGGCCACGAGGCCCCCGGCTCGTCCATCAGGCGGGCTCGTTCCTCGGCGCGTTCCATCACTTCGAGTCGGTGGTCATCGAGGCTCTCGACGACGGCCTCCGGCTGGAGGAAGGAGTTGCGCGGGACGGCAAGCGCACCCCATCGGTGGACGAGCATTCCTTTGGGGAGCTTCGTCCAAGCGGCGGCTGCCTCTGCGCCCAGGGCCACCTGGAGGAAGCCCTTGAGCATCCGCGGGTCGTCGATGCGGGAGCGCACGCGCTCGTAGTCCTTGGCGTCTCCCATGATGAGCCAGCTCCCGATGACCGGGGCAGAGTGGTCGGCCTCCACCGCTCCTCCGTCGTCACTTCGGCGTGGCGCGACCACAGCGAAATCGGGCTTCACGGGTGTGGCGGACGTGTGCGTCTCCAAACCGGGAAAGGGCAGAGCCAGTGCGGTGACCATCGTCGCCTCGCCCTGGTGCACGGCCTTGAGGTGCGCCTGGGCCAGGGCCGTTGCGGTGGTCGCAGGCACGACCTTGCCGTCGCCTCGCCTCACGCCGACCGGCCGGTTAAGCCGCAGCCGACCCACCGTGGTCGTGAGCAGCTCGGAGACGAACTTCTCGTCGCGGATGAGCCGCTCGAAGACCATGGCGCGCATGAACCGCGCCTCGGGGATTCCAGCAGAGGTGTCAGGGTGCCCCAACTCGGCAGCGAGCGTCCGCCGGCTCTTGCCGGTGAGCATCGGGTCCGTCCGACGGAACCGTTCACAGGCGGCATGGGTCGACGCCGCCACGGCGCTGCTGCCGCCCCCCGTTGCAAGATTTCCCACCGTCCGCACCATAGGCCCGATCGCTACCCCTGTCAGCAGAACACCGCAGGCAGACGTGGCCCCGTTGAGGTTCCGAGAAGTCGAGCGAGGGCCAAAGGGGCTAGGTAGGGTGCGCCATGTGACCCAGGGGAAGACCGCAAACACCAGCGTGCTCGAGTCGGAATTCGACTACCTGCTCGGCAAACTCGACGAAATCTGGAATGCGTACGGAGCCGACAACGTCGGCAAGGGCACTGCGTTCGAGCGGCTCATGGCCAGCTATCTGCGCACCGCGCCGGAGTATGCCGACCGTTTCGACGAGGTTTACCTCTGGGACGAGTGGCCGGACAAGGGCAAGCAGCACGACCACGGCATCGACATCGTCGCCCGCGACGTCCACACCGGCGGGTGGTGCGCGATCCAGTGCAAGTTCTACGACCCGCAGCACCACATCGCCAAGGGAGACATCGACTCGTTCATCGCGGCCTCTGCCAAACCCCAGTACACCGGTCGGATCATGTTCTCCACCGCCAAGGACTGGGGTCCAACGGCCGAGAAGCAGCTCGACGGCCTGACCGTCCCCATAGTCCGCATCGGCATCTCCGACCTGCTCGAGTCCAAGGTCGACTGGTCACTCATCGACTGGCAGGCACCCCAGCAGTTCCTCCCCACTACGGGCAGGAAGACGCTGCGGCCTCACCAGCTCAAGGCCAAGACGGACGTCCTCGAAGGCCTCGCCACTTCCGAACGGGGCCAGCTCGTCATGGCCTGCGGCACCGGCAAGACCTTCACGAGCCTCAAGATCGCGGAGCAGTTCGCCACCGACCACAAGGCGCAGGCCACCACGGTCCTCTTCCTTGTCCCGAGCATCCAGCTGCTCAACCAGACCCTGCGCGAGTGGAAGCAGGAGTCGGAGATCCCGTTCCGTGCATTCGCGGTCTGCTCCGACACCAAGGTCGGCAAGCGCACCGACACAGAGGACCTCGGCCTGGCCGACCTCATCTACCCAGCCACGACGGACACCTTGGCTCTCGCGAGGCAAGTCAAAGAACGGCACGACGACGACCAGTTCACTGTCGTCTTTTCGACCTACCAGTCGATCGACGTTGTGGCCCAAGCCCAGGACGATGGCCTTCCCGAGTTCGACCTCATCATCTGCGACGAGGCCCACCGCACCACCGGAGTCACGCTGACAGGTGAGGACGAGTCCACCTTCGTTCGTGTCCACAACAACGCGTTCATCAAGGGCGCAAAGCGCCTCTACATGACCGCAACGCCGCGGCTGTTCAACCCCGAGACCAAGGACAAGGCTGACGACAACAAGGCCGTCCTCGCCTCGATGGACGACCCAGCCGTCTACGGGGAGGTGCTTCACCGCCTCGGCTTCGGTCAGGCCGTCGAGCAGGACCTCCTCACGGACTACAAGGTGATCGTCCTCAAGGTCGACGAGAGCTTCGTCGCCGAGTCCTTCCAGCAGGAGCTCGCCTCGTCGGGCGAGATCAAACTGGAAGACGCCGCCAAGCTCATCGGGTGCTGGAACGGTCTGGCCAAGCGGTTCGGCGGCGTTGTCGACGAGGACCTCGGCGAAAATCTTGCGCCGATGCGAACCGCCGTCGCGTTCGCCGGCAACATCAGGTCCTCCAAGGCGGCCACCGAAGCGTTCCCCAGCATCGTCGACCGACTCATCGCCACGTATGCCGAGGACAACGCCGTGTCACTGCAGGGGAACAGCCTCCAGGTCGCGATCCGTCACGTCGACGGAACGATGAACGCGCTCGAGCGTGGGCAGGACCTGCAGTGGCTCAAGGCCGGCAGTGAGACCGACGACAACGTATGCCGTGTGCTCACCAACGTGAAGTGCCTCAGCGAGGGCGTGGACGTGCCTGCGCTCGACGCGGTGGTGTTCCTTAGTCCTCGCGCGTCGCAGGTCGATATCGTTCAGTCCGTCGGGCGGGTAATGCGCAAGGACCCGACCGGCCGCAAGAAGCTGGGCTACATCATCCTGCCCGTAGTCGTCCCCGCCGGGATGCCACCGGAGGAGGCTCTTGCTGACAACAAGCGGTTCCAGGCGGTGTGGCAGGTCCTCCAGGCGCTTCGCGCGCACGACGACCGCTTCAATGCGATGGTCAACAAGCTCGACCTCAACAACAAGAAGGACAGCCGGGTCCGGATCTTCGACACCACGAGGCCAATACTTCGCGACGAGGAGGACTCAACCCAGCTCGCGTTGCCGTTCGGCATCGAGGAGTGGCGTGACGCGATCTACGCGCGGATCGTCAAGAAGGTCGGGGAGCGCCGTTACTGGGAGACCTGGGCCAAAGACGTCGCCGACATCGCCCAGCAGCACATCGTCCGGATTACCGCGCTGCTCGCCGACAAGGACTCGAAGGCAACGCAGGAGTTCGACGCCTTCCTTCACGGCCTGCGTGGCAACCTCAACGACGGCATCACCCAGAGCGACGCGATCGAGATGCTTGCCCAGCACCTCATCACCCGGCCCGTGTTCGATGCCCTCTTCGGCGGCTACGACTTCGCCGCCAACAACCCGGTCGCGCAGACGATGGAGCGGATGCTCGCCCTACTCGACGAACACTCCCTCGACACCGAGAACTCGGGACTCGAGAAGTTCTACAACTCGGTCCGCTCCCGAGTGGAAGGCGTCGACAACGCAGAAGGTCGGCAGAAGATCATCATTGAGCTTTACGACAAGTTCTTCGCGACCGCGTTCAAAAAGACCGTTGACAAGCTCGGAATCGTCTACACCCCCATCGAAATCGTCGACTTCATCCTCAACTCCGCTGATGAGGTCCTTCGGAAGCACTTCGGGCAGGGCCTCACCGACGAGGGCGTTCACGTCTTGGACGGATTTACGGGCACCGGCACCTTCATGGTCCGGCTGCTTCAGTCCGGACTCATCAAACCCGAGGATTTGGCCCGCAAGTACGCGAACGAACTGCACGCCAACGAGATCCTGCTCCTCGCGTACTACATCGCCGCAGTGAACATCGAGACCACCTACCAGGACCTCGTCCGCGGAACGTTGGAGGACGAGCGGGCCTACGAGCCGTTCCCCGGGCTCATCCTCACCGACACCTTCCAGTCCTGGGAGGACGACGACCGACCTGACCTCGAGGTCTTCCCCGAGAACAACGAACGCCTCGACAAGCTCAAGGCCCTCGACATCCAAGTGATCTTGGGCAACCCGCCATATTCGGCGGGACAGGACAGCGCGAACGACGCAAACGCCAACGAGAAATACCCCGCACTTGACGCCGCCATCCGCGACACCTACGCGGCGCGATCGACCGCGACGAACAAGAATTCGCTCTACGACTCCTACATCCGGGCGATCAAGTGGGCGAGCGTGCGGATCGCGGACCGGGGTGTCGTCGCCTTCGTCACCAACGGTGGCTGGCTGGACTCCAACACCGCCGACGGTATGCGCTTGACCCTCGCGGAGGAGTTCAGCGATATACACGTCTACAACCTGCGCGGCAATCAGAGAACGGCTGGCGAGCAGTCACGCAAGGAGGGCGGCAAAGTCTTCGACGCCGGCTCACGCGCCACCGTCGCCATCACCGTCCTCGTTAAGGACCCCCACTACACCGGGTCAACCCGGATCCACTACACCGACATCGGCGACTACCTCACCCGCGAGGAGAAACTGGCCAAGGTGGCGGCCGCGGGAGGCGTGACGAGACTTGAAACCCACTCGCTGACCTCTAACGAGCACGGCGACTGGCTCAACCATCGCCGCGACGACTTCAGTTCCTTCATTCCCCTTTCTCCATCGAAGTTGGGCTCGGTTTTCGGCGGATCGTCGGGAGGTGTGAAGACCAACCGTGATGCGTGGTGCTTCAACTTCGATTCCACCCAGCTGGGCGCCAACATCGAAAGGTTGATCGACACCTATGAGAGTGAGCGAAACCAGGGCCGCAGCTCTGATGTCGCGACAAGCGATCCGAAGCTCATCTCATGGAGCGGCGGGCTAGCGTCTGCTTTGGACCGCGGGATCGTGGCTCATTTCAGCAGGGAGTCGATTCGAAGTGTCTCGTACCGGCCGTTCACGCGAATGTCGCTTTACTTCGACCGCCTGCTAAATGAGCGGCGATATCGACTGCTCGACCTTTTTCCTACAGAATCAAACGAGAACTTCGGCTTCTACCTGCCGAACCCTGGCAGTTCCGCCCCCCCCTTCATGGTCTTGGCATTCGACCGCGTTGTCGATATGGGGGGCGCGGGAATCAGCGCCATTAGCCTGTTCCCTCGATGGCGGTACCAGCCGGCCGATGTGGACGGTTCGCTGTTCGACGCCACCGAGGTTGAGGCCGATCATGGGGATCGGCGGATCGACAACGTCACGGATGTTGCCCTGGAACAGTTCCAGGCCGCGTACGGGGGGGCGGTCACTAAGGACGACATCTTCTACTACGTGTACGGGCTGCTTCACTCGCCGGAGTACCGCGAGACGTACGCCGCCGACCTCAAGAAGATGCTGCCACGCATCCCGCTCGTCTCCGACCCGTGGCCTTTTATCAAGGCCGGTCGCGACTTGTTCGAGCTTCACCTCGGCTACGAGTCGGTCGTGCCTTACCCGCTCGACGGACTTCCGGACGACGACGGCGATACGAGCGACACGGCATTCGAACGCTTCAGGGTCGTCAAGATGGCGTTCGGCAAGAAACGCGACCCCGAGACGAACAAACTCGTCGCCGACAAGTCGACGGTCGTCTACAACTCTGCGATCACGCTGAGTGGGATTCCCGAGGAAGCGCACCGCTACATGCTGGGGTCGCGCTCCGCGATCGAGTGGATCATCGACCGGTATCAAGTGAAGACCGACAAGGCCTCGGGCATCGTCAACGACCCGAACGACTGGTCACGCGAGGTGTCCGACCCGCGCTACATCATCGACCTGCTGGCCCGGATCGTCACGGTCAGCTTGGAGACCATGGCCATCGTCGACGCGCTTCCTGGGCTCGACATCCTCGATAACCAAAACCCGGGAAAGACTGACCGATGAGCGAGGGCCTGCCAGTGTCAGACCCGGACAAGGGCCAGCCGGACTTCGTCAAGGACCTGGTCGCAGCGGGTGCGAGGGCGCCGGAGGTTCTCGCCCGCCGGGTGGTGGGCAGTCACGCTGACCAGATCCACAAGGAAGCTCTGGCGCATCGCGCCCACCCTGAGTTCGACGTTGAGCACCACGTCGAACGTCTCGTCAAGAGCCAACTGATCTTGGTGCGCAGCGAAGGCGCAGGTGCAGGTCTCGCAACCACCTTGGCCGGAATCGGAGGTACAGCCACAGCGGGACCTCCTGGTGCACTTGCGGCGACCGGTGTCGCGATCGTGGCGGACCTCGCTGCACTGAGCTGGATACAGATGCGACTGACGCTGATGATCGCGGCGGCCTATGGTCATGATCCACGGGATGCCACCGTGAGGATGAAGGAAGTGCTCGCTCTGCACAACCTCGAAACCGCTGGCAGCAAGAAGCTGACGGACTCGGCTCAAAAGGGCGCACAGCGGGTGGCCAAGCGTCTTCTGGAACGACACCTGAGGGGTCCCCTTCTCCAGACGATCACAGCGATGTTCAGGGTTGTGGGCATCAAGTTCTCGCGAGCCGCCCTGATCCGAGGGCTGCCCTTCCTGAACGTGCCCATCAACGCCGCGATCGCCGACGTCACCACGCGGCGCACTTCCACGCGAGCAAGAAAGTACTACCGCTCGCTTCCTGTCACGATCGCGCTCACGACGGAGCCCGACGAGAGGATGCCCTGATGGGTCTTGGTAGCGAGTCGCTGATCACCGAGGTGCGTGATCTGCTCGGTGGGAGGCTGGTCATCCCGTCGATCCAACGAGGCTACGTATGGCAGCGGCCGCAGGTCCCTCATCTGTTGGACTCGCTGTACCGCGGCTATCCAGTGGGCTCGCTGTTGTTGTGGAAGACCACGATGGAGGTTCCACTTCGCCAGGCATCCGTGCTGCAGGAGGCACAACATCAACTGCATCCCGCCATCCTGCTGGACGGACAGCAGCGGTTGACGAGCCTTGCCAAGGTGTTTGCCCCTGAGAAGATCGTCGGCGGACCGCTCGACGTCAGGTTTGACATCGACTCCCAGACATTCTTGAACCCCAGCGGGGCTCAGAAGAGCCCACGGCTGGTGCGTGTCACAGCCTTAATGGCAGATGACGCCCAGTTCAGTTCGATCCTGCGTGATGCAGGAGTCACACCGTCGGATCCCGACTACGACGAGATCTACAGCCGAGCACGTCGGGTCCACGCCATCCGCGACTACAGGATCCCCGTCATCACGGTCGAGTCCGACGACTACGAAGAAGTGGCGGAGATCTTCGCCCGCGTCAACCAAGGTGGCCGACGCCTGTCCAAGGGCGATCTGGTGTACTCGGCGATCGGGGCGCGGTGGCCGGAGGGGCTCGACACCATCGACGCCTTCAACGCCGACCTCGCCTCCGAGCGGTTCGCGCTGGATCGCGAGGCGGTGCTAAGACTCATGGGCTTGTTGGCGGGGTCCGGAGCGCACGCCATCAAGCTCATCAACAAGTCCATGAGCGGCACTGATCTCAAGAGTGCTTGGGCCGAGACCGAGAGGGCGCTCAAGCTGGGTATCGACTTCCTCAAGGGCGAGTGCGGCATACCCCGTGCAGCGGTGCTGACGAGTCCGAACGTCGTTGTGACGCCAAGTCTGTTTCTCTACCGACGCGGCAGCTCGATCAGTGCTCACGACATCGACAGCCTCCGCCGCTGGGTGTACACGGCCATGGCCTTCAGCCACTACTCGAACCAGGTGGAAGGCAAACTCGACATCGAGGCACGGCTTATCCGGGAGCAGACCGGCGAGGCCCTCTGGGACGAACTCCTTCGGCGAGCCTCCGGCGCCCGTCCGGTCGGAGCAAAAATCGAAGGCACCGAACTCGCATCCCGCACCTACTCCTCCTCGTGGTTCAACCTGCTCTACATCGCCGCGCTGAGGCGGCAGGCCAAGGACTGGCACTCGCACCAAGCCTTGGCGGCGGCGCCGATGACGTCCTCATCAAAAATTGAGTACCACCACGTGTTCCCCAAGGCCCGGGTGGAGAAGGACCACGGCCGGGCCGTGACCAACAACATCGCCAACCTTGCCTTCATCTCGGGCGCCACCAATCGCAAGATTTCCGCCGCGCTCCCGGTGGACTATCTGGCCAAGGTTCCGGTGGAACACCTGGCGGACCAGTGGGTGCCCAGCGATCCCAGATTGTGGGCCCTCGAGGCCTTTCCGCAGTTCCTCGCTGCACGGCAGGAGCTGCTGGCGAAGGCTCTCAACGACCTGCTGGGGCTTACGGAAACGCGAGCGGCCGGCGACGAACCTGCTGACGACGAGCTCTACCTCGAGGATGACGATGTTGAGTTCGATCGGCCTGCCGGGACCGGAAGGCGACCTGGCGGTGCCATCGCTGCCCATATTGCTCAGTGCTTCGCGGGGCGCTCAGCCGACCTTGAGCTCACCGTGCAAGAGATCAAGGCAATGCCGTCGGACGACTACGATTCCGGAGAGGTGAGCGCCGGCGCTCTGTCGGCTGCCCTGGATGCGGGCCGCGTGCCGGGCTTCACGTGGGTCCCGGGATCGTCGCCGCGACGCGTCCGCCAGGCGTAGCTTCGGCAGACACCGTCGCTCGACGTCTCGTTGATGGAAACCCGAACGACGGGCCCTGCTGAACGAGCCCGGATGCAGCTTGCTTGTGGCAGTCGACCGGGAAAGACCGGGAGTCCCTAGCCGGTCGTCACTGGAAGAGGCGATATCGACCGTCCGCGACGCGAGTGAGGTCGCCATACGTCACTGCGTGGTTGTTGGGGGCGTTGGCGCACATCCTGGATGTGACGTGTGTGCGAATCGTCGATTCCGTATATGAGGTTCCGGCCGATTTGAGGGCACTGACGACCTCGTCGGGAGTGAACGTGCCATCGGGGGAGGCAGCCGCCAACCTCCGGGCCGTACGCAGCACCTCGTCGCGTGCAGTCAAGTTGCAACCCTCCACCCACGTTGTGTTCGGGCTACCGACCAACGAGCTGGCCACGATTCTCAGTCCAGCATATTTCAGTGCACAGCGCTTGTGACCTGCACGTCTGTCCCGCATGAGCGCACAGCGCTCAGCCGTTCCTAGTGCGCGACTACCTCGACTGAGCGAGCCGCACCGACACGACGCCGTATGCCGTGTGCCCACCAGAGCACACGGCATACGTGCGTTCTGAGGCACCTGACCCGCCACCTACTGCACTGGAAGCGGTGCGGTCACGCAGGTGGATTCAAGCGGTGAAGGAAACACCGGGGTTGTCGTGCTCGGACAGTAGCTTGTCGAGGA
>NZ_JBMBWH010000016.1:0-39369 GCF_048606435.1 Knoellia terrae | reverse complement strand
TAGGACGCAGCCGGACAAACATTCCAGAAATGGCCCGCCCACCCGGCGGGCCATTTCTCATTTTCCCACCAAGGCCGGGCCCATTTCCGGCGAAATTCCGGACCGACGGCCCCGGACCATTCGCCTCGGGTCGGCCTGCCGGCGCGGCCCTACACTGTGGTCGTGCATTCGCGGCGCCCGTCGCCGCCCGACCGCCCCTGGAGGCTTCGATGACTGACGAGAACCGCGGACCCGGACGCGAGGGCGGGCGTGACGACTCCCGTCGAGGCACTTCCCGACGTGACGCCGGCGGATCCGGTTCGCGGGGCCGCGATGCGAGTGGCCGGCCTCCGCGCAGCTCGGGAGGTCCCGAGCGTGGTCGGGGTGGTCCGAGCAGCGACCGACGCGGTGACAGTCGTGGCGGGTCGAGCGCCGATCGACGCGGGGACTCCGGCGGCGACCGTCGGAACTCGGCCCGGCCGACCCGCGGGGGATCGGACCGGGATGGTGAGCAGCGAGGCGGGCCCCGTCTGGCACCCAAGACGCCGCGGCGCCCGGAGCCCCGCATCCCTGACGGGGTCACCGGCAAGGAGCTGGACCGCTCCGTGCACCACCAGCTGCGAACCCTGAGCAAGGAGAACGCCGAGGGGGTGGCCCAGCACCTCGTGATGGTGGCCGCCCTGCTCGAGGCGGACGACTACGACGCGGCCATGGCCCACGCCGAGACCGCGGTCCGGCGCGCCGGTCGGGTCCCGGCTGCCCGTGAGGCCCTCGGCATGGTCGCCTACCGCACCGGGGACTTCGCCCGGGCCCTCGGGGAGTTCCGGACGGTGCGGCGGATCAGTGGCTCCGACCACCTCCTGCCGCTCATGGTCGACTGCGAGCGAGGGCTGGGGCGGCACGAGCGCGCCCTGGACCTGGCGCAGTCGCCGGAGTCGCGCCGCCTCCCCACCGAGGAGCGGGTCGAGCTCGCCATCGTCGTGTCGGGGATCCGCCGCGACCTGGGCCAGACCGACGCCGCGCTCGTCGCGCTGCAGATCCCCCAGCTGAAGAAGTCGAACCAGCCACGGCTCGCCTACGCGTATGCCGACACCCTGCTCGGGCTCGGTCGCACCGAGGAGGCGCGGGAGTGGTTCCAGAAGGCCGCTGACGCCGACACCGAGTACGAGACCGACGCCGTGGAGCGCCTGGAGGAGCTCGATGGCGTGAGCGCGACCGACCTCCTCGGGGGTGCGGAGGAGGACGAGGTCCACGAGTGAGGCTCGTCGACCGCTACGACGCGCTCATCGTCGACCTCGACGGCGTCGTCTACCGAGGTGACCCGGCAGTGGCGCACGCCGTCGAGTCGCTGTCGGCAGCCGGCATACCCATCCAGTTCGCGACGAACAACGCGTCCCGACCACCATCGGAGGTCGGGGACCACCTGCGACGGCTCGGGTTGACGATCGAGGACAGCGCGGTCGCGACGAGCAGCCAGGCCGCGGCGTGGGTGCTGACCCGGCACCTCGAGCCGGGAGCACGGGTCCTGGCCATCGGTGGCTCGGGGGTGTCCGACGCCCTGCGGGAGCGGGGCTTCGAGCCGGTGACCACGGCGGCGGACGAGCCGGCTGCGGTCGTGCAGGGGTACGGCCCGGCGGTGACGGCCGACGACCTGGCCCAGGCCGCATACGCCGTGCAGCGCGGCGCCCTGTGGCTGGCGACCAACACCGACCACACCCTGCCCACGGCCTCGGGCTTCGCCCCGGGCAACGGTGCGCTGGTGCTCGCGGTCGGCGCGGCCGTCGGCCGTGGACCCGAGCTCGTGGCCGGGAAGCCCGACGAGCCGTTGTACCTCCTGTGCGCCGAGCGCCTGGGCGTCGAGCCGGACCGCATCCTCGCCATCGGGGACCGCCTCGAGACGGACATCGAGGGTGCGACGGCGGCGGGCATGGACTCGCTCCTCGTCCTCACCGGCGTGCATGGCGTGCCGGACGCGATCGCCGCCCGGACCGCAGCCCGGCCGACCTGGATCGCCGCCGACCTGCGCGCGCTCTTCGTCGACGAGGAGGAGCTCGAGCCGGCGGTGGCCGCACTGCGCAGGGAGTGGGCGGCGCAGGACGAGGGCCTGGCTGGAGATCACGTCAGTCGCGCTGTCCCGCAGGTGCTTGCGGCGCTGGCCCGCTGACGTCCGGTCGGGAACCGGGGTTGCCGAGTAGCGTGGGCGCCAACCACCCCGAACCACAGGAGGAACGATGGCCAAGCGGTCGATGATCCAGGGATATGTCGAGCTCGCCTCCGGACTGGGCGAGATGACCAAGGGGGCTGCCCGTGACGCCGCCGCCGAGCTCGTGGCCCTGACCAACAACGACCTCTCGCCCAAGAAGGTGACCAAGCAGGCGAGCAAGATGGCCGACGAGCTCATCGCCGCCGCCAACACCAACCGCCGCAACCTCGTGTCCTTGGTGCGCGCCGAGGTCGACAAGGCCGTCGGTCGCCTCGACGTCGACACCCTGCAGCAGGAGCTGGCGCAGGTGTCCGCCACCGTGTCCTCGCTCCGCGGCCAGGTCGAGGACCTCGCCGCCACACTGTCCGGCCGTTCCTCCGCGACAGCCGGTGCCGCCGCGACCGGAGTGGCCTCCGTCGCCGACACCGCAGGCGCCGCGGTGTCCGACACGGTGGCGGCCGGCACGACGCCTGCCTCGACGCCGGCGCCGGCGGGCCGACGACCGGCTCGCTCGTCGCTGAAGAAGGCGGCGTCTGCGCCGAAGGGCACCAGCACCAGCACCAGCACCAGCACCGGCACCGGCACCGGCGCGGAATCCCCGCGCCGGGCGACCCGCACGTCGACCGCGAAGACGTCGAGCGCGAAGACGACGTCGCCGGCGAAGAAGGCCTCGACGGCCAAGAAGTCATCGGCCGCGAAGACGTCCACCACCGCGAAGAAGAGCACGACCGCCAGGAAGTCCTCGGCAGCGAAGAAGTCCACCACCGCGAAGACGTCGTCCGCCGCGAAGAAGAGCACGACCGCCAAGAAGTCGACCGGTGGCGGGACCTCCGGCACCGCGTCGTCGGCGAAGAAGTCGACGTCGAGGACCACCACCGCGAAGAAGTCCGGCGCCGCGTCGGCGCCCACGGACACCTCGAGCTCGGCGGGCAGCGCGTGAGCGAGTACTCCGAAGTGCGGATCCCGGCACCGGGGCCGCCCTCGGCCCCGGAACCGGAGCCGCAGGAGTCGGACGTCCCCGAGAGCGGCGGATCGCAGGAGTCGGCGTCCTCGGACTTGAGCGCCCCGGACCCCGGAGCCCCGGACTCGGGCGCCCCGGAGACGGGCGACCTGGTGATCGACGCCTCCCTGCGCGACCTCGCGTCCGCCCCGGAGGACGACCTCGACGCGCAGATCGAGCGCGGCGAGCAGGTGCAGCGCACCCTGCAGGGCCGGCTCGGCAATCTGGGCGGCTGAGATCGCCCGGCTCGACGCCGAGCTCGTGCGGCGCGGCCTGGCTCGCTCGCGCGGTGAGGCGCGTGACCTCGTCGAGGCCGGGCACGTCACGGTGCACGGCCGGGTCGTGCTCAAGGCAGCCACCGCGGTCGAGGACGACGCCGACCTCGTCATCGCCTCCGCCGGTCCTCGGTGGGTCGGGCGGGCCGCACACAAGCTCGACCACGCGTTCACGCTGTGGGAGGCCGTCGGGCTGGCGGCAGCCGGGCGGCGCTGCCTCGACGTCGGCGCGTCGACGGGCGGCTTCACCCAGGTCCTCCTGAGCCGGGGTGCGGAGCACGTCGTCGCCCTCGACGTGGGGCACGACCAGCTGGTCGACGAGCTGCGGGAGCACCCCCGGGTGACCGAGCTCAGCGGCACGTCGATCCGTGACACGACCGCCGAGCGGCTCGGGACCTTCGACCTCGTGGTCGCCGACCTGTCGTTCATCTCGCTCACCCTCGTGCTGCCGGCCATCGCGGGGCTGACGAACGACCGTGGTGACGTGGTCGTCCTCGTCAAGCCGCAGTTCGAGGTGGGCCGGGGACGGCTGAGCAAGAACGGCATCGTCGTCGACCCGCGCCATCGCCGCCGGGCGCTCACGGACGTCGTGGCAGCGGCCACTGCGACCGGTCTGGGGATCCACGGACTCGCAAGGAGCCCGATCAGCGGCGGTGAGGGCAACACCGAGTACCTGTTGTGGGGGAGGTCGGGGGCCTCGGGCACGATGGACCCCGACGCGGTGCACGCCGCCGTCCGGGACCTCGCCACGGAAGGACGCGCATGAGCCAGCCGCGACGCATCCTGCTCGTCGTCCACCCGGCCCGACCAGAGGTCCACGACCACGCGCTCGGCGTCGTC
This sequence comes from Knoellia terrae, assembly GCF_048606435.1. Taxonomy (NCBI): domain Bacteria; kingdom Bacillati; phylum Actinomycetota; class Actinomycetes; order Micrococcales; family Intrasporangiaceae; genus Knoellia; species Knoellia terrae. Next base: position 35,072 of record NZ_JBMBWH010000016.1, on the reverse strand, counting down.
CGCCGGCTCAAGGCCGCTGGGGTCCACGTCGCCGTGATCGTCGACGAGGTGCGCGGCACCCCGCTCGAGGGCCAGCCGGACCTCGTCGCGGCGCACCCGGAGGACCCCACCCACGGCTGCGAGCTCGTCTGCATCCTCGGTGGTGACGGGTCCATCCTGCGAGCCGCCGAGCTGTCCCGGGGCTCGGGCGTCCCCCTGCTCGGCGTCAACTTCGGCCACGTCGGGTTCCTCGCCGAGGTGGAGCGCGACGACCTCGACGTCACGGTCGAGCGCATCGTCTCGCGCGACTACACCATCGAGGACCGCATGACGCTCGAGGTCACCGCCTTCCACGACGGCGAGACGGTGTTCGAGAGCTGGGCGCTCAACGAGGTCACGGTCGAGAAGGCCTCTCGCGAGCGGATGATCGAGCTCACCGTCGAGATCGACGGGCGTCCGCTGTCCACCTGGGGATGCGACGGCGTCGTCATGGCCACCCCGACCGGCTCGACGGCCTACGCGTTCTCCGCCGGGGGACCGGTCGTGTGGCCGGACGTCGACGCCATGCTGCTCGTGCCCATCAGCGCGCACGCGCTCTTCGCCCGTCCTCTCGTCGTGGGGCCCGAGAGCCAGCTCGCCGTCGAGGTCGTACCCCGGACCGAGGGCGCCGGGGTCGTCTGCTGCGACGGGCGCCGCGCCGTCGACCTGCCTCCCGGTGCGCGCATCCAGGTCCACCGGAGCGCCGACCCCGTGCGTCTGGCGCGCTTCGCCGGCTCGCCCTTCACCGACCGTCTCGTCGAGAAGTTCGACCTGTCCATCCACGGGTGGCGTGGCGCGGCGCGGCGGGCGATCGAGTCGGCCGAGGCCGACCTCCCCCAGGGCTGATCGCGGTGCTCCAGGAGATCAGGATCCAGGACCTCGGGATCATCGACGAGTCGCTCATCGAGTTCGGCCCGGGCCTGACGGTGCTCACCGGCGAGACCGGTGCGGGCAAGACGATGGTCGTGACCAGTCTCGGCCTCCTCCTCGGGGCCCGCTCCGACTCCGCCATGGTCCGTGAGGGTGCCGACCGGGCGGTCGTCGAGGGGGTGTTCGACGTGCCCGCCGATCACCCGGCCACCGTGCGCGCCGCCGAGGCCGGGGGCGACGTCGACGAGTCCCTCGTCCTCGTCCGCACGGTCAGCGGCGAGGGCCGTTCGCGCGCGCACGTCGGAGGTCGCAGTGCCCCGGTCGGCGTGCTCGGCGAGCTCGGCGAGCACCTCGTCGCGGTCCACGGACAGGCGGACCAGTGGCGCCTGCGCCGCCCCGACGAGCACCGTGAGCTGGTGGACGCGTTCGGTGCCGAGCCCGTGGCAGCTGCGCGGACGGCATACGAGACGGCGTATGCCGCACACGCACGTGCCGTGACCGCGCTCGAGACCCTGCGCACCGCGGCCCGCGAGCGCGCCCAGGAGCTCGACCTGCTGCGTCGTGGCCTCGAGCGCATCGAGGCCGCCGAGCCGCAGGACGGCGAGGACGCCGCGCTCCGCATCGAGGACGAGCGCCTCGCCCACGCAGAGGAGCTGCGCCAGGGGTCGTCCGAGGCGCAGGTGCTGCTCGCGGGCAGCGACGACAGCTACGGCGACGGCGACGACGGCGTCATCGGCGCCCTGGCCCGCGCCCGCACCGCGCTCTCCCAGGTCAGCGCCAACGACCCGGCCCTGGCCGACCTCGAGCGCCGGCTCACCGAGGTCGCCCACCTCGTCACGGACCTCGCGTCCGACCTGTCCGGCTACGTCGCCGACGTCGACCTCGACCCGGGCCGGCTCGCCTGGGTGCAGCAGCGCCGGGCCGAGCTCGGGGAGCTGACGCGCAGCTACGGCGACACCGTCGACGAGGTGATCGCCTGGGGCCGGGACGCGTCCCGACGGGTCCTCGAGCTCGAGGGCGACGACGACCGGATCGTCGACCTCGAGCGGCAGGTCGCGGCCTTGGACGCCGAGCGCAGCACCCTGGCCGGGGAGCTGACCGAGGCCCGCCGCGCGGCGGCCTCCCGGCTCGGCGACCGCATCGCCGAGGAGCTGTCCCATCTCGCGATGGGCTCGGCCCGCGTCGTCGTCAGCGTGACGCCCGCCGGGCGTCTCGGGTCCCATGGCGCCGACGAGGTCGAGATCGGGCTCGCGGCCAACGTCGGCAGCGCGCCGCGCAGCGTGAGCCGAGTCGCCTCCGGTGGAGAGCTGTCACGGGTGATGCTCGCGATCGAGGTCGCCACAGCCGAGGCCAGCGGGTCGGTGCCGACCTTCGTCTTCGACGAGGTCGACTCGGGTGTCGGTGGCCGGGCCGCCCTCGACGTCGGTGCACGCCTGGCCGCCCTCGCCACGTCGGCACAGGTCATCGTCGTCACCCACCTCGCGCAGGTGGCCGCTCACGCCGACCACCACCTCGTCGTCTCCAAGTCCGACGACGGGCAGGTGACGCGCAGCGGGGTGCGTCGCGTCATCGGGCAGGACCGCGTCGCGGAGCTCGCCCGGATGATGGCGGGGACGGGGAGCGAGGCCGCCCTCGAGCACGCCCGGGACCTGCTCGCCGACCTCGGCCGCAGCATCGACGCCTGACCGGCCGCGCCGTGCACGAGGGCACAGGCCGAGCGTGGCACGATGTCCGGGATGCCCTTCACGACCCGCTTGCGCCGCGAACGTGACCCCGGCCCTGCCGGCGTCCACGGGCGCGCCCGCGTCGACCCGCGCACCAAGGACCTGACCAAGCGGCTGAAGCCCGGCGACGTCGCGGTGATCAACCACGTCGACATCGACAAGGTCAGCGCCGAGGCCCTCGTCGCCTGCCGCCCGGCGGCCGTCGTCAACGCCGCGGCGTCGATCTCGGGTCGCTACCCGAACCTCGGGCCGGAGATCATCCTCGCGGCCGGCATCCCGCTCCTCGACTCGGTCGGCGAGGAGGTCATGTCGCTCGCCGAGGGCACGATGGTCCGGCTCGAGGGCGACCAGCTGCTCGACGGTGACCGGGTGCTGGCCACCGGCGCCGCCCTCGACGCCGCCCTGGTGACCGACTCGATGAGCGAGGCACGCGCCGGCCTCAACGACCAGCTCGAGGCCTTCGCCGCCAACACGATGGAGTACCTCAAGCAGGAGCGGGCGCTGCTCCTCGACGGGGTGGGCGTACCGGACATCCGCACCGACCTCGAGGGCCGCCACGTCCTCATCGTCGTGCGCGGCTACCACTACAAGGAGGACCTGCAGATGCTGCGGTCCTACATCCGCGAGTTCAAGCCGATCCTCATCGGGGTCGACGGGGGAGCGGACGCGATCGTCGACGCGCGACACACGCCCGACCTCATCGTCGGCGACATGGACTCCGTCTCCGACGCGACACTGCGCTGCGGCGCGGAGGTGGTCGTGCACGCCTACCGCGACGGTCGCGCCCCGGGCCTCGAACGGGTGCGCTCCCTCGGCGTCGAGCCCGTCGTCTTCCCCGCCACCGGCACGAGCGAGGACGTCGCGATGCTCCTCGCCGACGACAAGGGCGCGACGCTCATCGTCGCGGTCGGCACCCACGCCACGCTCGTCGAGTTCCTCGACAAGGGGCGCTCCGGCATGGCGAGCACCTTCCTCACCCGGCTCCGGGTCGGCGGCAAGCTCGTCGACGCCAAGGGGGTGAGCCGGCTCTACCGCTCCCGCATCTCGGGGTCGTGGCTGGCCCTCATGGTCCTCGTCGGACTGTTCGCCCTCGCCGCCGCTCTGTGGGCGACCCCCGGAGGCAAGGTCCTCCTCCAGGTCCTGGGCGCCCGCCTCGACGACCTCTGGTCCGCCCTCGGAGGCATTGTCACGTGATCGACTTCCGCTACCACCTCGTCTCGATCGTCTCGATCTTCATGGCCCTGGCCGTGGGGATCGTGCTCGGTGCGGGGCCGCTCAAGGGCTCCATCGGGGACACGCTGACGCAGGAGGTCACGCAGCTGCGTGAGGACCGGACTGCCCTGCGCACCCAGCTCGACGCTGCCCGCAAGGGGTCGACGGCGCGTGACGACTTCACCCGCGACGCCGCCGGCCGCCTCGTCGGTGGTGCGCTCGCGGGGACCACGGTGGCCCTGGTGCTCCTCCCCGAGGCGGACGCCGACCACGTCGGCGAGGTCAACGAGCTCCTCACGGCGTCGGGCGCCCGGGTGGTGTCGCGCACCACGGTGGAGAGCTCCTGGGTCCCCCTCGGCACTGCCGCGACGACCGAGCAGGCCACCCTCGCGACCGACCTGCGGCGCTCGCTCGGCCTCCCGCAGCCTGCGGAGGCGGACTCCACCCCGCTCGACGAGGTCCTCGCCGACGCGCTGGTCTCCGCCGACTCGGCCACCAGCGACGCGGCCAAGGGCGCCCTCGACGCCCTCACCAACGAGAACCTCATCGACGTCGAGACGGCCGATCTCGTGCCGGCCACCACCGCCGTGCTGGTCGGCGGCCCGATCGAGGGCGACATCGTCACCGATCGGGACCGTGCCGCGACCCGGCTCGCCGCCCTCGCCCTGGCCCTCGACGGCGCCGGGCGTGGAGCGGTGCTCGCCTCAGACGTCGGGGTGACCGGCTTCGAGGGCGTCTCCTCCGTGGTGCGGGCCGCTCGGGGTGACGCGGGCACGTCCCGCTCCCTCTCCACCGTCGATGACGTCAGCCTGCCCCTCGGCCAGGTCAGCGTCGTCTACGCCCTCGTGCAGCAGCTCGGTGGCGGCGTCGGCCAGTACGGCCTCGGTGACGGCGTGTCCGCGGGGTACCCCCCGATCCCGGCGCCGTGAGCCGCCGTCCGCTCACGGTGGGCCTCGTCGCCGGCGTCGCCGCTGCCGGCGCGATGGCCCTGCGACACCACGTCCCCCAGACCTTTCGCGCCCGGTGGGACCGCACCAACCACGCGGGCGCCACCGTGACCCTGCTCGAGGGACCGGTCTACGCCGTGGCCGCGGCCCTCGGCGGGATGGCTGCCGGCCCGTCCGCCCTCCCCGTCGTGACGGTGAGCCTGGGGGCCGGTGCCTTCGGCGCCCTCGACGACCTCGCCGGCGACGCGACGAGCAAGGGCCTGCGGGGCCACCTCGGTGCGCTGACCCGCGGCGAGGTCACCACCGGCGCCGTGAAGATCGTGGGGTTGGCGGCCACCGGCCTCGTCGGGGCAGCCCTTGCCGACCGCTCGTCGAGCCGTGGTGCGCTCACGACCCTCGTCGGCGGCGCCGCCGTCGCGGGAGCGGCCAACGTCGCCAACCTCCTCGACCTGCGTCCCGGCCGCGCCCTCAAGGCCGTCTCCCTCACCGCGGCGCCCCTGCTCCTGCCCCCGTCGGCAGCCGGCGCCACCACCGCAGCCGCAGCCCTCGGAGCCGCCGCCGGCACCGTCCGCACCGACATGCGTGGTGAGTCGATGCTCGGCGACACCGGCGCCAACAGCGCCGGCGCACTCGTCGGGCTGGCTCTCGTCGAGCGACTCGGCCTGCGGGGGCGGCTCGTCGTCGTCGCCGTCACCGCCGGCCTCACCGTCCTCTCCGAACGCGTGTCGTTCAGCGCCGTCATCGAGGACACCCCCGCGCTGCGTCGTCTCGACCGCTGGGGTCGCCCGTGACCGGGCGTGCTGTGGGCCGGTCCGTGGCGCGGGCAGCTCTGGTCGTGGCGGTCGCCACGCTCCTCGCCAGGCTGGCGGGCTTCCTGCGGACCCTCGTGTTCTCGAACAGCGTCGGGACGAGTCCCGTCGGTGACGCGTACCAGACCCTCAACACGCTGCCCAACGTCGTCTACGAGGTCGCTGCCGGGGGAGCGCTCGCGGCGATCGCCGTGCCGCTCGTCGCGGGGCAGCTCGGGGCCGGGCGCCGGGAGGACTCCGACCGCAGCGCCTCCGCCCTGCTCACCTGGGCCGTCGTCATCCTCGTTCCGCTCGCCGCCGCGGTCGCCCTCGCGGCGCCCTGGCTCAGTGAGCTGCTGCTCGACGACGCGACTCGCCCGGGCAGCGTCGAGCTCGGCACGACGATGCTGCGGATCTTCGCGCCGCAGGTGGCGCTGTACGGCATCGGGGTCGTCCTCGCCGGAGTGCTGCAGGCCCACCGCCGGTTCCTCACCGCCGCCCTGGCGCCGCTGCTCTCGAGCGTCGTCGTCATGGGCGCCTACGTCACCTACGGCCAGGTCGTCGACGGACCCGTCGGGGCCGACGAGGTCGGGCGCGGAGCCGTGTGGATCCTCGCGGGAGGCACCACGCTCGGCGTCGTCGTCCTCAGCCTGCCGCTGCTCGTCCCGACCCTGCGCACCGGCACCCGGTTGCGGCCCACGCTCACCTTCCCGGGGGGGCTCGGCCACCGGGCGGCCCAGCTCGCCGGTGCGGGCGTCCTCGCCCTGGCGGCGCAGCAGGCGACCGTCGCACTCACGCTCTGGCTCACCCACGCGCCGCGCACGCTCGACACCGGTGTGGTCAACGCCTATGCCTACATCCAGGCCGTCTACCTGCTCCCGTATGCCGTCCTCGCCGTCCCGGTGGCGACCGCCGCCTTCCCGGCGCTCGCCCACGCCGAGGGCGGGGCCGCCACCCCGACGACCGAGCCGGGAGCCCCTGCCACGCTGGCCCGCAGCCTGCGCGCGATCGTGCTCCTCACCTCCGGTGCCGCGGCCGCCCTCATCACCGCTGCCAGGCCGGTCGGGGACTTCTTCCTCGCCTGGGACAAGGGTGGCAGTGGAGCGGGACGCGAGGCGCTGGGCGCCCTCCCCGGAGGGCTCGCGGCCTACGCGCCGGGGCTCGTCGGCTTCAGCGTCGCGGCGCTGCTGACCCGCGCCGTCTACGTCCGCGGACGTCCCCTGCACGCAGCCCTGGCCGTGGCCCTCGGCTGGCTCGTCGCCGGGCTGCTGCCACTGGCCTGGGTGCCCGAGGGGTCCGACGCCGGGACGACGCTCGGTCTGCTCGGCATCTCCTCGACTCTCGGCATGACGGCGTCCGCCCTCGTGCTCGCCGTGCTCGTCCGACGCGCGTGGGGACCGGCCTCGCTCGCGGGGGCCGGACGCACGGTCGGGGCCGCCGTCGTCGCGGCCGCGGTGGCCATCGGCGTCGGCGACACGGTCGCACGGGCCCTCGACGTGTCCGGCGTCTGGGGCGCGCTCTTCAGTGGCATCGTCGTCGGTGGGCTCACGATGATCGTCCACGTCCTCGTCATGTCCCTCATCGACCGCGCCGGGATGCGCGAGCTGCGGGAGCGCGGACGCCGCCGCCGACGGAAGGAGCCGGAGCAGTGAGGGTCGCACTCGTGATGGGGACGAGCGCCGGGGGCACCGGCCGCCACGTCCACGACCTCGCCTCCGGGCTCGTCGGCGCCGGCCACGACGTCGTCGTGCTCGCCCCCGCTGGGGAGCTGGACCAGTTCGCGTTCGTCGGCACCGGCGCGAGGACCGTCGTGCTCGGTGTCTCCGACCGGCCCCACCCCGTCCGTGACGCTCGCGCCTTGGCGACCCTGCGCGAGGTCTGCGGCGCGGCCGATGTCGTGCACGCCCACGGTGCCCGGGTCGGCGCGCTCTCGGCCGCGGCGCTCGTGGGTCGCAGCACCCCTCTCGTCGTCACCCTCCACAACGCCTCGCCGGGCCGCGGTCTCGCCGGCCGCATCCACGCCGTGCTCGAGCGGGTCGTGGCCCGTGGCTCCGACCTCGTGCTCGGCGTCTCCGCCGACATCGTCGAGGTCCAGAGGAGGCTGGGTGCCGTCGGTGCCGAGCTCGCCGTCATCGCGGCACCTCCGCCCACCCCGGTGGTCCACGACCGCTTCGCCGTGCGGCACGCTCTCGGCATCGGTGCCCGCACCCTGCTGCTCGTGACCGTGGCCCGTCTCGCCCCGCAGAAGGACCTCGACCTCCTCGTCGACGCGGTCGCGGAGATGCTCTGTCGCCACGACGTCGACGTGCTCGCCGTGGTGGCAGGGGAGGGCCCCGACCGAGACCGGCTGCAACAGCGCATCGATGCCGCAGGGGTGCCGGTCCGTCTGCTCGGACACCGCTCGGACGTCGCCGACCTCATCGCCGCCGCCGACGCGGTGGTGTCGACCGCGCGCTGGGAGGGGCAGCCGGTGGCCCTGCAGGAAGCGCTGCACGCGGGGGCGGCCATCGTGGCCACGGACGCCGGCGGCACCGGTGCCGTGGTGGATGAGGCCGCGATCCTCGTCCCGGTCGGCGACGTCGCCTCCATGGCCCGTGCCCTTGCCGACGTGCTGCTCCACGCGGCGGTCCGCGACGACCTGCGTTCGCGGGCCATCTCGCGCGGGAGTGAGCTCCCCACGAGCGCGGACGCGCTGGAAGCGGCGCTCACGGCATACGCATCCGTCCGCAGCGCGGAGCGCCCCGGGAGCGACGGTGGGTCGCGGCCGGGTCAGCCGCCCGCATGACGTATCGTTGAAGCCCGTGGTGGCCCAGACGAAACAGATCTTCGTGACCGGAGGCGTTGCCTCTTCGCTCGGCAAGGGCCTCACGGCATCCAGCCTCGGATTCCTGCTCCGTTCGCGCGGTCTGCGCGTGACGATGCAGAAGCTCGACCCCTATCTCAACGTGGACCCCGGGACCATGAACCCGTTCCAGCACGGCGAGGTGTTCGTCACCGACGACGGGTCCGAGACCGACCTCGACGTCGGGCACTACGAGCGCTTCCTCGACCGCAACCTCATCGGCAAGGCCAACGTCACGACCGGTCAGGTCTACAACAAGGTCATCGCCAAGGAGCGGCGCGGTGAGTACCTCGGCGACACCGTCCAGGTCATCCCGCACATCACCAACGAGATCAAGGACCGGATGCGCGCCCAGGCGGCGGGTGCACCCGACGTCGACGACCGCGAGGCCCCTGATGTCATCATCACCGAGATCGGTGGCACGGTCGGCGACATCGAGAGCCTGCCGTTCCTCGAGGCCGCCCGGCAGGTGCGCCATGACCTCGGCCGCGACAGCGTGTTCTTCCTCCATGTCTCGCTGGTGCCCTACCTCGCGCCCAGCGGCGAGCTGAAGACCAAGCCGACGCAGCACTCCGTGGCGGCGCTGCGCCAGGTCGGCATCCAGCCCGACGCGCTGGTGCTGCGCGCCGACCGCGAGATCCCCGAGGGCATCAAGCGCAAGATCTCGCTCATGTGCGACGTCGACACCGAGGGCGTCGCAGCCTGTGTCGACGCTCCGAGCATCTACGACATCCCCAAGGTGCTGCACCGCGAAGGGCTCGACGCCTACGTCATCCGCCGCCTCGGGCTGACCTTCCGCGACGTCGACTGGACGGACTGGGACAAGCTGCTCGGCCGCGTGCACCGTCCCGAGCACCAGGTGGAGGTCGCCCTCGTCGGCAAGTACGTCGACCTGCCCGACGCCTACCTGTCGGTCACCGAGGCGCTTCGCGCCGGCGGCTTCCACCACGACGCCAAGGTGCACATCCGCTGGGTCGCCAGCGACGAGTGCCAGACCGCCTCCGGTGCCCAGAAGGCGCTCGGTGGCGTCGACGCCGTGCTCGTCCCCGGGGGCTTCGGCGTCCGCGGCATCGAGGGCAAGCTCGGGGCGCTCACCTGGGCCCGCGAGCACCGCGTCCCCACGCTGGGGATCTGCCTCGGCCTGCAGTGCATGGTCATCGAGTACGCGCGCAACGTCGCCGGCATCGAGGGGGCGAGCTCGACCGAGTTCGACCCGGAGACGCCGGCACCCGTCGTGGCGACCATGGAGGAGCAGAAGGCCTTCGTCGAGGGCGCCGGGAACCTCGGCGGCACGATGCGCCTGGGGTCTCAGCGCGCCGACCTCGTCCCCGGCTCGGTCGTCGCCGGCGTCTACGGCGCGACCAGCGCCGACGAGCGCCACCGCCACCGCTACGAGGTCAACGAGGCCTACCGCGAGCAGCTCGTCGTGGCCGGCCTGCGGATCTCGGGCACCCACCCCCAGCTCGGCCTCGTCGAGTTCGTCGAGCTCCCGCCCGAGGAGCACCCCTACTACGTGGCGACCCAGGCTCACCCGGAGTTCAAGTCGCGCCCCACCCGGGCACACCCGCTCTTCGCCGGCCTCGTGGGAGCGGCGATCGAGGAGCAGCGGGCAGCCCGGCTCGTCGAGGTCGAACGCCCGAAGGTGGCCGTCGAGGCGGACGCGCCGTGACGACGGGGCCGCTGGCCGACGCGTTCGACCCGCAGCCCGTGCTCAGCACCGAGGTCGCCATGCGGGGCCGGGTGTGGGACGTCGTCCGTGACGAGGTCGACCTCGGCGACGCCGGAAGCCACGTGCGCGAGTACGTCCGCCACCCCGGTGCCGTGGCCGTCCTCGCCCTCGACGAGGAGGGCCGGGTCTGCCTCATCCAGCAGTACCGCCACCCCATCCGCACCCGCGACTGGGAGGCGCCCGCCGGCCTGCTCGACGTCGACGGGGAGCCGCCGTGGGTGGCCGCCGCTCGCGAGCTGCACGAGGAGGCCGACCTCGTCCCCGGCCGGCTCGACGTCCTGCTCGACGTCCGTCCGTCGCCCGGTGGCCTCGACGAGGCCATCCGCGTCTACCTCGCCCGCGACCTCACCTCGGTCGCCGACGACGACCGTCACGTCCGCGAGGCGGAGGAGCACGGTATGCCGTTGGCCTGGGTCCCGCTCGACGAGGCCGTGGCCGCGGTGCTCGATGGCCGCGTGCAGAACGGCATCCTCGCCGCGGCCCTGCTCGCCGCCCACGTCGCGCAGGAGCGCGGCTGGAGCACCCTGCGCCCGCACGACGACCCCTGGCCGCAGGGCCCGGGTGGTACCCACCGGTCGTGATCGCCGCGCCCGGCTCCGAGCCCTGCCCGTGCGGCGGCGTGCCCGATGGGGCGTCGTTCGGTGCATGCTGCGGGCCGTTCCTCGCAGGGGACGGCTGGCCCACGACACCGGAGGCACTCATGCGGTCGCGCTACACGGCATACGCCGTCGGGAACCGTGACCACCTCTTCCGCACGTGGCACCCGGCCACGCGACCTCCCGAGGTCGAGCTCGACGGGTCGCTGACCTGGACCGGCCTCGACGTGCTGTCCGCCGGCGGCGACGACGACGAGGGGACGGTGGAGTTCGCCGCGCACTGGACCTCGGGGGAGGGGCGGCTGCGCCAGCGGGGCGCGGTGCGTGAGCGCAGCACCTTCACGAGGCGCGCGAGACGCTGGATGTACCGCGACGGGGTCGACCTCGGCGACGGCGGGGGCTGACCCGAGGTCGGACACAACTGCGGTTCGTGGCGCGTGGAGGCGACTCCGTAGGATGACGGGGTCCATCCACCCCCGTCCCGAAGGACCTCCCCGTGCTCCGCACCCATGAGGCCGGCACCCTGCGCGCCGACCACACCAGCCACACCGTCACGCTCACCGGCTGGGTGGCAAGGCGTCGCGATCACGGGGGAGTGGCCTTCATCGACCTGCGCGACGCGAGCGGGGTGGTCCAGGTGGTCGCCCGCGACGAGGTCCTCACCGGCGCTGCGCACGACCTGCGTGCCGAGTTCTGCATCCAGGTCACCGGCTCGGTGGTCGCCCGCACCGAGGCCAACGTCAACCCCCACCTGCCCACCGGTGAGGTCGAGGTCGTGGCCTCGGAGATCGTGGTGCTCGCCCCGAGCGCGCCGCTGCCCTTCCAGATCGACGAGCGCGTCACGGTCGGCGAGGAGGCGCGCCTCAAGCACCGCTACCTCGACCTGCGCCGCCCCGGCGCCTCCTCCGCGGGCGCGGCGCTGCGCCTGCGCTCCAAGGTCAACGCGGCGGCCCGCCGGGTCCTCGGGGACCGCGACTTCGTCGAGATCGAGACGCCGACGCTGACCCGGTCCACCCCGGAGGGGGCGCGCGACTTCCTCGTGCCGGCCCGCCTGGCGCCCGGCTCCTGGTACGCCCTGCCGCAGAGCCCGCAGCTGTTCAAGCAGCTGCTCATGGTCGCCGGCATGGAGCGCTACTACCAGATCGCCCGGTGCTACCGGGACGAGGACTTCCGCGCCGACCGCCAGCCCGAGTTCACCCAGCTCGACATCGAGATGTCGTTCGTCGAGCAGGCCGACGTGCTCGAGCTCGGTGAGGCCATCGTCAGCGAGGTGTGGAAGCTCATCGGAGTCGAGCTGACGACGCCGTTCGAGCAGATGACCTACGCGGACGCCATGCGACGGTTCGGCTCCGACAAGCCCGACCTCCGCTTCGGCAACGAGCTGGTCGAGTGCACCGAGTACTTCGCGAACACGCCCTTCCGGGTCTTCCAGTCCGACTACGTCGGCGCGGTCGTCATGCCAGGCGGCGCGAGCCAGCCGCGCAAGCAGCTCGACGCCTGGCAGGACTGGGCCAGGAGCCGCGGCGCCAAGGGGCTGGCCTACGTCCTCGTGGGCGACGACGGCGAGCTCGGCGGACCGGTCGCCAAGAACCTGTCCGACGAGGAGAAGGCGGGCCTCGCCGCTCATGTCGGCGCCACGCCGGGTGACTGCGTCTTCTTCGCCGCCGGAGCGGTGAAGTCCTCGCGCGCCCTGCTCGGTGCCGCCCGGCTCGAGATCGGCCGCCGATGCGACCTCATCGACGAGGACGCGTGGTCCTTCCTCTGGGTCCTCGACGCACCGCTCTTCGAGCCGGCCTCGGAGGCCGTCGCCGCCGGTGACGTCGCCGTCGGGGGAGGCGCCTGGACCGCCGTGCACCACGCGTTCACCTCGCCCAAGGCTGAGTTCCTCGACAGCTTCGACACCGACCCCGGCCCGGCGCTCGCGTACGCCTACGACATGGTGTGCAACGGCAACGAGATCGGCGGCGGCTCGATCCGTATCCACCGTCGTGACGTCCAGGAGCGCGTCTTCAAGGTCATGGGCCTGAGCGACGAGGAGGCGCAGGAGAAGTTCGGCTTCCTCCTCGACGCGTTCGCCTTCGGCGCGCCCCCGCACGGCGGCATCGCGTTCGGCTGGGACCGCATCGTCTCGCTGCTGGCGGGCACTGAGTCGATCCGCGACGTGATCGCCTTCCCCAAGTCCGGCGGCGGCTACGACCCGCTCACCGCGGCGCCCGCACCGATCACCCCGGAGCAGCGCAAGGAGGCCGGCGTCGACGCCACGCCCGAGCAGCCCACCGCCGCGCAGGCCTGAGATGAGCCTCGCGTCCCGGAGCGCCACTGACGACCGTCCGCTGCTCGCGGCGCGACCGGTGTCGGTGCTGCTCTGGGACGCCGACGGGGTGCTCCAGCACCCGCGCCACGAGTGGGCGCCCCGGCTGGCGGCGTGGGGTGGGGACGGCTTCGCCGAGGCGCTGTTCGCCTCGGAGATCCCGGCTCTGCGAGGCGAGACGCCCTTCCGTGAGGCGCTCGGCCAGCTGCTCACCCGGTGGCCCGAGGTCACGGCGGGGGTCGACGACCTGCTCGACCTCTGGGAGCAGGTCGACCCCGACCCGGACGCGGTCCGGCTCGTCGGTGAGGTCGCCGCGAGCGGGGTCCGGTGCGTCCTGGCGACCAACCAGCAGGACCACCGCAAGGCGTTCCTGCGCGAGCGCTTCGGGTACGACGACGTCTTCGAGCAGTCGTTCTACTCGTGCGACCTCGGGGCCATGAAGCCCGAGCCGGCCTACTTCGAGCGGGTCCTCGAGTCGCTCTCGGTCGACCCGACCGACGTCGGCTTCGTCGACGACCGGCTCGACAACGTCGAGACCGCCCGCGCCCTCGGCATCCGTGCGGTCCACCACGACCCGCTCTCCGGCGTCGTCGGACTGCGCTCCGCACTCGGGTGGTCGTCGTGAGCGACGCGCTCGAGCAGGCACCCGACCCGGTCCACCAGGCCGTCCAGCGCTACGCGCAGATGCAGCCCGAGATCCAGCTGGTGGCCGACCAGTTCGTCGCCATGGTGACCGAGATGCTCGACGACGCGGGCATCAACTACGTCAGCGTCACGGGCCGCGCCAAGAGCGTCGCGTCCTTCGCCGGCAAGGCAGCCCGGACCGTCGACGGCGTACCCCTCTACGCCGACCCGCTCAACGACATCACCGACCAGATCGGCGTGCGGGTCGTCACCTACCTGCAGGGTGACGTCGCCGCCGTCGCCGACCTCCTGTCCGGGGAGTTCAGCGTCCTCGACGACCGCGACCTCGGCCAGGAGACCGCGCTGGCCGGCCGCTGGGGCTACGCCAGCCGGCACCTCCTCGTGACCCTTGCCGACGAGGACGTCGACCCGGCCTACGCGCACCTGCGCGGCAGGTCGGCCTCGGTCCAGGTTCGCACGATCCTCCAGCACGCATGGGCCGAGTTCGAGCACGACGTCCGCTACAAGGGTTCGGTGCCGGCCGCCGACGTGTCCGAGCTCGATCGCCGGTTCACGCTCGCCGCAGGGCTGCTCGAGCTCGCCGACCGCGAGTTCACCGCGATCCGCGACCGGCTCCAGGCGGGTGTCGCCGGACAGGACCTCGAGGCCGTCGACGACGACCCCCGGATCAGCGGGCCCGACCTCGCCGCGTTCCTGTCGGCCCACTTCCAGGACGCCGGCTGGTCGCGCACCGACCACTACTCGTGGATCTCCGGCCTCCTCCTGGAGCTCGGCATCACCTCGCTCGACGAGCTGGCCGGTCTGCTCGGGAGCATCGACGTCCAGGGCATCAACGAGCGCATGGGCTACCGCTACCCCGCCGGTGCGGTGCGTCGCCTCGACGACGTCCTGCTCGCGGTGTTCGGTCCCCGCTACATCGGTCTGCACGGCAACAGCCACCGCGTCGAGTCGCTCACCGCTCGGCTCGAGAAGGTGCGGCCCGCGCAGGCCTGAGGCTCTCGCTGCTACTGGCGGAGGAACCCCACGAGTGCGTCGTTGAACTCCTGGCTGTGGCTGACGTTGATGCCGTGCGGCCCGTCCTCGATGACGACGAGCTCACTGCCCGGGATGGCGTCGTGGGTGCGCTGACCCGACACCTCCAGCGGGACGATGGCGTCGCTGTCGCCGTGGATGACGAGGGTCGGCACCGTGACCGAGGAGATGTCGTGGGTGAAGTCCTCGAGCCACGACCCGATGCACGCGACCGCGGCCTCGAGGTCGGCCTGCTCGGTGATCCGCAGGGCCGCCTGGCGCTGCTCCTCGGTGACCTTGAGCTCCCCGCCGGCGCTGAAGAAGTTCGTCGTGAACTCCTCGAAGAACGCCTCCCGGTCCAACTGCAGCGCCTGCTGCATCTTCTGCGCCTCCGCCCGGGGGAGCCCACCGTCGGGGTTGTCGTCGCTCTGGAGGAGCCACGGCGGGATGGCGGCGGCGAACACCACGCTGCGCAGCCGCTCCTGGCCGTGGACCCCGACGTAGCGGGCCACCTCGCCGCCACCCATCGAGAAGCCCACGAGCGAGGCGTCGCGCAGGTCGAGGTCGTCCATGAGGGTGGCGAGGTCCGAGGTGAGGGCGTCGTAGTCGTAGTGCCCGTCCGCCACCGGCGCAGACTCCCCGAAGCCGCGGCGGTCGTAGGTGATGACCCGCAGTCCCGCGTCGGTAAGGGCGGGCACGGTGTCGGACCAGGAGGCCCCACTGAGCGGCCAGCCGTGGATGAGGACGACGGGGCGGCCGTCGCCGCCGGTGTCCTCGACGTGGACGGTCGAGATGTCGGACATGGACTTCCCCTTCGACGGTCGGCTCGGTGTCCGACCACCCTATGCACGTCCCGGGCCGATTCGGGCGGGAAGCAGGGTCGGTGGTGAGGGCTAGGCTGCTCCGGTGCCAGCCGGTGACGACCTGTTCGGGTCGACAGAGGGGGGCGGCGGCTCGCTCCTGCCGCCGCTCGCCGTCCGCATGCGCCCGGCGTCGATCGACGAGGTGCGTGGCCAGGGCGACATCCTGCGCCCGGGGAGCCCGCTGCGCCGCCTCATCGAGGGCTCCGGTGGCACCGCCGGCCCGTTGAGCGCGATCCTCTGGGGTCCGCCGGGCACCGGCAAGACCACCCTGGCCCACCTCGTCGCCACGGCGGCGAACCGCGAGTTCGTCGAGCTGTCCGCCGTGACCGCGGGAGTCAAGGACGTCCGGGCCGTCATGGAGTCCGCCGCGCGCAACCGCGACCTCTACGACCGGCAGACCGTCCTCTTCCTCGACGAGATCCACCGCTTCACCAAGGCGCAGCAGGACGCGCTGCTGCCGGGCGTCGAGACCCGCCAGGTCATCCTCATCGCCGCGACCACCGAGAACCCCTCCTTCTCGGTCATCGCCCCGCTGCTCTCGCGCTCGATGCTCATCACGCTCACCTCGCTCGACGACGCACAGGTCGCGGACGTGCTCGACGCGGCGGTGGACGACCCGCGTGGCCTCGACGCGGCATACGCCCTGGCCGACGACGCGCGCGAGCACCTCGTCCGCATCGCCGGCGGTGACGCGCGTCGCGCGCTCACCTCGCTCGAGGCCGCCGCCGGGGTGGCGCTCGACGACGCGCCGGCGGGACGTGACGACATCGAGCCGCTGACCATCACGCTGGCCCACGCCGAGCAGGCGGTCGCGCAGGCCATGGTCCGCTACGACAAGACCGGCGACCAGCACTACGACGTCGCCTCGGCGTTCATCAAGTCGATGCGCGGCTCCGACGTCGACGCGGCCCTGCACTACCTCGCCCGCCAGCTCGAGGCGGGGGAGGACCCGCGGTTCATCGCCCGGCGCATCGTCATCGCGGCCAGCGAGGACGTCGGCATGGGCGACCCGACGGCCCTCCAGACGGCCGTCGCGGCGATGCACGCCGTGGCCCAGATCGGCATGCCCGAGGCCCGGATCATCCTCGCGCAGGCCGTCGTCCACAACACGCTCGCGCCCAAGAGCAACGCCGCCTACGCCGGTATCAACGCCGCCATCGCGGACGTGCGCGCCGGCCGCGGCGGTGCGGTGCCCCCGCACCTTCGCGGCAGCGGGTATGCCGGTGCGTCCCGTCTCGGGCACGGCAAGGGCTACGTCTACGCCCACGACGAGGCCGACGGCGTGGCCCGGCAGCAGTACCTCCCCGACGACCTGCAGGGCACGACCGACTACTACCAGCCCACCGACCGGGGCTTCGAGGCCCGGTTGCAGGAGCGCTGGACCTGGCTCAGGGACCGCCTCGGCCGGAGCTGACGCCGGCGCGCGCTGCACCGTCTCAGAAGTCGGCGCCGAACGTCGTCCTCGCGATGCCGGCCTGGCTGGTCCGCTTGTCACGCTGCTTCGGGTCCCGGATGCGGCCGCACCGGGTGCACTCCAGCGCGAAGACCGTCGGGTCCGCCGACTCCGTGTGGACCCTGCGGTCGTGGTGGCGACCCACGAAGCAGGCCGCGGCGCCGGAGCCGGCGGCAGCGTGCAGGACCTCCCAACGCAGTCGCGGCGCACCCACCAAGGTCGACACGGCATACCCCGTCTGTCGCCTTCCTCGGGGCAGGCTCTGCAGGTCCGCGTCGAACTCGGCGACGTAGCGGCGGCGGACCTGGGACGGGAGGATCCGGATGGCGAGGTCGAGGGGATAGTCGGCGAGTCGCGTCATGACGTCGCTCCTTGGGGTCGTGCGGGGCCGAGGGCTCGGGCGCCGAGGCGGGCGCGCTGTGCATCGGCGCGGGAGAGGGCCGCGGCGGCGCAGGCCTGACCGTGGTCGGTGAGCCGGTAGAGGCGACGGCGGGGACGGCCGAGGTCGGAGGGGTCGATGTCCTCCCACTCGCTCGTGACCCAGCCCAGGCCCTCGAGCCGAGCCAGGATCGGGTGGACGGTGCCACTGGGGAGGGCGGTGAGCGCGCCGACGGCCAGGCCGTAGTGGACCTCGTCCGGCTGCTCGAGCAGCACCCCGAGCACGGCCGTCGTGGGGCCGGTCATCCGTGGTGCTCCATCACCCATGGTCTAACTCTACCTAGGGTGTCAAGAGGTCCGGCGAAAGGCGTGGAACGTCGCGAGGAGGTGGCACGTAGGATTTCCCGGTGCGTCCCGGCAACCCGGGTCGACATCCTCGAACCTCCAGGACTGACGACATGGAAACCGCAGAGATCCGGCGCCGCTGGCTCGCCTTCTTCGAGAAGAACGGCCACACGGTGGTGCCCTCCGCGCCGCTCATCCACGACGACCCCAACCTGCTGTTCGTCAACGCGGGCATGGTGCCGTTCAAGCCGTACTTCTCCGGTCAGGAGACGCCGCAGTGGGATCGTGCGACGAGCGTGCAGAAGTGCGTCCGCACGGGTGACATCGAGGAGGTCGGCAAGACCTCGCGCCACGGCACGTTCTTCCAGATGAACGGCAACTTCTCCTTCGGCGACTACTTCAAGAAGGACGCCATCAGGTTCGCGTGGGAGCTGCTGACCCGCTCGCAGGACGACGGCGGCTACGGCCTCGACCCGGACCGTCTCTGGGCCACCGTCTACGAGGACGACGACGAGGCTGAGCGCCTCTGGGCCGAGTACACGAGCATCCCGCTGGAGCGGATCGTGCGCCGCGGCAAGCTCGACAACTACTGGCACATGGGCGTTCCCGGTCCCGGCGGCCCCTGCAGCGAGATCTTCTACGACCGCGGCGAGGAGTACGGGCGCGAGGGCGGCCCGGCCGTCGACGAGGACCGCTACATGGAGATCTGGAACCTCGTCTTCATGCAGGAGGAGCTGTCCGCGGTCCGCGCCAAGGACGACTTCGACATCTCCGAGCCACTTCCGGCGAAGAGCATCGACACCGGCATGGGCCTGGAGCGCATCGCCTCCGTCCTCCAGGGCGTCGACAACCTCTACGAGACCGATGAGGTCTACCCGGTCCTCGCCAAGGCCGCCGAGATGACCGGCAAGTCCTACGGAGCGCACTCCGGCCACTCGGCCGACGAGTCGCACCCCGACGACGTCCGGCTCCGGGTCGTGGCCGACCACGTCCGGTCCTCGCTCATGCTCATCGGCGACGGTGTCACGCCGGGCAACGAGGGCCGCGGCTACGTCCTGCGCCGGATGCTGCGCCGTGCGGTGCGCTCGATGCGCCTGCTCGGCTACGACGACCCTGCGCTGCCGCACCTGCTGCCCATCTCGATGGAGCGGATGAAGCAGTCCTATCCCGAGCTCGAGTCCGGCTTCGGCCGGATCAGCCAGATCGCGTATGCCGAGGAGGAGGCCTTCCGACGCACGCTCGCCTCGGGCACGACCATCCTCGACACCGCCGTGTCGCGGACGAAGGAGTCCGGCGGCACGACGCTCGCCGGTGACCAGGCGTTCCAGCTCCACGACACCTACGGCTTCCCGATCGACCTCACCCTCGAGATGGCGGAGGAGCAGGGCCTCTCCGTCGACCGTGAGGGCTTCACCCGCCTGATGCAGGAGCAGCGCAACCGGGCCAAGGCCGACGCGAAGTCCAAGAAGTCCGGCCACGCCAACACCGAGGTCTGGAAGGACCTGCGCGTCGCCGGCGAGACCGACTTCCGGGCGTGGCAGGAGCTGACGAGCGAGGCCACCGTCGTGGGTCTCGTCATCGACGGCCGGCGGGTCGAGGAGATCGAGCCGGGCCAGCGCGGCCAGGTCGTGCTCGACCGCACCCCCTTCTACGCCGAGTCCGGTGGTCAGATCGCGGACGAGGGCATCATCACGGCCGACGGTGTCCACCTCAAGGTCGTCGACGTGCAGCGGCCGGTCAAGGGGCTCGTCGCCCACACCGTCGAGGTCGTCCACGGTCCGCTGCGCTCCGGCGTTCCCGTCCTCGCGGAGGTGGATCCCGAGTGGCGGCTGTCGGCGTGCCAGGCACACTCGGGGACGCACGTCGTCCATGCCGCGCTGCGCCAGGTGCTCGGCCCGTCGGCACTGCAGTCCGGCTCCTACAACAAGCCCGGCTACCTTCGGCTCGACTTCGCCTGGGGCCAGGCGCTCTCGCCCGAGACCCGCAGCGAGATCGAGGAGGTCGCCAACCTCGCCGTCCGTCGCGACCTCCCCGTGTCGGCGGCATGGATGTCGCTCGAGCAGGCCCGCGAGGCCGGCGCGCTCGCGCTGTTCGGTGAGACCTACGGTGAGGCCGTCCGCGTCGTCGAGATCGGCGGCCCCTGGTCGCGCGAGCTCTGCGGTGGCACCCACGTCGGGCACTCCAGCCAGGTGGGGGCGATCACCATGACGGGCGAGTTCTCGGTCGGCTCCGGTGTGCGCCGCCTCGAGGCGTTCGTCGGCATGGACGCACTGCGCCACCTCGCACGGGAGCGGGCGATCGTCGCCGAGCTCAGCGGCATCGTCGGTGCGCAGCCCGGTGAGCTGACCGACCGGGTCGCCGCCATGGTGACGCGGCTCAAGGACGCCGAGCGCGAGCTCGAGAAGTCGCGCAAGCAGGCCGTGCTCGCGGCGGCCGGCTCGCTCACCGACTCCGCCAAGGACGTGGGCGGGGTGCGCTTCGTCGGCCACGACGCCGGTGGTGGGGCCGGCGCCGACGACGTCCGGGCCATGGTGCTCGACGCCCGCCAGCGCCTGGGTGACGGCGCGCCGTCCGTCGTCGCCGTCACCGGTGGGGCCAAGGGCCGGCCGGTCGTCGTCATCGCGACGAACCAGGCCGCTCGCGACAAGGGCATCAGGGCCGGTGAGCTCGTGCGCATCGCCGCCCAGACCCTTGGTGGTGGCGGAGGCGGGAAGGACGACATCGCGCAGGGCGGCGGACAGGACCTCTCCCGCACCGGCGAGGCCATCAACGCCGTCGAGTGGCGCGTGGGGGAGCTGGCCGGTTGAGCGTCCGCCCCGGGGTGAGGGTGGGGGTCGACGTCGGCACGGTGCGTGTCGGAGTGGCCCTCAGCGACCCCTCGGGGATCCTTGCCACGCCGCACGCGACGCTCGCGCGCGGCTGGCCCGACGCCGACCCGGAGACCGACGACGTCAGCCAGATCGTGATGCTGAGCAGCGAGCGCGACGCGCTCGAGGTCATCGTCGGCCTGCCACGCTCACTCGACGGGAGCGAGGGTCCCGCCGCGCGGGCCGCGCGCACGTATGCTGCGGAACTGGCTCGCCGGCTCGCACCCGTGGGCGTGCGTCTCGTCGACGAACGCCTCACGAGTGTGGACGCCCACAGGACACTGCGCGAGAGTGGGGTGTCCGGGCGCAGGCAGCGGGCCGTGGTCGACCAGGCGGCAGCAGTGCTGATCCTCCAGGCCGCGCTGGACCAGGAACGCAGTGCGGGTCGCCCACCGGGCGAGCCGGTCACCCACACACGGCGCAGGCCGAAGACGAAGGACGGACCACGGTGAGCCACGAACACCTCGACACGACTCTCTTCGGGGAGCCCGAGCCGCAGGGTCAGCGCCGGGGCCGTCGGCAGCGTCCCCCGCGCGGCAAGGGCCGCAGCCTGCTCGTGCTCGTGCTCGCCCTCGTCCTCGTCGGCGGGGCCGCGGCCACCGCGTTCGTCCTGCTCAAGCCTGTCGTCGCCGGGGTCTTCGGGGGCGGGAGCACCGAGGCCGAGGACTTCCCCGGTCCCGGCGACGGCGAGGTGCCCGTCACGGTGAAGCAGGGCGACACCGGCGAGTCGATCGCCACCGCCCTCAAGTCCGCCGGCGTCGTCAAGACGCGGACCGCCTACCTCGACGCGTCGGCCGCCGACCCGCAGGGCAGCGCCAAGATCCAGCCCGGCACCTACACGCTGAGGAAGGGCATGAAGGCGATCGACGCCTTCACGGCGCTCACCGACCCGGCCAACCGCACCGTCGCGCGGCAGACCATCCCCGAGGGCCTGTGGGTCAGTGAGGTCATCGCGCGCCTCAGCAAGGCCACCGGTGCCCCGCTCGCGGACTACCAGGCAGCGCTCAAGGACCCGGCGGCGCTGGGCCTGCCCCCGGAGGCCAAGGGACGCGCCGAGGGCTACCTCTTCCCGTCGAGCTACGAGTTCGACGACAAGACCCCGGCCGCCAGCCAGCTCAAGCAGATGGTCGCCAAGACCCTCGCCGAGCTCAAGAAGGCCGGTGTCGAGCCCCAGGACTACACGCGGATCCTCACGGTCGCCTCGATCATCGAGGGAGAGGTCAACGGCGACGCCGACCGCGCCAAGGTCGCTCGCGTCATCGAGAACCGGCTCGCCGACCCCAACGGTCCGACCGTCGGCCTGCTCCAGATGGACTCGACGGTGCACTACATCGAGCAGAAGCGCGGCCGAGCCGGGACCTCCGACGCCGCGCGCGCCTCCAGCAGCCCCTACAACACCTACCGCGTCAAGGGACTGCCGCCCGGCCCGATCAACAACCCCGGCGCCGCGTCCATCGAGGCGGCCGCCAAGCCTGCCGACGGGCCGTGGTTCTTCTTCGTCGCCGTCAACCCCGACACCGGTGAGACCAAGTTCGCCACGACGGCGGCCGAGCACGACCGCAACGTCCAGGAGTTCAACCAGTGGTGCTCGGAGAACAAGGACAAGTGCTGAGAGCGGCCGTCCTCGGTTCTCCCGTCTCGCACTCGCTCTCCCCGCTCCTGCACACGACGGCGTATGCCGCGCTCGGACTGACCGACTGGAGCTACACCCGACGCGAGGTGGCCGCCGCGGACCTCGCCGGGGTCGTGGCCGGGCTCGACGCGTCCTGGCGCGGCCTCAGCCTCACCATGCCGCTCAAGGAGGTGGCGCTGGAGGTCGCCTCCACCGTCTCCGACACCGCCCGTGAGACCGGCGCGGCCAACACGCTCGTCCGCCGCGACGACGGGGGATGGGACGGGCACAACACCGACGTCGCCGGCATCAGCGGGGCCCTCGGCGCGGCCGTGCACGACGGGCACGCCACGCTGCTCGGATCCGGTGCCACGAGCCGGTCGGCCGCGCTGGCGCTCGCCGACCTCGGCCTCGAGGAGGTGGCGGTCGCGGCGCGCAACGCCGCCGCCGCCGCCGAGGTGGTCGGGCTGCTCGTCGCCCACGGCGTCACGGCCAGGCACGTGGCCCTCGAGGACTGGACGGAGGCGCCGGGCACGGTCGTCGTGTCGACGCTGCCGCCCGGAGCGAGTCGTGCCGTCGGTGCCCTTCTCGACGACTCCGGCAGCACCCTGGCCGGGGTGACGCTGCTCGACGTCGTCTACGCGGACTGGCCCACCCCGCTCGCCCGGGCGGCCCGAGCCCGCGGCGCCGACGTCGTCTCCGGCCTCGAGATGCTCATCGCCCAGGCCGCGGTGCAGGTCGAGCTCTTCACCGGCCTGCCGGCCCCGCTCGACGCGATGGCCGCGGCCGTCCACCGCGAGGTGGGCGTCTGATGGACAGCCGGGTTCTCACCGCCGTGCTGCTCGCGCTGCTCGTCGTGGGCGCGCTCGTGATCGGCCGCCTCACCGCCCGTGAGCTGGCCACCGGGGGCTACCGCATTCCCGAGGACGAGGCCGACCACCCGACGCGCCCGTCCTGGTGGGTCGCGCCGCTGCTCGCCGTGCTGGCCCTGGTCGCCGCTTTTTCGGTCGGGGACACGGCCGCGTATGCCGCGCTGCCGGCATACCTGCTGTTCGCCTGGCTCACCGTCTGCCTCGTCTGGATCGACCTCGACGTGCACCGGCTCCCGGTCGGACTGACGCGGCCCGCGCTGCCCGCCTTCGTCGTCCTGCTGGTGCCGCCGACGATCGCGACGGGGGAGTGGGGCCGGCTCCTCACCGCGGTGGTCTGCGGTGTGGTGCTGATGGCCTGCTACCTCGTCGTGGCGTTCCTCCCGGGTGGGGGGTTCGGTGGCGGCGACATCCAGCTGGCCCCGACCATCGGCCTGCTGCTGGGTTGGCTCTCCGTCGGGCACGTCGTCGTCGGGACCATGGCGGCGTTCTTCCTCGGCGGCGTCGGTGCGGCGGTGCTGCTCGTCACGGGACGAGCGGGCCGCAAGACCTCGATGGCGTTCGGGCCCTTCATGTGTGCCGGCCTGTTCGTCGCCCTCGCCGCGGCCGGGCCGCTGCTTCCCGGGCTCGTCGGACGCTGACCCCGGTCAGGCCGGTCTGCGCGCCGCGGAAGGTCCGGTCGAGGATGCTCAGCGCCTGCTCCTTGCCCAGGTGGTGGTGGTGGTGGTCACGCTGAGCCGTACATCTGCGAGCCGGGCGTCGTGAGCTCGGTGCCGGTCTCCAGCCAGGTCTTGAGGCCGGAGAGGACCATCGGCCAGCCGCCGTGGATGGCCTCGCTGACGCCGTCGGGGAGCTGGTCGTGGACGAGGGTGAGCCGGCACGAGTCCCCGACCGGCTCGATCTCCCAGGTGACGCGGGAGGTCCCCGCCGACTCGGCGTCGTCGTCCCAGTGGGCGTGGAAGCTCTGGACGAGCCGGTGCGGGGGGTCGACGACGAGGTTCTCGCCGTCGACGAGCGCGCCGTCCAGCCCCTCGTGGCTCAGGGTCCAGGCCGAGCCCGGGGTCCAGTCGGACGCCACGGTGCTGCCGAAGTGGAAGCGTCGCCGCACCTCCGGGTCGGTGATGGCGTGCCACAGCCGGTCCGGCGTGGTGCGGATGTAGATCTCGAAGACCTTGGACGTGCCCATGTGCTCAGCCTCCAGCTCGGTGCGCAGCCCGACGAGGCCGGCGGCCCAGGGCTCGGTGTACTTGCTGACCCAGCGGTCGTGGACCTGGCGGATGCCGACCGGGTTGAGGTAGTGCAGCTTCTCCCGCCCGCTCCGGCGGGCGACGACGAGGCCGGCCTCCTCGAGCAGTCCGAGGTGCTTGGCGACGCCGATGCGGGTCATGTCGAAGTCGGCGGCGAGGGCTCCCATCGACTGGCCGTCCCGGACGAACAGGGCGTCGAGCAGGGCCCGTCGTGTCGGGTCGGCCAGCGCCCGGAAGATGAGGTCCACGGTTGCGAGCATAGGAAACCATATGGTTACCTGTCAAGTGGTCCGCCACTCCGGGCCCCTGCTCCGTGACCACGGGGCGACCGCCGGGCGGCGTCCGACGGGGCCCGTGGGAGGATCGCCGCATGCTCCGATGGCTGACCGCAGGCGAGTCCCACGGCCCTGCCCTCCTCGCGACGATCGACGGGCTTCCGGCCGGAGTGGCGGTGACCCGGGACGACCTCGCCGGAGCGCTCGCCCGTCGCCGCCTCGGCTACGGGCGGGGAGCGCGCATGGCCTTCGAGCAGGACGAGGTCGAGTTCCTCGGGGGCGTTCGGCACGGCGTGACGATGGGCTCCCCGGTTGCCATCCGCATCGGCAACACCGAGTGGCCGAAGTGGCAGACGGTGATGTCGGCCGACCCGGTGTCCGAGGATGCCTATGCCGCGTCGAACGACGTCAACGCCGACAAGGAGCTCGCCCGCAACCGGGCCCTGACCCGGCCCCGGCCCGGGCACGCCGATCTCGTCGGGATGCAGAAGTACGGCTTCGACGACGCCCGACCGGTGCTCGAGCGAGCCTCGGCGCGTGAGACCGCGGCGCGGGTCGCCCTCGGTGAGGTCGCCGCCCGCTTCCTCGCCCAGGCCTACGGGATCCGGCTGGTCTCGCACACCGTGTCGATGGGCCCGGCGGGCGTGGCCGACGACGCCCCCCTGCCCACCCCGGACGACCTCGAGCGGATAGACGCCAACCCGGTCCGGACGCTCGACGAGGCCGGCTCGGCCGCGATGGTCGCCGAGGTGGAGGCGGCCAAGAAGGCCGGTGACACCCTCGGCGGGGTCGTCGAGGTGCTCGCCTACGGACTGCCGCCCGGCCTCGGGTCGCACGTCCACTGGGACCGGCGGCTCGACTCCAGGCTGGCCGGAGCGCTCATGGGCATCCAGGCGATCAAGGGGGTCGAGGTCGGTGACGGCTTCCGCACGGCCGCCCGCCGAGGCTCGGCCGCCCACGACGAGATGGAGCGCGACGACTCGGGCACCATCCGCCGGCGCACCGGCCGTGCGGGTGGCACCGAGGGTGGGATGTCGACCGGGGACGTGCTGCGGGTCCGCGCCGCCATGAAGCCGATCTCGACGGTGCCCCGGGCCCTCGACACCATCGACACCACGGGGGAGGGCGAGGCCAAGGCGATCCACCAGCGCTCCGACGTCTCGGCCGTCCCTGCCGCCGGGGTGGTGGCGGAGGCCATGGTCGCCCTCGTCCTCGCCGAGGCCTGCCTCGAGAAGTTCGGCGGCGACTCCGTCGAGGAGACGCGACGCAACCACGCGGCATACCTCGCCGCCATCCCCGAGACGATGCGCTCGTGGTGACCACGGACCGCCCGGTCGCCGTGCTCATCGGACCGCCGGGCGCCGGCAAGACCACGATCGGCCAGGCGCTCGCGGAGGCGCTGGGCGTCGACTTCCACGACACGGACACCGCGATCGAGACGGAGCAGGGCTGCTCCATCTCCGACATCTTCGTCCTCGACGGCGAGCCGGCGTTCCGGGCCCTCGAGCGCGCCGAGGTCGCCCGCGCCGTCGCCGCGGAGTCGGGCGTCGTGGCTCTGGGTGGCGGGGCGCCGATGGACCCGGCCACCCGGGAGGTGCTCGCCGCCCACACCGTCGTCTTCCTCGACGTCGGCATCGCCGACGCCGCCAAGCGGGTGGGCTTCGACGGCAGCAGGCCGCTGCTCGCCATCAACCCCCGGGCCGGCTGGACCAGGATGATGAACGAGCGCCGCCCGACCTACGAGGGTCTGGCGACGGTGCGGGTCGACACCGCGGGCCGCGACGTCGCCGACGTCGTCGCTGACATCGTCGAGCACCTGCGGTCAGCGCCGTGAGCGTGGTCCGCGTCGGCGACGCCTACGACGTCGTCATCAAGAGCGGCTGCTCGCTGCGCGTCGCCGACGTGGTCGGCGACGGCGTGCAGCGCGCCCTGGTCGTGCACACGGACTCGATGCGCACCCTGGGCGAGCAGGTCGTCTCCAGCCTGCGCGGGGCCGGTGTCGAGGCGTATGCCGCTGCCGTCCCCGATGCGGAGGACGCCAAGTCCGCGTCCGTCGCCGCCGAGCTCTGGGCGGTGCTCGGCCGGCACGGCTTCACCCGCACCGACGTCGTCGTCGGCGTCGGGGGAGGCACCGTCACCGACCTGGCCGGTTTCGTCGCCGCGACGTGGCTGCGCGGCGTGCCCCTGGTGCAGGTCCCGACGACGCTGCTCGGCATGGTGGACGCCGCCGTCGGTGGCAAGACCGGCATCAACACCGCGGAGGGCAAGAACCTCGTCGGGTCCTTCCACCCTCCGCGGGCCGTCCTCTGCGACCCGGACGTCCTCACGACCCTGCCGCGCCCCGACTACGTCGCCGGGCTCGCCGAGGTCGTCAAGGCGGGCTTCATCGTCGACCCGGTCATCCTCGACCTCGTGGCGGCCGACCCCGAGGCCGCGACCCGGCCGGACGGACCGCACACCCTCGAGCTGGTCGAGCGGGCGATCCGGGTCAAGGCCGACGTCGTCAGCGTCGACCTCAAGGAGTCCTCGCTGCGCGAGATCCTCAACTACGGGCACACCTTCGGTCACGCCATCGAGCACGTCGAGTCCTATCGGCGGCGCCACGGTGAGGCCGTGGCCATCGGGATGGTCTTCGCGGCCGAGCTGTCCTGTGCCGCAGGGCTGCTGGCGCGAGACGTGGTCGACCGCCACCGTCAGGTGCTGACCTCGGTGGGCCTGCCCACCTCCTACCCCCCCGGGCGCTGGACCGAGCTCGAGGCGGCGATGCGGCGCGACAAGAAGACGCGCGGTGACCTGCTCCGGTTCGTCGTGCTCGCGGACGTCGCCAGACCGACGCGCCTCGAGGGCCCGACTCCGGAGCAGCTCCGGACGGCATACGCCGCGGTCTCGGCCTGAGCGACCCGGCAGGACGTCGACGGCCGCTACCGGCCCGTGCCACGGTGCCTGCTGGGAGAGTGGGCAGGTGAGCGACTGGTTCCTACCGCCGGAGGAGCGGCCGTGGACGGCCGGCAACCTCGTCGTCCCGCACGTCCACGGAGCCGACTACTTCGCCCGCCTGCTGGAGGTGGTCGAGGCCACACAGGCCGGGGACCGGATCTTCTTCACCGACTGGCGCGGGGACGCCGACGAGCGCCTGACCGATGACGGCCCGACGATCGGCGACCTCCTGTCGTCGGCCCTGCGCCGAGGCGTCGAGGTGCGAGCCCTGCTGTGGCGCTCGCACCCGGGCAGCCTCAACAGCGAGGAGAACAACCACCTCGGCGCCGTCATCAACAAGGCCGGTGGCGAGGCGTTGCTCGACGAGCGGGTGCGACGCGGGGGCTCGCACCACCAGAAGCTCGTCGTCGTGCGACGCCGGGGGATGCCGCAGGAGGACGTGGCGTTCGTCGGGGGCATCGACCTGTGCCACGGCCGTCGTGACGACGCCGACCACGGCGGTGACCCACAGGCCCCACCCCTGGACCCGAGATACGGTCCCACCCCGCCGTGGCACGACGCCATGGCGGAGATCCGGGGGCCGGCTGTCGCGCACGTGCTCGACACGTTCGCCGAGCGCTGGGACGACACCACACCCCTGGACCACCGCAACCCCTACCGGGCGGTGGTGCACCGCCTGGCCAGGATGCCGCGCCACCCCGAGCCCCTGCCCGAGCGGTGGGACCCACCCCCGCCGGTCGGCGAGCACCACGTGCAGATCCTGCGCACCTACCCGGCGAAGCGGCCGGCATACCCGTTCGCCCCGGAGGGGGAGCGCTCGGTCGCCCGGGCGTACTCGCGGGCGTTCAGCCGCGCCCGCCGGTTGATCTACATCGAGGACCAGTACTTCTGGTCGGACGTCGTGGCCGACACGCTCGCCGAGGCACTTCGACGTGAGCCGGAGCTGCAGGTGATCGGTGTCGTGCCGAGGTACCCCGAGAAGGACAACCGCATCGGGGGGCCGCCGATGCTGTACGGACAGCGCGCGGCGTGGGACCTGTTGCGGGCCGCCGGCGGCGACCGCTTCGCCCTCTTCGACCTCGAGAACGCCGAGGGGGAGCCGGTCTACGTGCACGCCAAGGTGTGCGTCGTCGACGACTCGTGGATGACCATCGGCTCCGACAACCTCAACCTGCGTTCCTGGACGCACGACTCCGAGGTCACCTGCGCCGTCGCCGACCCCACCGGGTCGCTGCCACGGAGTTTGCGGACGTCGTTGTGGGCTGAGCACCTGGGGCTGCGGCAGGACGAGCCGCGGATGTCGGACCCGGGGGGTGCGATGGCCCTCTGGGCCGAGCGTGAGGGTGCCCCGGGCAGCCGCGTCCGCCGTCACGTGCCGCCGACCGTCTCCACCGTGACGCGGCGCTGGGCCCGCCCGGCGTACGCCGCGCTCTACGACCCCGACGGCCGGCCGCGACGGCTCCGCGGGACGACGGACTTCTGACGTGGTGCTCGCCGTCCGCAAGGCGCCCACGGTCCTCGCGACCCGGCACCGTCGTGGGTTGGAGGTCGCATCGTGAGGACGTACGCGCTGGTGGGTCGGGACGGGACGGCATACGAGTCCGCCAGCCCCGGGACGCTGGGCGGTCATCGACGGACGAAGGTGTACGGCCGCCTCGACTGCCCGACGGCCCTGCGGTGGATCGCCAGGGAGAGGTACGTGCAGCACCGCGTCTTCTTCGCCGACGAGGGCGTCGCGGTCGCTGCGGGCTACCGACCCTGTGCGCACTGCCTGCCGCAGCCGTACCGTCGGTGGCGGTCGGCTCACGGGGAAGGGGCTCCGGCCCGCTGACCCCGAGGCCCCCCGTCGCCCGTCGCCCGTCGTGCGTCAGGCGGTGGAGGTCGCGGACTCGGGCGCCTCGGTGTCGTGGTCCCGTTGCGGCCACATGATCTCGGTGATCTCCTGCGCGAGCTGCGGCCCGAGTGAGCCCCATCCCGGCTCGTAGCGGTAGATGTCGCGAAGCGGCGTGCCGGTGCGGTTGCCGTCGAGGATCTCGACCGAGTCCGCGTCGATGAGCCCGGGGTGGGCCACGCCGCACGCCTCGGAGACCTTGAGCAGGTCGCGCCGCAGCGTCTGGAGGTAGTTGGCGAGCCGGACCGACTTCAGGGTCGGGTCGAGGCCGCGGACGAGCCAGGGGTTCTGCGTGGCCACCCCGGTCGGGCAGTGGTCGGTGTGGCACTTCTGCGACTGGATGCAGCCGACCGCGAGCATGGCCTCGCGGGCGACGTTGAGCATGTCGGCGCCGAGGGCGAACGCGACGAGGGCGTTGTCGGGCAGGCCGAGCTTGCCACTGCCGATGAAGGTGACGTCGTCGGTGAGGCCGGCCCGGGCGAACTCGGCGTAGACCCGCGAGAACCCGACACGGTAGGGGAGCGCGACCGAGTCCGTGAAGACGAGCGGCGCGGCGCCCGTCCCGCCCTCGCCGCCGTCGACGGTGATGAAGTCGACGCCGCGGGTGCGGCCGGACATGAGCCGGGTGAGCTCCTGCCAGAAGTCGAGCTCGCCCACGGCCGACTTGATCCCGACCGGCAGGCCGGTCGCGTCGGCGATCCGCTCCACCCAGTCGAGCATCGAGTCGACGCTGTCGAACTCGGCGTGCCGCGACGGGCTGGCACAGTCCTGGCCCATCGGTATGCCGCGGATCCGGCTGATCTCCTCGGTGATCTTCGCGGCCGGGAGCAGACCGCCCAGCCCGGGCTTGGCGCCCTGGCTGAGCTTGACCTCGATCGCCCGCACCGGAGCAGACTGGACGAGGTCGACGAGCCTCGCGAGCTCGAAGCGGCCGTGCTCGTCGCGGCAGCCGAAGTAGGCGGTGCCGATCTGGAAGATGAGGTCGCCACCCTTGCGGTGGTGGTCGGACAGTCCGCCCTCTCCGGTGTTGTGCATCGCGCCGGCCAACGCCGCCCCACGGTTGAGCGCCTCGATGGCCGGGCCGGAGAGCGACCCGAAGCTCATCGCCGACACGTTGACGACCGAGCCGGGACGGAACGCGTGCCTGCGCCCGCGGGGACCACCGAGGACCTTCGCGGAGGGGAGGGACATCTCGTCGTCGTGGTGACCGTGGGCGACGGCGGTCGACGGGGCGGAGGGCGAGAAGGTCCGGTGCTTGACGATGGGGTAGTTCCCGAGGTGCTCGACGTCGTTGTCGGTCCCGAACCCGACGTAGTTGTTCTCCTTCTTGCTGCTCGCGTAGACCCACGAGCGCTGGTCACGCGAGAAGGGACGCTCCTCGTCGTTGCCCGTGACGATGTACTGGCGCAGCTCCGGCCCGATCTTCTCCAGCGCGTACCGCGCGTGCGCGATGACCGGGAAGTTGCGCGTGAGCGCGTGCTTTCGCTGGGTGAGGTCCCGGACAGCGACCCCGGCGAGGCCGGCTGCAGTGGCACCGAGAAGCGTTGTGACCTTCATGTCTCGCAGTCTGCCCCCGCCGACGGACGGTCTGCGGCTTAGGCGCACAGGAGGATCGGCACATGCCGGCCACCGCGCCCTAGACTCCGGGCATGGCAGCCGCGCAGCACCCGTCCTCGTCCGCGTCCACGTCGGGCACCGACGAGGGCGACGTGCTGACCTACCTGCTCGTCGACGGCGAGAACATCGACGCCACCCTCGGCACCTCCATCCTCGGCCGGCGTCCGCAGCCCGACGAACGGCCCCGGTGGGACCGGCTGCTCGCCTTCGCGAAGGACACGTGGGGCCAGGAGGTGCGCGGCCTGTTCTTCCTCAACGCGAGCTCAGGCATGCCGATGTCGTTCATCCAGGCGCTCAAGGCGCTCGGCTTCCAGCCGGTCCCGCTCTCGGGTGACTCCGACGTCAAGGTCGTCGACGTCGCGATCCAGCGCACCCTGCGCGCCATCCGTGACCGCGACGCGGACGTCATGCTCGTCAGCCACGACGGCGACTTCCTCGAGGAGCTCGAAGGGCTGCTGGAGGACGAGCGGCGGGTCGGCGTGATGGCGTTCCGGGAGTTCCGCAACAGCGGCTTCACGGCGCTGCAGTCGCAGGGTCTCGAGAGCTTCGACCTCGAGTTCGACGTCAAGGCGTTCACCTCGCCGCTGCCGCGCATCCGCGTCATCCCCATCGAGGAGTTCGACCCGGCGCAGTTCCTCTGAGCCGTCCCTAACGCGGTCGAGGATTCGGGGAGGCGCCCGCCCGACCGATAGACTGCCCCGCGACTCCAGCACCCCAGTCCTCCGGGACGCTCGTGCGCGCCCGGCGCCACGGCATACGGGATCCTTCTCCTCCAGCGAAAGCGACATCCACGTGGCATCGACGAACGACCTCAAGAACGGCCTCGTCCTCAACCTCGAGGGCCAGCTGTGGACCGTGGTGGAGTTCCAGCACGTCAAGCCCGGCAAGGGCCCGGCCTTCGTGCGCACCAAGCTCAAGCACGTGCTCTCGGGCAAGGTCGTCGACAAGACGTTCAACGCCGGCACCAAGGTCGAGACGGCCAACGTCGACAAGCGCAACATGCAGTACCTCTACAACGACGGCACCGACTACGTCTTCATGGACGGGGACACCTTCGACCAGATCTCGGTGACGCCGGCCATCGTCGGCGACGCCGCGAAGTTCATGCTCGAGAACCAGGACGCGATCGTCGCCCGCCACGAGGGCAACGTCCTGTTCATCGAGCTGCCGGCGTCGGTCGTCCTCGAGATCCAGTACACCGAGCCCGGTCTCCAGGGGGACCGCTCCACCGGTGGCACCAAGCCGGCGACGCTCGAGACGGGCGCCGAGATCGGCGTCCCGCTCTTCCTCAACACCGGCGACAAGGTCAAGGTGGACACCCGCGACGGGTCCTACCTCGGTCGGGTCAACTGACCTGTGGCCGCACGCAGCAAGGCGCGCAAGCGCGCGATCGACATCCTCTTCGAGGCGGAGCAGCGCCAGGTCAACGCCGGTGACCTCCTGAGGGAGCGGCTCGCCGCGCCCGTGACCGAGGCGCCGCTCAGCGAGTTCACCGCCGACCTCGTCGTCGGGGTCGTCGACCACTGGAACGCGATCAACGACCTCCTCACGACCTACTCGCAGGGGTGGACGCTGGAGCGCATGCCGGCGGTCGACCGCGCCATCCTGCGACTCGGCGCCTACGAGGTGCTCTTCACCGACGTGCCCGAGGGCGTCGCGATCAGCGAGGCGGTGGCGCTGGCCACCGAGCTGTCCACCGACGACTCGCCGAAGTTCGTCAATGGGCTGCTGGCCCGCATCGCCGAGGTCAAGCCGACCCTGGCCTGACCGCCGCGGGGTCGCGCGACGGCCGCGCGCACCTGGTCGGGCGACGGCCCGGCCGACGGCTCAGATGACACCGAGCGCGAGCATGGCGTCGGCGACCTTGATGAACCCCGCGATGTTGGCGCCGGCCGCGTAGTTACCGGGCAGGCCGTACTCGTCTGCCGTGCTCAGGCACCGGTCGTGGATGCCCCGCATGATCTCCTCGAGGCGCTCCTCGGTGTGCTCGAAGCTCCAGGAGTCACGAGCGGCGTTCTGCTGCATCTCGAGGGCGCTCGTCGCGACCCCGCCGGCATTGGCGGCCTTGCCCGGGGCGCACCTCACCCCCGCCTCCGCGAAGGCCTGCAGGGCCACCCTCGTGCACGGCATGTTGGCCCCCTCGGCCACGATCGACACGCCGCCGCGGATGAGCGTGGCCGCGTGGTCGCCGTCGAGCTCGTTCTGGGTGGCGCAGGGCAGGGCGATGTCGCACGGGAGGTCCCAGAGCGAGCCCTGCGCGACGAAGCTCGCCGACGGCCGGAGGTCGGCGTACTCGGAGATGCGCCCGCGACGCACGTCCTTGACCTCCTTGAGCAGCTCGACGTCGATCCCCGCCTCGTCGTGGACGTAGCCACCGGAGTCGGAGCAGCCGATGACGATGCCGCCCAGCTGGTGCACCTTCTCGATGGCGTAGATCGCGACGTTGCCCGAGCCGGAGACGAGGACCCGCTTGCCGTCGAAGGACTCACCCCGGACCTTGAGCATCTCGTCGACGAAGTAGACGGTGCCGTAGCCGGTGGCCTCGGTCCGCACGCGGGAGCCGCCCCACGACAGGCCCTTGCCGGTGAAGACGCCGGACTCGTAGCGGTTCGTGATGCGCTTGTACTGGCCGAAGAGGTAGCCGATCTCGCGGCCGCCGACGCCGATGTCGCCGGCCGGCACGTCCGTGTACTCGCCCAGGTGTCGGTGGAGCTCGGTCATGAACGACTGGCAGAACCGCATGACCTCCCCGGTGGAGCGGCCCTTGGGGTCGAAGTCGGAGCCGCCCTTGCCGCCGCCGATCGGCAGGCCCGTGAGCGAGTTCTTGAAGATCTGCTCGAACCCGAGGAACTTGACGATGCCGAGGTTGACGCTGGGATGGAAGCGGATGCCGCCCTTGAACGGTCCGAGGGCGGAGCTGTACTGGACGCGGAACCCGCGGTTCACCTGGACGACGCCCCGGTCGTCGACCCAGGGCACCCGGAAGATGATCTGGCGCTCCGGTTCGACGAGGCGGCGGATGACCTGCGAGTCGGTGTACTCCGGATGCTTGGTGACCACCGTCTCGAGGCTCTCGAGCACCTCGAGGGCGGCCTGGTGGAACTCCGCCTCTCCGGCGTTGCGCCGGAGCACCTCGTCGTAGATGTCTCGCAGCGTCTCGTTCGGGTGGCTCACGGGTGCTCCTGTGCCTCGTCGTGGTGGAGTGGCCAGTCTCCCCGGGACGTGCCCGACGCGGCCGCCGGCGCCAGTCGGCGGACAGGCTCTCACCGGGCGGGACGCCGGCGGCGTTGCTAGGTTCGAGGGATCGAGCTCGTCGCGTGGTCAGGAAGCGGCCCCGGTTTTCGGACGCCGGGTGAGTCGCCCGTCCCGGGCACGGCGGCGCCCGACCGGACCACGTCAGCCACCAGAAGCGGAGTGTGAGGACATGCACGTCATCGTCGCCACGGACGGCTCGAAGCAGTCGCTGAGGGCAGCCAAGTACGCCATGGGGGTCCTCGACGCGACGAAGGTCACCGACGTCTCGGTGCTCGCCGTCGTGCGGCCGCTCGCCGCGGTGGCCTTCGCCAACGACCTCGGCCCCGGCTTCCAGGGCCGGCCCGCGACGCCGGAGTGGTCGTTCCACGCCGAGGCGGAGGCGGCGACCGAGGCCGTGGCCGCCGTGTTCGAGAAGTGGGGACCCAAGGTCCACCGCCGCACTCGCAGCGGGTCGCCGGCCACCGAGATCATCAAGGCCGCCACGGCCCTGGGCGCGGGCCTCATCGTCGTCGCCAGCGGCTCCCGCGGGATCAGCGAGACCGTCCTGCTCGGCAGCACCGCCCAGCGGGTCCAGCAGTACGCCCCCTGCCCCGTCCTCGTCGTGCGCACGCCGAAGAGGCCCCGGCGCAAGAAGACCTGAGCGGACCTGACCGTCGCCGACTCTGCTGCACCCCGGCCTACTGCACCGTAAGGCGCGTGAACGCCCGCTTCGGTTCAAGCGGTCAGGGAAACACCTCGATCTGGAGGTGTGATGAAGATGAAGCCACGGT
>NZ_JBMBWH010000015.1:0-39748 GCF_048606435.1 Knoellia terrae | reverse complement strand
ACCGTGGCTTCATCTTCATCACACCTCCAGATCGAGGTGTTTCCCTGACCGCTTGAACCGAAGACGTCGTACGGTGCAGTAGGCGGTGGGGTGGGTGCGGCGGCATACAGTGCGACGGTGCCCACTCGCCGCGCGGTCGTGCTCGCGGTGGTCACGCTGCCGCTGGCGGCGTGCGGGAGCCCGCAGCCCTCATCGACCGAGGAGACGACCCGAGCCATGCGCCTTCCCTATGGCAACGACCCGAGCCAGTTCGGGGAGCTGACCCGACCGTCCGGCCCGAGCAAGGGCGTCGTCGTCGTCATCCACGGCGGCTTCTGGAAGGCGGAGTACGATGTCGAGCTCGGCCGTCCGCTCGCCGTGTCCCTGGCACAGCACGGCTGGACGGCCTGGAACGTCGAGTACCGCCGGGTCGGCGCCGGCGGCGGCGCGCCCGCCACCTTCGACGACGTCCACGAGTCCATCGAGCACCTGGCCACGGTCGAGGACCTCGACACCTCGGTCGTCCTCACGCTCGGGCACTCGGCCGGTGGCCACCTGGCCGTCTGGGCAGCCGGGCGCCACCAGCAGCCGCGGTGGAGCGAGTGCAGAGTGCGGGTCACGGGCGCCGTGTCGCAGGCCGGTGTCCTCGACCTCGTGGCCGCGCACGACGACGACCTCGGTGACCGGGCCGCCGCCCGCTTCCTCGGCCACACGCCCACCTCCGCGGACCTGGCCTACGACCCGCGCCAGCAGGTGCCGCTCGACGTCCCCGTCCGGTGCATCCACGGCCGCGCCGACGACGTCGTGCCGCTCAGCCAGTCGGTCGACTACGTCACCGCAGCGACTGCTGCCGGCGGTGACGCGAGCCTCGTGGAGGTCGACGGTGACCACTTCGTCGTCATCGACACCGAGTCAGAGGTCTGGCGGCGTCAGCTCGAGCTGCTCGACGAGCTCGGGGGTCGCTGACGTCTCGGCAGCTTCGCCACGACGAGCTCGTAGGAGGTGTCGATCGCCTCGAGGATCGCGTCGTCCGGGATGGCGCCGCCGAGCGCGAGGGTGTTCCAGCCGTGGCGGCCGATGTAGGGCATGACGCCCGCGCCCTGCGGGAACTCCGCGATCCACTCGTCCGCCTCCGTCCGCGACCCGAGCTTGACGCCCACCCCGGTCCGGCCGAGGAAGGCGAAGATCTTGTCACCCACCTTGGCGACGTGGTCGCCCTCCCACGGCTGGTCCGGCCAGGCACCGGGCTTGGCCAGGGCGTGGGCGGCGACCTCGTCGGGCGTCACGGCGTCACGGTGTCACTTGGTCGCTTCGCTCATCTGGCGGAGCTCCTTCTTGAGGTCACCGAGCTCGTCACGCAGGCGCGCCGCCAGCTCGAAGTGCAGGTCGGCCGCGGCCTGGTGCATCTGCGTGGTGAGCTCCTGGATGAGGTTGGCGAGGTCGCCGGCCGCCATGTTCGCGAGCCGGGCGGCCCCGACCACCGACGCGTCCGCGGCCAGGGCACCGCGACCACCTCGACCGCCGTCGGACTTCCCGCGGGAGCGGGCCCGGCCCGAGCCGAGGAGCTCCTCGGTGTCGGCGTCCTCGCGCTCGAGCATGTCGGTGATGTCAGCGATCTTCTTGCGCAACGGCTGCGGGTCGAGTCCGCGCTCGGTGTTGTAGGCGATCTGCTTCTCGCGGCGGCGAGAGGTCTCCTCGACGGCCTCGGCCATCGACGGCGTGACCTTGTCGGCATACATGTGCACCTGGCCGGAGACGTTGCGCGCTGCACGGCCGATCGTCTGGATGAGCGAACGCGCCGAGCGCAGGAAGCCCTCCTTGTCGGCGTCGAGGATCGACACGAGCGACACCTCGGGGAGGTCGAGACCCTCGCGGAGCAGATTGATGCCGACGAGCACGTCGTACTCGCCCAGTCGCAGCTCACGCAGCAGCTCGACGCGGCGCAGCGTGTCGATGTCGGAGTGGAGGTAGCGGACCCGCACCCCCTTGTCGAGGAGGTAGTCGGTGAGGTCCTCGGCCATCTTCTTGGTGAGGGTGGTTACGAGCACGCGCTCGTTGCGCGAGGCCCGCAGGTTGATCTCGTGGAGCAGGTCGTCGATCTGGCCCTTGGTCGGCTTGAGGACGATCTCGGGGTCGACGAGCCCCGTGGGGCGGATGATCTGCTCGACGATGCCGTCGGCACGGGCGACCTCGTAGTTGCCCGGCGTCGCCGACAGGTAGACGGTCTGGCCGATGCGCTCGAGGAACTCCTCCCACTTCAGCGGCCGGTTGTCCATGGCGGACGGCAGCCGGAAGCCGTGGTCGACGAGGGTCCGCTTGCGGGAGGCGTCGCCTTCGTACATGGCACCGATCTGCGGCACGGTCACGTGCGACTCGTCGAGGACGAGGAGGAAGTCCTCGGGGAAGTAGTCGAGCAGGCAGTTGGGCGCCGAGCCGGCGGTGCGGCCGTCGAGGTGCATCGAGTAGTTCTCGATGCCCGAGCAGGACCCGACCTGACGCATCATCTCGATGTCGTAGGTGGTGCGCATGCGCAGCCGCTGCGCCTCGAGCATCTTGCCCTGGCTCTCGAACAGCCGGAGCTGCTCGGCGAGCTCGTGCTCGATGCCGGCGATCGCGCGGTCCATGCGCTCGGGACCGGCGACGTAGTGCGAGGCCGGGAAGACGTACATCTCCTGCTCCTCGCGCACGATCTCACCGGTGAGCGGGTGCAGCGTGTAGATCTTGTCGACCTCGTCGCCGAAGAACTCGATGCGCACGGCCAGCTCTTCGTACATGGGGATGATCTCGACGGTGTCCCCGCGCACGCGGAAGGTGCCGCGGGTGAAGGCGAGGTCGTTGCGGGTGTACTGCATCTGGACGAACCGGCGCAGCAGGTCGTCACGGTCGAGCTCGTCGCCGACGCGCAGCTGCACCATCTTGTCGACGTACTCCTGCGGGGTGCCGAGGCCGTAGATGCACGACACCGAGGCGACGACGATGACGTCGCGGCGGGTGAGCAGCGAGTTGGTCGCCGAGTGCCGGAGCCGCTCGACCTCGTCGTTGATGGACGAGTCCTTCTCGATGTAGGTGTCGGTCTGAGGGACGTACGCCTCGGGCTGGTAGTAGTCGTAGTAGCTCACGAAGTACTCGACCGCGTTGTGCGGGAGCAGCTCCCGGAACTCGTTGGCGAGCTGGGCCGCCAGCGTCTTGTTGGGCGCCATGACCAGGGTGGGCCGCTGCACCTGCTCGACGAGCCAGGCCGTCGTCGCCGACTTGCCCGTGCCCGTGGCACCGAGCAGGACGACGTTCTGCTGGCCCGCGTTGATCCGCTCGGTCAGCTGGGCGATCGCCGCCGGCTGGTCACCGGCCGGCTGGAAGTCGGACACGACCTTGAACGGTGCGACGGTGCGCTTGAGGTCGGTGGTGGGACGCATAAGACAACGGTATGCCGTCCCACCGACAGTGCGAGGATGTGGCCGTGACCACGACGCTGCCTGCTCCCCGCACCCCCGACCCGCGGTCGGCACCGCCCCTGCGATGGGGCATCCTCGGCCCCGGCTACATCGCCCGTGAGTGGTCCACCGCGGTCCGCGCCGAGACCGACCAGGTTCTCCAGGCGGTCGCCTCGCGCGACCTCGGCCGGGCGCGCTCGTTCGCGGACGACTTCGGTGCGCACACGGCATACGGGTCGTACGACGAGCTCGTCGCGGACCCGGACGTCGACATCGTCTACGTCGCGACGCCGCACTCGGAGCACCACGCCCAGGCCCTGCTCGCGCTGTCGGCCGGCAAGCCGGTCCTCGTCGAGAAGGCGTTCACCCGCAACGCCGCCGAGGCGCGCGAGGTCCTCGACACCGCCGCCGGCAAGGGGCTGCTGGCCATGGAGGCGATGTGGACGCGCTTCCTCCCCGGGATCGACGTCGTCCGGCAGTGCCTCGAGCAGGGGCTCCTCGGCACCGTCGAGAACGTCTTCGCCGACCACGGTCAGCCGCTGTACCCGAACGGCCCGCAGCGGCTCTCCGACCCGGCCCTCGCCGGCGGCGCGCTGCTCGACCTCGGCATCTACCCGACGTCGTTCGCCTCGTTCGCGCTCGGTGGCATCGACACCGTCACGGCCACCGGCCGGCTCACCGACGAGGGGGTCGACGCGGAGGAGACCCTCCTCGTGACGGGGCGCAACGGCGGACGCGGACTCCTGCACGCCACCATGACGTCACGCACGCCGACCACGGCGAGCATCAACGGCACCGAGGGCCGGCTGGAGCTCGGCGACCCGGACGACCCCGACAACCGCTGGTACGCCCCGTCCCGCGTCCGCTTCGTCTCCCGCGACGCCGGGACCGACATCTCGTGGGAGCCCGAGCGCCGCGAGCACGGGCTGCACTTCGAGGCCTGCGAGGCCGCGCGCATCGTCGACGCCGGCCTCACCGAGAGCCCTCTCCTGCCCGCCGCCGAGACGCTGCGGATCATGGAGGTCCTCGACGAGGTCCGGGCACAGGTGGGAGTGCGCTACCCCGGCGAGTGACCGTCGTGGGCCAGCACCCGCGCGTGCACGGAGTCGAACCACGGCTCCTTCGCCGCGGTGTAGTCGCTCGTCGTGAGCCCCTGCGCCAGCAGCCCGAGCTTGAGGGCGGCATACTCCCCACGAGCCGCGGCATCGGACCGCAGCCAGTCCCGGAAACGCAGGGACCAGTCGTGACCGGGCGACCCGACCTCACGCACGTGGACGTGCGTCACCCGTCCCGGGTCGGCGCTGCCGTGGAACCGCTTGGCCCACACCGAGCCGTCCTTGCCATGGTCCGACACGTTGCCCTCCACGCGCGGGAACCCCTGGCGCGCCATCGCCTCGACGAACTCCGGCGCGTCCGCGTCGGCGAGGGAGACCACGCCCACCTGCAGGTCGATGACGTCCTTGGCGACGAGCCCCGGCACCGACGTCGAGCCGATGTGCTCGACCGAGACCGCGCGCTCCCCCAGCGCCCGGCGGATCCTGGCCCCGAGCCGAGCGGCCTCCGCGGGCCACTCCTCCTGCGGTTCGCTGAGGGTGAGGTGCTCCGGACGGGCTGCGCGTATGCCGTGCCGCAGGTTCTCGTTGAAGGGCTCGAGCCGCTCGGCCCAGAGCCGCCGGACCTCGGCCTCGAGCTGCTCGCGAGTTCCGTCGTTGTCGAGCCACACGTCAGCGGCGGCGCGCCGGGCGGCGTCACCGGCCTGGGCGTCGATCCGCACCTGCGCGTCAGCGCGGTCCATGCCCCGCTCGCGCACGAGCCGGTCGAGGCGCACGCCCTCGTCGGCGCCGACGACGACGACCAGGTGGTACTGGTCCCCCATGGCCTTCTCGACGATGAGCGGCATGTCGTGCACGAGCACCGCGTCGTCGGACACCGAGGTCATGCGCTCGGCCGTCAGGCGCCAGATGGCGGGGTGGGTGATGCCCTCGAGGTCGGCCAGCGCGCCCGGGTCCCCGAAGACGACCCGTCCGAGCGCCGGTCGGTCCAGGGCGCCGTCAGCGCCGAACACCGAGTCGCCGAACCGGGTGCGGATCTCGGCGAGCGCCGGCATACCCGGTTCGACGACCTCACGGGCAACCGCGTCCGCGTCGAAGACGACCGCACCGAGGTCGGCCAGGCAGGCGGCGACGGTCGACTTGCCTGACCCGATTCCCCCGGTGAGACCCACACGCAGCATGCGCCCAACCTAGGCGGTCGCCCTCCGGTCAGTCCGCCAAGCGGGCCGGGAAGCCTCCGGTGGCCACCGGTCCCCAGCGGGTCGGGGTGATGCGGAGCAGCGACTTGTCCTGCTCACGCATGGCCTGCCGGTACTCGTCCCAGTCGGGGTGCTCCCCTGAGATGCACCGGTAGTAGTCGACGAGCGCCTCCGCGGCCTCGGGCATGTCGACAACCTCGCACTCGCCGTCGACCTGCACCCAGGCCCCGTCGAAGTCGTCGGAGAGGACGAGGACGCTCACCCTCGGGTTCCGCCGGGCGTTGGCCGTCTTGGCGCGCTCGGGGTAGGTGGAGACGACGATGCGACCCTCCTGGTCGACGCCACCGGTCACGGGCGAGGCCTGCGGGGTGCCGTCGCGCCTCGTGGTGATGAGGACCAGGTGGTGCCGTGGTCGGACGAAGTCGAGCAGCCCGTCGAGGTCCACCTCGGAGTTCGTCGCAACCGTGCGTGCCATGGAGCCACTCTCGCACGAGGTGGCTCCATGGCACGCGTCGTCGGGCCGCGTCAGCAGCCCTCGTCGGTGAAGCCGCACAGCTGGGGGTACACGTGCTCGACCGAGGGTCGAGCAGCCCGGATGAGTGCTGGGTCGACATGGTCGGTGCGAGTGAACGAACCGGACGCGCTCG
The DNA here is from genome assembly GCF_048606435.1 of Knoellia terrae. Lineage (NCBI taxonomy): Bacteria > Bacillati > Actinomycetota > Actinomycetes > Micrococcales > Intrasporangiaceae > Knoellia > Knoellia terrae. The sequence goes on along the minus strand of NZ_JBMBWH010000015.1, from coordinate 33,440 downwards.
ACAATGTGACGGCGCGGCCCGACCGGACCGCGAGGACGACGGACCCGCCCGTCACGTTCGGCTGGCCCGAGATGTGGCTCAGGGCGAGCCCGTCGCTCCACGGCCCGCTCAGCTGCTCGACCACTCCGCCGGTGGCGCCGTCCGTGGTGAACGAGCAGGCGCGGCCCTGGGCCTGCAGGTCGTCCATGAAGGCGGCTGCACCATCCTCGGCGGCGAACAGCACGTACGCCTCACCGTCGGCCCGGCCCTCGCCGCCCTCAATTCGCCGCGCGTCGTAGCGGTAGGCGTCACGCAGGCCCGCGATGCCGAAGACGTCTCTGCCGCACGGTCCCGCGAAGGTGTTCGTGACGGTCCATGACCCGGCGTGGAGCAGCGTGACCGGGTGGAGAGCCTCCCACGCCGGTTCGATGGCGGGCGGGCTGGGCGGCGGCGGAAGCACCGGGACCGGAGTGGGTGTGGGCTCGAGGGGTGCGGGCCGGGTGGGTGTGGACGAGGGTGCTGACGTGGCGGAAGCCGTCGGGCGCGCCGCCGATGCGGTCGCCGTGGCCGTGGGGGTCGGCGTCGGCGTGCCCGTCGAGGTGACGGTGGGGGTCGTCTCGACCGGGGCCGTCTCGACGGGCGCGGACGTGGGCGTCGGTGACGCCGGGAGGGCCTCGTCGCGCCCGATCTGGTCCCCGATCGCCAGGGTGCCGGCGCCGATGACCGCGACAGCGGCGGCGGCAGCCGCCCCCATCACCCAACGCTGCCGACGGCGCCGCCGGCGTGCTTGCTGGACGACCTGCTCCGCGAACCCGTGACGCGCCGGCGAAGGCTGCACGTCCTCGAGCCTAACGCGCAGCTCGTCCTCACTGATCGGGCTCATGACAACCTTCCTTCCTCGACGCGCTGCGTTCCGAGGCGCGCGAGCGCTCGGGAGCACGTGGACTTCACTGTTCCGACGGAGATCTCGAGCTCTTCGGCGACCTGGCGTTCGCTGAGGTCGAAGTAGTAGCGCAGGACGACGATCGTGCGTTCGCGCTGGCTCAGGCCCGCGAGCTCGTGCACGATGTCGTCGCGGTGGTCGACGCTGGCGTAGGCGCGGGACGCGGAGCCGCTGACGTGCAGCTCACCGATGTCCCCGACGACGGGTTCCAGGTGCCGGCGGCGCCACCGGTCGGTGTTGAGGTTGACGAGGATCCGGCGTGCGTAGGAGTACGCACCCTCGGGCCGCACCCTCCCCCAGTTGAGGTAGGTCCTGATGAAGGCCTCCTGCAGCAGGTCCTCCGCCACGGCACGGTTGCCGGTGAGCAGCACCGCCACGCGGGACAACCTCGGTTGCGCCCCTTCGACGAAGGCCGTGAACTCGGCATCCGCCCCCTTCGATGTCTGCACATCGCCCCCCTCGTCCGTTCCGGCGCGTCCCGCCTGACACCCATCCCTACGAGTCCGCGCGCCAATGGGTTGAGTGTGGCCGCGAACGTCCCTCGCTCGCCGCCGGACAGGCCGAAGGCCCGGCTCCCCCGCGAGGGGGAACCGGACCTTCGGTCGTGCGTCACGGCATACGCGAGGTATGCCGGTCGACTCAGTTTCCGGTGAGCTTCTCGCGCAGTGCGGCGAGGGCCTCGTCGGAGGCGAGGGTGCCCTCGTTGGCCGGCGGAGCGGCCGGACGCGAGTCCGAGCCCTCGTCGTCCGAGGAGGACGACGACGACGCGGAGGCCGAGTCGCTGCTGTAGGACGTGGCGTTGTCGCCACCGGCGGCAGCCTCGGCGTCGGCCTTGGCGGCCTCCTCGACCTGGGTGCGGTGCGACTCCCAGCGGGCGTGGGCCTCGGCGTACTGCTTCTCCCAGACCTCACGCTGCTTCTCGTAGCCCTCGAGCCACTCGTTGGTCTCGGAGTCGAAGCCCTCGGGGTACTTGTAGTTGCCCGCCTCGTCGTACTCCGCGGCCATGCCGTAGAGGGTCGGGTCGAACTCGGTGAGCCCGGCGCCGTCCTCGTTGGCCTGCTTGAGGGAGAGCGAGATGCGACGACGCTCGAGGTCGATGTCGATGACCTTGACGAAGATGTCGGCGCCGACGGTGACGACCTGCTCCGGCAGCTCCACGTGGCGCTCGGCCAGCTCGGAGATGTGGACGAGGCCCTCGATGCCGTCCTCGACGCGCACGAACGCACCGAACGGGACGAGCTTGGTGACCTTCCCGGGCACGACCTGGCCGATGGCGTGCGTGCGGGCGAAGTGCTGCCACGGGTCCTCCTGCGTCGCCTTCAGCGACAGGGAGACACGCTCGCGGTCCATGTCGACGTCGAGCACCTCGACGGTGACCTCGTCACCGACCTCGACGACCTCGGACGGGTGGTCGATGTGCTTCCAGGACAGCTCGGAGACGTGGACGAGACCGTCGACGCCGCCGAGGTCCACGAACGCACCGAAGTTGACGATGGAGGACACGACGCCCGAACGGACCTGGCCCTTCTGGAGCTCCTTGAGGAAGGTCGTGCGGACCTCGCTCTGGGTCTGCTCGAGCCACGCGCGACGAGACAGGACCACGTTGTTGCGGTTCTTGTCGAGCTCGATGATCTTGGCCTCGATCTCCTTGCCGACGTACGGCTGGAGGTCGCGGACACGACGCATCTCGACGAGGGAGGCGGGGAGGAAGCCACGCAGGCCGATGTCGAGGATGAGCCCACCCTTGACGACCTCGATGACGGTGCCGGTGACGACGCCGTCCTCCTCCTTGACCTTCTCGATCGTGCCCCAGGCGCGCTCGTACTGAGCCCGCTTCTTGGACAGGATGAGGCGGCCTTCCTTGTCCTCCTTCTGGAGAACGAGGGCTTCGACCTCGTCGCCGACCTTGACGACCTCGTTGGGGTCGATGTCGTGCTTGATGGACAGCTCGCGCGAGGGGATGACGCCCTCGGTCTTGTAGCCGATGTCGAGCAGCACCTCGTCGCGGTCGACCTTGACGATGATGCCCTCGACGATGTCGCCATCGTTGAAGTGCTTGATCGTCGCGTCGATGGCGGCGAGAAGTTCTTCCTCAGAGCCGATGTCGTTGATGGCGATCTGAGGGGCGGTCTTGGCGACCGTGCTGGCAGTCATGTAGTAGGAACTCCGATGTGGACAGATGGATGAGATGGGATGGAACTGGGTGCCCTCGGCCTGCTCGTCGGCCCTTGCGGGCACGCGTCAGAGCACACGAGTGCTCGGTCACCCTACCGACGTCGCCTGTGAGCGGTCAAAGCGGGTATGCCGGTGGGTGACGCCGCCGGACGCCGCACCGCCGACACGGACGAGACCCAGGCGGCGAACCGTGCCTGGTGGGACGGGGAGGCCGCCGAGTACTACACCGAGCACGGGGCGTTCCTCGGCGACGACGAGTTCGTCTGGGGACCCGAGGGGTGGACCGAGGAGATGCTCGACCTCCTGCGGGCCACACGCGGCCAGCGCATCCTCGAGATCGGCGCCGGCGCCGGCCAGTGCGCCCGGTGGCTCCAGCGCCACGTCGGCGCCTCGGTGGTGGCCACCGACCTGTCGCTGGGCATGCTCGCCGTCGGCCGGGCGGTGAGCGAACGCACCGGCACCGCTCCCCCGCTGCTGCAGTGCGACGCCCTCGCCCTGCCCTTCGGCGACGCGAGCTTCGACACCGTCTTCACGGCATACGGGGTGGTGCCGTTCGTCGCCGACAGTGCTGCTGTCATGCGAGAGGCGGCCCGCGTGCTCCGCCCGGGCGGCCGGTTCGTCTTCTCGACGACCCATCCGGTGCGGTGGGCCTTTCCCGACGACCCGACCGAGGCCGGGCTCACCGCGCGGCTCAGCTACTTCGACCGCACGCCCTACGTCGAGGCCGACGCGGACGGGCGGGCGACGTACGTCGAGCACCACCGGACGATGGGCGACCGGGTGCGCGAGGTGGTCGCGGCGGGGCTGGTCCTCGAGGACGTCGTCGAGCCCGAGTGGCCGGAGGACAACACCGAGACGTGGGGCGGGTGGTCACCCACGCGGGGGGCTCTCATCCCCGGCACGGCGATCTTCGTCTGCCGCCGGGGCTGACGTCCTGCCGCAGGAACAGGCCGGCCCCGCCACCTCGAGGTGGCGGGGCCGGCCGGTGCTGCGGTCCGGTCGACGTCAGCGTCCGTGGACGTCGGAGCGGGTGCGGGTGGAGTCGTTGCTCTCGTCACCGAAGACGTCGATCGTCCTCGTCTCGTCCGAGGCGCCGGCGCCACCCTCGGGTCCACGACGGGCCGGGTAGGCGTAGTCGTCGTCACCGTTGGTCCGGCGGGCGCCGTGCCAGAGGAAGAACCCGACGGCCAGGGCGAGGAGGCCTAGCAGACCTGTGATGAGCGGAAGGTTGCCGATGAGGCTCAGCCGGGAGTTGCTGTCCTTGGCACTGTCGACGTTGCCCTTCACGGTCTCGTCGGTGAAGCCGAAGTCGAGGTCGAGCACCGTGGTGCCGTTCTCGAGGACGCGCTTCTGCTGCTCGGTCTGCTTGAGGATCGAGCCCGTGCGGGGGTCGACGAACATCGTCTTGAGGTCGGAGTAGGTGCCCTGGACGCCACGGACGATCTCGGCGGGTTCGTCCGCGACGTCGATGACGAACTTGTAGGTGTCCCAACCGTTGACCTTCTCCTCGCCCTCGAAGGTCGCGTCGACCGCGCGGTCGAGGATGCCGTCCCAGTAGGGGTAGGTCTTCTTCTCGACGTCGAAGGGGAACTTGTTGACGAGACCCTCGTGCGGCTGGGCGTCGCCGATGTACTTCTCGTCGTTGACGGAGAGGCCGGTTCGGCGGTCGGTGGCGAACCGGTCGGTCGTCGCCGTGACGAGTCGCTTGTCCGGGTCGGTGTCGTCCACGCAGTCCGGCGCGTCACCGTTGGGGTCTTTGATGAGGCAGGTGAACGTGTCGAAGACGACGACGTCGCCATCGGACTTCTGCCCGTCGGCCACCGTGTGGCTCAGCGCCTTGACCGGAGCACCGTCACCGCTGGGCAGCGCGGTGGCGTTGCCCGCGAGCCGGGTGTAGGAGTCGGTGTCCAGCGGGGTCTTCTTGACCGCTCCCGGGATGTAGAACAGGGCGAGCAGGGCGGTGGTGATGAGGAAGCCGGCAAGGCCCATCAGCACCAGGCCGATAATTCTGCGCATCTGCGGGACACCTTTGTCTCAAGTGGGGCGGTCGCCGAACCCTACCAGCCGGTAAGCGCGATTCGAAGGATATGTGAGCGAGCCCGCTCGCCTACGATTCGGCCATGGCGGCGACGGAGTCACACCGGGACCTGGTGGTCACGGTGATCCCGGCGCTCGACGGTCTGCGAGCCCTCGCCGCCGGCCTCGTCGTCCTCACCCACGCCGCCTTCCTCACCGGCTTCGGCGCGACCGGCGGGCTCGTCGGGCGCCTGTGGTCGCGTGGCGACTTCGGCGTGGCGATCTTCTTCGCCCTCTCCGGCTTCCTGCTGCACCGCGGGCTCGTCGCCGCCGACGTCCAGGGCCGGCTCGACGGGTTCGGCTACGCGGTGAAGCGGGCCGCACGGATCCTGCCGGCGTATTGGATGGTGCTTGCCGTAGTGGCGGCGGGCGCGACGCCACCGCTGCGTGACGTCGTGATCCACGCGTTCGCCCTGCAGATCTACTGGCCCGACGCGTGGATCGGCGCATTCGGGCAGTCGTGGAGCATCGCGACGGAGATCGCCTTCTACGTCGCCCTGCCCCTGGCTGTGCTCGCGCTACGACTGCTGCGACGCCGGCACCCCAACGCTCCCCTGCCGGTCCTGTGCGTCATGGCGGCGGCCCTGACCGCGACCTCGGGCATCGGCGGTGACGCGGTGGTGGGCCAGGACATCTTCTACGACCGGTGGCTGCACTCGCGGGCACCGCACTTCCTCATCGGGATGATCTGCGCGGAGACCCTCCTCGCCCCGGAACACCGTGTCACCCAGGTGCTCACCCGCTGGGGCGGTGACGTGGTGGCGTGTCTCGCCGTGGCGGCTGGCGCCTACCTCCTGGCCACCACACCCATCGCCGGGGGGCTCGACCTCTCCCCAGGAACAGCGACGGACGTCGTCGTCCGCACCGCCCTGTCGGGAGTCGTGGCCCTCGGGCTGCTCCTCCCCCTCACCCACGGCGGGGCCTCCGGCTACCGAGCCGCGCTCTCGCACCACACCGTGCGCTACTTGGGTGTCATCAGCTACGGCCTCTTCCTTTGGCACGTCCCCGTGTTCATCGGCCTGTACGCCGTGTCGGGAGTGCGTGAGTTCACCGGTGCCCTCCTGCCCCTCCTGACACTGGGGGTGCCGGTCAGTCTGGGGTTGGCGGCGGCCACCCATCGCTGGGTCGAGGTCCCGTCATCGCGGCTGGCGGGGAGGTTCCTGGCTCGACGCCGCCACCGCCAGAGTGATGGCCGCGAGCACGAGCACTCGGACGCTCCCCTCAACCGCTGACGCTCCCGGGGCCCCGGGAGCGAGGACCGCCTGCGTCACAGCGGCGGCGACCCCCAGCGCCAGGACACCGGCGGGCCAGAACCACCGTGGCGCGGCGAGTCGCCTGACCAGGACCACGGCGAGCAGGGCGATCGCGGCCCCCGTCGGGCCGGCCACGAGCAGACCTGCGCCGGCCAGGCCGAGGGCCACGATTGCAGGTCGCCCCAAGGCTGAGGCGCGGCGGGACACCCTTGCTCCGCTCCGGTCCGGGGCTAGGGCGGAGCCGAGGAGGAGCAGCGCGGCGAGCGCCCCTGCGAGAAGCCCCGTGCGGTAGGGCCCGTCAGGAGCGAACCGGATGACCAGCTCACCCGCAGCCCCCGCTGGCACGACGAAGCCCTGGCGGCGGGCGTCCAGCGTCTGTGGCTCGAGGGAGCGGCCAGCGAGCGTGGCCTCCCACCCGGGGTTGGCGTTCTCGGTCATGACGAGCAGCCGCTCCGCACCCTCGTCCACGCGGCCGCGGATCTCGGTGGCGCCGAGACGCCGTATCTCCACGGCGACGGGCGACGACGCGTCGGTCCGGGAGCTCTCGTGGGTGAGGACGACCGATCGCGCGCCCATGCCCTGCCACGGCTCGAGCACGACGCGGTGACGGGGTGAGGCGCTCACCTCGACCGACCCGCAGGCCCGCCAGGTGATGTCGGACAGCCCGAACAGCGCGTCCCTGCTCGCCGTTGCCGAGGTCGGGACGGACACCCCGTCGACCGTGAGCCGCGGACCCTCACCGCAGGGTGCCTCGAGCCGGGGCGGTGCCGGTGCGAACGGCTGACCGACCAGCTCCAGCTCCTCGAGCTCGAGCGCCCCGAGGCCCGGCTTCCGGGGACCGGGGATGTGGGTGAACGTCAGCGTCAGCGTTCGACCGGTGGTCGGCGGGATCGACAGCACCCCTCCGGGTTGGAGCCGCCTCGTCGTCACCTCGACGCCGTCGACGGCGACGAGGACGGCGGGCGACTCCTTCTCGGCCCACTCGCGCCGGGTCTGCAGCCGGATGTCGGCGAAGGTCGTCGCGGTCTCCAGCTCGAGGGTGAGCGAGGGTGACTCGTCGTCACCGGAAGGACTCCAGGCGGTCAGCGGATTGCCGTCCACCACGGCCACCGGCAACGAAGCCGGGGCGTAGCCGCGCAGGCTGCTCGCACCCACGGTGACCCCGGGGACGTCGAGGAGTCGCTCGGGCGGCCGGAGCGGGTCGATCGCCAGCGTCCCTGCTGCGGTCGCCGGTCCCACCACCATCGCGGACACGTCCCGCACCAGGTCTCCGGTCGACTCGGGGTCGACGAGCTGGCCGGCGAAGCAGGTCACTCGGGCCGTCTCGCGTGTCGGTGCAGCGCACCCGTCCTTGCCGGAGAGTCCGGCTCCCAGAACCAAGGCCGTCGCCTGCTCGTCGGTGGCGGGGGTGCTCACCACCTCGACCGGGGTAACGCCCGGGATGCGCACCTCCGCGAGCCCGGTCGCGCTGTCCCCCGGTGCCCCGCGGGTGGTGTCGAGGATCTCGACCACGAGCGATGTGGCCCGACCCGGCGGCAGGGCGACCCTTGTCGGCGACGTCGGCGCGAGGGTGGCTCGCACCTCTCCTGAGTCCGTCGTCACGCGGACCCGGGTGGCCGTACCGAGTCCGTCGCCGAAGCGCACCCGATCGGCGTACGGCTGGATCGAGACTTCACGAACGTCGGCGGACTCGGGGAGCGAGAGCGTCAACCGAGGTCGCGGGTCACCCAGCGTGACCCATGCCGTGCGCTCATCGCCGTCGAGGGCGGCGAACGGGCGGTGGGCGGGCTGCAGTCCTGCGAAGCCGAACTCCGTGGCGATCGAGCTTGAGGCGGTGACGTCGCTGATCCCCTCGTAGGAAACGAGCGAGCGTCGACCTGTCTCCGACCAGGGGAGATAGTCCGGCGCGCCGTCCAGCTCGTCGTCCGACAGGGTCGGGGACACGTCCTGACCGCGAGGCGCGCCGAACCACCGGGTGCGCGCCCGGAAGCCGTCGGTGCCGACCTCCCTGCTCGGTCGCACCGAAGGCACGCGGTCACCGTCGAAGACGACCGGGCCCTGGAGCCCTGCCTCCGCCAGGCGCGCGAGGTCCTCCGTCGCCCCGGTCGACCCCAGCACGCTCGCCATCGGCCAGAGCGCGAGCTCGGGTGCGACCTCCCCCTGGAGCTCGAAGACCTCGAGCTGGAAGACGCGATCCCCCACGAGGTTGAGCTGGGAAGGGCCGAAGCCCCTGACGAACCGGGTGTCCGGGCTCTGCTGGATGGCCGATCTCGCGAACGCCACCGGTGGCTGTCCACTGTCATCGATGCTCAGGTCGTTGCGCACGAGGAGGTAGCGGACACCTGCGTCGCGAAGAACCTCGGTGGCACCTCCCAGCGCGCGACCCGTCTGGAGGCGCCGTTCGACCTCGTCGAGCAGACGGATCGTCCCCGCGGGGGCGAGGGGCACTCCGTCGCGGACGGCATACGGGGACGACGTCAGCGGCCGGAGCGGTTCGTCGAGAGGTCGGCCCCACGTGTACTCGGCGAAGTTCGCTGCGGGCACGATAAGCGCCCGGCCGTCTCCGGACGTGTCGAGCCACGCACCGACGTCTCGCCAGTAGTCGGGGATGGACCCGACGTTGCCCCGCGCCACGATGGCCCCGCTGAAGGCAGGGGTCGCAGCCGCGATGACGACCAGCGCGGCGCTCCCCAGCACGGCCGGGCGCGCCCAGGCGCGTGTCGGACGCCACGCTGCCACGGCGCCGAGCAGGTGTGACAGCCCTAGGGCCAGCGGCAGCCGCACGAGGAGGTCTGCCTTGTGCACGTTGCGCAGCGGGGCCAGCGCCCCGTCGAGGGCCGCCTGTGCCTGGGAGACCAGGGGTGACGCCAGGGGACCGTCATGGGGCAGCGAGATCGCGAGGACCCCGACGACCAGGCAGCTGAGGACGAAGGCGCGGTGGGGCATCGAGCGGACGGCGAGACCGGCCAGCCCTGCGGCCATGACGGCCGCCGTGGCGACGATGAGGGCACGCGAGCTCACGAGCTGGTAGCCGGCCGGCCACCAGGCACCCCCCTGGGTGGCCACGTGGGCGAGCCAGTGGGTGGTCCCTCGCAGGACGTCGAGAGCGCCGACCCGGGCGGAGACCGCGCTTGAGTTCTCGATCCAGTCGAGGAAGGGCGGCGAGTATCGGCCCATCACCAGCAGTGGGACGAGCCACCAGGACGTCGCCGCCACGACGGCCACACCCCACCACCACGTCAGGGCACGTCGCCACCACGCAGTGCGCGTGAGCAGCCAGATCGCCGCCGGGAGCACGGCGAACGCGGTCGCGGTGGCGTTCACTCCCCCGCACCACAGGATGGCCACACCGCTCAACGCGGCACCGCGACGGGCGCCCATCACGCCGCGGTCGACGAGGACGAGGGGCCACAGGACGGCAGGCGCGAGCAGCTGGGGATGGGCTTCTGACGAGAGCGCGCCGAGGGTGCTCACGACGCGTGGTGCCAGTACGTAGGCCAGCGCGGCGATGACACGGGTGCGACGTGTCCCGATCTGCAGTGCGCCCAGCAGGCCCAGCATGGCGACGAAGCCGGCGGTGAGGAGCGTCATCCACCACAGGCGCTGCACCACCCACATCGGCAGGAGCTCGGAGCCGATCCCGAAGAACGGCCCCATCGGGAAGAGGTAGCCGTAGGCCTGGTTCTGGATGCCGCCCCACGTCACCTGAGGGTCCCAGGCATGCAAGGAGCGAGCCATGAAGCCCCACGGGTCGACATAGAGGTCGTTCTTGGTGTCGGCGGAGATTCGACCGAGGGGCACCGACCAGGCCACGGTCCAGACGACGAACAGCCCTGCCCAGACGACGCCGTCGAGCCGGCGGAGGGACCTCACGTTCGGCGCAGCACCATCATGAGGTTCCAGGACAGAACCTCGCGCAGCAGCGGGAGGTGCAGCACGCTGTCAGCCCAGTCCGGGTGGTAGCGCGGCGCGGCCTCGAGGAGCGTGGCGCCCTCCTGCCTGCGCGCCCAGGCGAGTCCACCCGCCACGGTGGCCGGAAACATCGACTCTCCGTACACGTTCTTCGGCGGGTGTCCGTGAGTGCGCTCGTAGCGTCGTCGGGCGTAGTCGCCACCGAGGAGGTGCCACGGCGAGGTCTCGTGACCTCCCCATGGCGAGGCCCATGCGGTGTAGGAGATGAAGAGAAGGCCTCCGGGTCGGACGACGCGCACCATCTCGTCTGCCACTGCACCTGGGTGGGTCACGTGCTCCATGACGTTGTTGGACATGACGACGTCGACGCTGGCGTCAGCGACGGGCAGCTGCTCCCCCCGGCCCACCACGGCAGCGCGACCAGGTCCTTGCTCCAAGGAGTCCCGATGCAGGTCAACCGCGACGTAGCGCGCTCCCGCATCCTGGAAGCGACGTCCGAACTGCTCCTGACCCGCGCCGACGTCCAGGACGGTGCGACCGACCAAGCTCTCGTGTCGACCGATGAGCGCAACGGTGTCATCCGCGACATCCGTGTAGAAGCGCTCCGGTTCGGTCTGCTCCACGAGGAAGGAACGGAAGAGCCTCGCCGACCTTGCTACTGTGCGGTATCTCCTGGGCGGCGCGGATCGCATGTCCGGAATCTAACCATCCGGCCCTGTGCCCGGCGCACGCGACCGGATCCCTGATGGAAGGTGTTCGCCGATGGGCCTCAAGGTCCTCATGCTCAACTGGCGCGACATGGGACACCCGGAGGCGGGTGGCGCGGAGAAGTACCTCGTGACCGTCGCCGAGGGACTGTCTGCACGAGGACACCGCGTGACCATCCGCACGGCGAAGTACCCCGGGGCGCTGAAGGACGAGGTCGTGAACGGCGTCCGCTACATCCGCCGCGGAGGACGACTCGGCATCTATCCCTTGGCCTTGGGACAGCACTTGATGGGGCGTCACGAGGCCGACGTGGTCATCGACGTCCAGAACGGCGTCCCGTACCTCACACCGCTCATCCGACGGCGGGGCGTGGTCAACCTGGTCCACCACGTGCACAGGGAACAATGGCCGGTGGTCTTCGGGCCGCGCATGTCCAGGCTCGGCTGGTGGCTGGAGTCACGTGTCGCACCGCAGGTGTACCGGAACACCCCCTACGTCGCCGTCAGTGACTCCACGCGCGTGGAGCTGAGCGGACTGGGGGTCGATGCGTTGCGCATCCAGGTCATCCACAACGGGACCGACACGACGCCGCTCGACGGGACCCAGCGTTCGGCGAACCCGTCCATCATCGTCCTGGGTCGTCTCGTTCCCCACAAGCGGGTCGAGCTCGCCCTCGAAGCTGCGGCGAACCTCCTCACCGAGATGCCGGACCTGACGGTTGACGTCGTCGGATCGGGATGGTGGGAGCACCATCTGACAGCTCGTGCCCAACAGCTCGGCCTGGACGGCGCCGTCACCTTCCACGGCCACGTGTCCGAGCTCGAGAAGCACCACCTCCTTGCGCGCGCCTGGGTGCACGCCCTGCCCAGCCTCAAAGAGGGCTGGGGCCTCGTGGTCGTAGAGGCCGGAGTGCACGGCACGCCGTCCGTCGCGTTCCGTGAGGCAGGCGGACCGACGAACTCGATCGTTCACGGCCGAACGGGATTGCTCGTCCAGCCCGGGATCGAGAACTTTACCTCCGCAGTCCGGACAGTTCTCGTCGACGACGAGCAACGTCGTCGAATGAGCGACGAGGTGGCGGCGTGGGTCACACAGTTCCATTGGGACGAAACCGTGGACCGGTGGGAAGAGGCCCTCATGCTCGCGAGCGGGCACACCAACCACTGAGAAAGACGGGAGACCGGCGCCCACGGGCACCGGTCTCAGAACGCGACGAAACGACCCGCTCAGGGGGCGTCGTACAGGACAACCTGCTCGCTCTTGGCCGGCGAGTTCGCGGTCGGAGACACCGCGGAGACGCCACCGATCACGGCGACGAGCGCCAGGAGAGCGCCCCCGATCGTGGCAGCGATGGCGGAAACGGGTGAGGTCATGGGCGCGAGCGTAGCAGACTCGTCAGTAACCTTCTGGACCTCCGAGTCGCCGCGCCGACAACGCCCAGCATGATCGTCGTCAGCACGGTGATGCCCCAGCCGATGACGTGCCAGACGGGGGTGCCGATGTCAGTGACGTGTTCATCCAGCTCGACGACGAGGAGCTGTTCGCGGTCCACGACGACGCGCCCGGCCGAACGCACGGCTGCCTCGTCCACGGGCAGGCCCGTACCGAGCTCGGCAGCCACGTACCTCACGCCGACCGATCTCATCGCGTCCACGGGGGCCACTCCCGCGCCGATCAGGTCCGAGACCGTGGACGCGCGACGGTCCTCCCCCGCGACCACACCCGATCGCAGAGGAAGGGAATCGTCGAACAGCACTCGCTGCCCGACGATGCGGGGGGCCAGGGTGAGGGAGACCCCGGCGCCGTTCCACTCGTAACGTCGGTACTGGTTCCACGGAAGCAGGCCGACCTCACCACTCGGAAGCGATGAGATTTCGGCAGCCGCTTGTCGGTACGCCTGGGGTACCGGGACGGCATCCAGACGACCCCCCAAGCCCCAGATCATGTGGGACGATGTCAGGACCACGAGTCCAATCACCACGACCGCGACCACCCCTGTCAACCCGGACTCGGCCCTTCGCCTCACGGAGTCGATCAGTGCTCCCAGGCCCACCGAGGTCGCCACGACCCACACGGCGACGAACTTGTGGCTGTCACGGAGTGCGCCTCCGCCGGGCACCTCGGTCACCAGCCACGCCCAGATGCCGTACGTCGAGGGCAACACGCTCAGGGCCACCACGGCGGCACCCACGACGACCGGGGCCATGAGCAGGAGGGCACGGCCTCGGCGCAACGCCACCACGAAGAACACGAACGACACCAGGGACACGAGCCCAGCGGTCACCGCGATCAGCGTGACCTCACGCTGGATCGGGTGAGACGCGGAGTTCCAGAACCCACCTCCACTGACGAGCGATCCCCAGACCCCGAGGGGTGTGTCAGCGATGGGCACGAACGCCGACACCCCGGCGCGCCCCACGCCCACAGCCGCCTGGAGTGCTGGGAGGGCCCAGACCGCGGACACCCCCACGACGGTCAGACACGCCACTCCCAGCGACACGACCGACCGGCGTGGATCCGAGACCATCGCTGCGAGAAGCACTGCACAGACCCCGGTGGCCACGATCAGCACGGAGTTGACTCCCCCGAGGCCGGCGCTGCCGAGGATCAGCACGAGGGCGCGGCGGCTCCCCTGCCCCTGAACCGAGCGATGCGCCGACCGAAGCCCCCACGGGAGAACCGCATATCCGATCAGGACCGTCCACTGACCTACGGCGAGCCGTTCCGCGACAAAGGGGTTCCAGATGCTGACCAGCGCGGTCACACCCCATGCAGTCAGCCCGGCACCCGATACCACGTGACGCAACAACGCCACCATCCCCAGGGACGCGCCGACCAGCACCGCGACCAGGATCGCCTTCTGTGACAGGGCCGGTGTGAGCACCAATCCGACGAGCCATGCGACAGCATCACTCGGCACCGCCCGGGGCGCGGGCGTCCCGACGCCCGTGGCAAATGGCGTCAAGCGTGAGTCCGGCGACCACACCATGTCGTACGCCAGCACCACACCCGGGCTGAGGGCCGGGCCGAGAATGACGACGGCAAGCGCGATCGACCACACGGCCGGTAGCGCTGTACGCCAAGCAGGCGAATGGACGGATGCTGACAATCTGCCGGGCACCCCCATCGTCTTCCGCCCATCGGCCGGCGGGCCATGCATCGTCGCCCCTGGCTTCCCGTGCCGGAGAACCTACCAGCTCTCGGGGGCCCGATGATCGAGCCAGATGCGGGGCCTGCGCAGCGGCTACGGTGCTAGCCATGGACCGACCACGTGCAGCCAGCTCACGAGTCGCTGCCCTTGACGGTCTGCGTGGTGCGACCATCATCCTCGTCGTCTTGAACCACGCATGGATCCTCTGGCCCAGAGACCAGATCGATCGCATCCCTGTGATTCGTGGGGTCTTCCAGGGTGGTTCGGTCGTGATCTTCTTCGTGGTCGGCGGGTTCATCGTCACTCTGACTCTCCTCAGGGAGCATGCACGCGGCGCTCTGGATCCCTTGCGGTTCTATCTCCGGCGCATCGTGAGGATCGGAGTGCAGCTTGTGCCCGCGTGCGTTGCGGTCTACGCGATTCATCGCCTCGACCCGACCGACCCCTTCTCGGACTCGGCTACGACGCGTTCGCTGCTCAACGTGCTGACCTACACGTGGAACCAGTACGCCCTGGACAACGTCTTCGAGGCCCGAAGCGATCTGGGCCACCTGTGGTACCTGAGCGTGCAGCAGCAATGCTATTTGCTGCTGCCCATCCTGCTGCTGCTCTTTTCGGGTCACCGGCGCATCTTGGCGATCCTTCTGAGCATCGCCGCGGTGGCAGTCGTCATTCACCGCTACTCAGTTCTGGACGAGGGCGGCTGGTTCCCCGCGTCACTGATGACGACGACGCGGTCAGACGGACTCATTCTCGGCGTGGTTGCGGCGCTTGGTATCGGCTATCTGGCCCGTTGGAAAACCCATGCGAACTCAGTTGCGTTGGGTGCTGCCGTTTCACTGTTCGGCCTCCTCATCCTCTCGGGCGAGATTGACCCCCTCCAGTACCTGCGGCACTGGGGGGTGGTATTCACGCTGATCAGCGTGGTCCTGGTGTGTGGTCTCTACCACGCGGACGCACACTCCTTTGTCACGCGGCTCTTTGCTCATCGATGGCTTCAGTACCTGGGCAACGCCTCCTTGGCCATCTACGTGTGGCACCTCATCATTTTCGAGACGGTGGCCAGGCACACCGGCACCTGGGATTGGCAGAGCCGCAGCGTGCTCGCCTTCACCCTTCTCACTCTGGTGACGGTGCTGGCTCAGCGATACGTTGAGGAACCCGCGCGCCTGTGGCTGGCACGCTCGGGCATGTTCCGGAGTCTTCCCAGCCCGAAGGCAACTGATCGCCTCGACGTTGACCCTGGGATACGGTGACCACCGTGCCGGGGATCTCTCACCAAACCAACGCGAGGATCCCTGCGCTGGAAGGACTCCGTGGCCTCGCCCTCCTTCTCGTCGTACTGTCCCACCTGTGGGTGGTTTATCCCTTCGATGGACTGGAGAACGTCGCCCCGCTCGACGGATGGTTCCGAAGCGGCAGTGTCGGCGTCTCCATCTTCTTGGTCCTGAGTGGGTTCCTCGTCACCCGCAGCCTGCTGTCGGCACACGGTCGAGATGGCCCCTCGGGTGCGGCCCTGGTCCTGCTCCGACGGTTCCTTCGTATCAGCGCACAGGTGTATCTGGTGCTGGTCGCCGTCGTCGTTCTCGCCGACATCGACAGCACCGACACCGCCAGTGAGGCGTCCACGACGAACTCGGCCAGGACCATCGCGACGTACACATGGAACTGGTACGTCCGCGAGCATGCAATGGAAGCGCGTTCGGACCTCGGCCATCTGTGGTATCTCAGCGTTGAGTTGCACGTCTTCCTGGCTCTCGCCATCGCCATCGCCCTGTGGGGCAAGCGTCGTCTGGCACTGATCTCGGCAGTCGTCGGACTGATCGTTGCCGTCACCTGGTGGCGCTGGCACGCATATGACGTCGAGGGTTGGTACAGCGCCTCGCTGCGTACGACAACACGGGCCGATGCTGCGCTCTACGGGATTCTCGCAGGGCTCCTTTGGGACCGGGCGCAGGCGTGGCGCCATGAAGCGGCCTCGGTCCTTGGGGCTGCGACGTTGGTCATCATCGGCGTCGTGCTCAGCACCTCACAGCTTGACATCGGCGCCTACTTCAAGGTCCAAGGCATCGTCATCGCGGTCGCTGCGACGCTGTTCGTCATGGCGGCGTCCGTCGATGAGTCCACATCGAGCCCGGCGGCGCGCATCTTCGCGGCCTCTCCCCTGCGCATCCTGGGAACCGTGTCCCTGCCGTTGTACGTGTGGCATCTGCCGGTCTACTGGTTCATCTCCAGGCACACCACGTCGTGGAGCAACCTCTCGCGCACCTTGGTCACGATCGTCACTCTCGGCGCTCTTGTGTTCCTCCTCCATCGCTTCGTGGACGAGCCGGTGCGCAGGTGGACGAGCATGATCAGACGGAGCCACGCAGAGACTGCGAGAACGGTCTGACGGGGCCCGTCATCATTTCTGCCGGGGCGCGAGCCTGCGACGGCCGGCCGACCTGACATCAGGCTGGGCCACCACCGTGAACCCTACTTCTTGCGTCGAAACCTGTTGACCCGCTCCAGCGCCGCGCTCACGTGCTCGTCCGAGACGCCGAGTCGGCGTTTGGCGCGGTCATAGAGGGCCAGGACACCGCGATCTGCAGCGATCGCGACCCGTCGGGTCACCGACTCCTGTGGGCGGGCACGGTAGTTCGTGGCCTTCCGCACCGGACTCAACCCCTCGGTGAAGTAATAGAGCGCCATCGACCGACGAGCGACGTCTTCCGGGCACGTCAGCGCGTCCGGGTGACCGTGAAAGCTGTCGGCACTCGTCGTGAAGATGAGCATCCGGTTACCGGCCGGCCGAACTTTGGCCTGGGGGGCCGTCATTTCCCTGTCCCAGAGCTCGAGCTGTCCGCCCCACTCCTCGGCCCACGACTCATTCAGGTACAGGAGGATGTTGACCCGGCGGCTCCAGCTCTCCTTGACGTGGTGGGTCGTGAAGTCGGCGTGGATGTTGAGGTGCCCGCCGCGGAGCGTCTGGTGCAGTCCGCCACCATCCATGCTCCAGTCCGGCAGCAGGTCGTCGATCCCGGTCAGGGACTCCAGAAACGCCACGAACTCGTCGGAGACGAACTCCTTGGCCGCTGCGGTCAACGTCGGGCCCCATGTGTCCGGCTGGGTGTTGGCGTACTTCGTTTCGTTGACGTGCAGATACCCCTTCCAGAACGGATCACGGATGGAGGGGAACTCCGCAGCGGCCCGGGCGAAGGCGTCCGGGACAAGCACGTCGTCGAGGACGATGTGCGGGAAGGGCTGCGCGGACCGGTACCGCTCGCGCAGCTCGGGCAGTCGCGCGTTCATCGCATCCAGGCCGACGACGGTGGCGGGCATCATGGCGGGGAGTATGCCAGAGCGCATTGCGCGCTCGTTACCACCTAGTACGCTGCATGGATTCCCCGCGCTGCACGTGCCAAGGGAACTTCGGGGTTGATGAGAGGCCAGTGACAGTGACGTCAGCAGGACGCGACACCGCGGACAGCATCGAGACCATGAGGATCGGCGTGCTCGTTGTGGCCTACAACGCGGCCAGTACGCTGCGACAGACCCTGGATCGCATCCCGGACGCGTTTCGTGAGCGACTCGACCACGTCCTCGTCTGTGACGATGCCAGCGCGGACGAGACCTACGAGATCGGCCTCGAGTACGCGTCCGGGTCCACGTTGCCGCTCACCGTGGTCAAGCACGTGGCCAATCTGCGGTATGGAGGCAACCAGAAGTTCGGCTACCGCTGGGCGATCGAGCAAGGGCTGGACATCGTCGTCATGCTGCACGGGGACGGTCAGTACGCGCCGGAGGTGATGGAGGAGATGGTCACGCCTCTCATCAACGGTGACGCCGATGTGGTCATGGGCTCGCGGATGATGGAACCGGGCTCAGCGCGAGAAGGCGGCATGCCGCTCTACAAGTACGTGGGAAACCGGGTTCTGACCCGGTTCCAGAACGCGATGACGGGGGCTTCCCTCACCGAATGGCACAGCGGCTACCGGGCATACCGCACCGATGCCCTGCGCGACGTTCCCTTCGCCGGCTACTCCGATGACTTCGACTTCGACACGGAGATCATCCTCGGGATGATGACCTCCGGGAAACGCATCGTGGAGATCCCCATCCCCACGTACTACGGCGATGAGATCTGTTATGTGAACGGCGTGTCGTATGCGCGTGACGTCGCGCTCGACGTCGTCCGACACCGGGCACGTCGTGTGGGGTTTGGGCGTTCGGGCGTCGGCGTCGACACCGAGGCCTACGAGGTCAAACACAGCCCGCACTCGTCGCATGGGCAGCTGCTGAACTGGATGGCCGGCGTCTCGTCCTCGTCGATCTTGGACGTGGGGTGCTCCGACGGGCATTTTGCAGGTCTCGTCCGGTCGATGGGTCATCACGTGGTTGGCGTCGATCTCGTCAAACACGACGGCATCGGGGAACGTGTCGACGGCTTCATCGAAGCTGACCTGAACCAGGGTCTGCCACCCGAGACCGGCACCGGCTTCGACGTCATCGTCGCGGGCGACGTGCTCGAGCATGTGATCGATCCCGACGCCCTCATGGCCGACATGACGTCTCGGCTCGCCGACGGAGGGTCGATCCTCGTCAGCGTGCCCAACTTTGGCCACTGGTACCCCAGACTTCGAACGGCCACGGGGACCTTCGACTACGACCAGCGAGGTCCCTTGGACCGCGGACATGTCCGGTTCTTCACGCGTCGCAGCTTCGAGCGGCTCATCTCCGACGCCGGATTGCGGATCGTGGAACGACGCACGGTCGGATCGCCCATCGATGTCCTGGAGCGTGGAGGCAGTCCACTGGGGGGCCGCCTCGCCCGGGCACTGTCTGCCGTCGACCGGGTGGCAGTGCGCGCCCGTCCGACGTTGTTCGGGTACCAGTTCCTCTACAAACTGGAACGCGTTTGACCACGGCCGCCCCGGCACGCCGCCAGGCTTTCGCGACGGTCGCTGGCCTCCTGTTGGGTGGTGTCCCGTTCTTCCTCGTGCTGCTGAACTTCAGGCTCGACGTCCTCCGCACAGCGGTCGCCCCACGCTTCGCGTCCAACTTCTTCGACATCCAGGCCAGCGCCTTCCTCGACGGAGAGATGAGGGTCCCGAACGGAATCCTGGGGATTGAGGGCTTCGTCATCGATGGCGAGACCTTCATGTACTTTCCGCCGTTTCCTGCGCTCCTCCGCATTCCCGTCCAACTGATCACTCACGAGTTCGACGGACGCCTCACCGTCCTATCCATGGCCCTGGCCTGGGGGGTGCTTGCCGTCGTCAGCGCGAAGCTCGTGTGGCTTGTGAGGGAGTGCGTGCGCCCGATCGAGGCCGTCAGCCGCACCGACTGCCTGGTCGCAGCGATCCTGCTCGGTGCTGTCACGGGCGGCACGGTTCTCACGTTCGACGCTTCTTTGCCCTGGGTCTACCACGAGGTGTACCTGTGGGCGTCCGCGTTGACCGTCGGCGCAGGTTACTGGCTCCTCCGTGTCGCGCTTCAACCCACTCGCTCGTCGATCGCGTGGCTGGGCGGCTTCACTCTGGCCACATCGCTCACGCGCACTCCCGGCGGGTGGGCGATGAGCGGCACGGTGCTCGCGCTGGCAGCATGGCTCACCTTTCGTCAGCGTCGCGGCGCAGGGGCCACGAACGACAGGCGCCGTCGTTGGCCCGTACGGGATGTACGGACGCCCATGGCCGTCTTCGCAGCTGGAGCTGTGCCACTTGTCGTCTCCGTGACATACAACTGGGTGAAGTTCGGACACCCGTACCTCTTTCCACTCGAGCGGCAGGTGTGGACGCAGGTGAACGAGCACCGGCGAACCGCTCTGGAGGTCAACGGAGGCACAATCACCGGACCCCAGTTCCTCGAGACCACCCTGGTCAACTATTTCCGGCCGGACGGCATCCGGTTCGTGGACTACTTCCCGTTCATCACACTCCCCAGTGAGCCGGCGCGGTCGTACGGCGGCGCATTCCTCGACCAGACCTATCGCACGGGCAGCGTCACGGCGTTCATGCCACTGCTTGTCCTGCTGTCCCTCTGCTCTGTCGCAGCTCTTCTGCAACGGTCGCCGACTCCGACGGTGGCGGCCCTGCGTTGGCCGGCGGTCGGATCTCTGATGGTGGGGGGCGGAGTTCTTGGTTACGGGTATCTTGCGCATCGCTACACCAGCGACTTCGTTCCCGCATTGGTCATCCTCGGGACCATCGGGCTATGGCAGGTCACGACGCTCTCGGTGCCGCGTCCACAGCTCGTCCGACCAGCACTCCTCACCGCCATGGTCACCCTGACGGTGTTCAGCATCGCCGCTCAGATGGCCACCGGTGCTCTGGCTGCCGCACACACTCATCGAGGGCACGAGCTGACCTCCTTCCTCTCGCTGCAGGAGCGTGTCAGCGGCGGCCCGGGCTCGCCGGTGTCTGACTTGGTGTCACGTTCGGACGGTCTGCCCGGACGCGGTTCTGCTGACGACCTTCACATCGCCGGCGACTGCGCGGCGTTGTACGTCAATACCGGCGACCAGTACGAACCATGGAACCTGGTCGAGCACCGGGACATGATCGTCGACCTCACCCCGACATTCATCAACTACCGACCTGGGCTCCTGAGGTTGTTCCAGCAGTTCGGTGTGGAGACACGACAGGTGTCCGTGGAGTTCGATCAAGGCGTCCCGCAGGCTCGGCTGGTCGTCGAGGACCGGGACGGGAGTTTCTACTCGCCCTGGTTCGAGGTCGCGAGGGATCGCACGATTCGCATCACTGCGCACGCTCGCCCCGAGCTCTTCGAGACGAGGATCCGGGTGAACGAGGATCCGAGGTACGACCTCTACGTGCCCCTCGCCGAATGGAACCGTGACTGGTACAGCGATCTCACCCAGCTCCAGTTCAGGTCGAGCATCGATGGTGGCCGCACCGACCACGTCCGCGCCACGACCCAGTGGGGTCCGGTTCCGAGCCTGTGCGGTCGGCTGGCGGCCCCGCGCACGGTCGCCGCGTCACGTTGAGACCCGGTGAAACGCCATGAGTGGCGCGCGAGCCCCACGCAGCGTGCGTAGCCTCAGCGCGGTCGGCGCCGGGACGCTCTTCGCCAACGTGATCGCCTATGCGCTCTTCCTCGTGCTCAACCGTGCACTAGGGCCGGATGAGCTCGGGGCCGTTGCCTCGCTGCTCAACCTCGTCATCATCGCAGGGGTCGCGGCTCTGTCGACGCAGCTCGTCAGTGCGTGGCGGGTGGCGCTGCACCGACCGGGCGCACAGGCGACGGCGCTGCGGACAGGCGCAGTCGTGGGCCTCGTCGCCACCGCCGTCGTCGCTGCCCTCACCCCAGTGATCGTGCGGGTGCTGCACCTGGACGGGCCCGCGCCCGTACTCCTCGTTGCCGCGGCGATGGTGCCGACGTGCCTCATCGCCGCCGTCCAGGGCACCCTCCAGGGCGGCGAGCGCTTCGTGGTCCTCGGAACCCTCTACGCCGTGGTGTCGGTCGCTCGCACCACGGGTGGTGCGGTGGCCGCCTGGCTCGGGTGGGGCGTCTCGGGTGTCATGGCCCTCACCGCCCTGGCGTCGTGGCTCGTGTCCTTCGGCGCCCTTGCTCTCGTCCGCACCCATGTCCGCGCCGCGCTGAGCTCGTCGGCGCCGACCCAGGTCAGGCGGGTGCTCGCCGGCATGGCCGGGACCTCGGCCCTCCTCGTGGCCTCGACCATCGACACCCCTGTGGCGCGGCACGTGCTGTCCGGCGAGGACTCGGGCGCGTATGCCGTCCTCAGCCTTTTCGCCAAGGCGGCCTTCTGGGGTCCGGCCTTCCTCGCCACGGTCCTCTACGCGGGCATGTCCCGGGCCAAGGGCGCCCGCCCGCTCCTCGTCGCACTGGGTGGGACCGGCGCAATCGTGCTCGTCGGGGTGGCGTTCTCGGCGTTGCTGTCCGGGCCGCTGGTCCGCATCGTCGGTGGCCCGGCATACACGCACCTCGCCGACCTTGTGCCGGTCTTCACGGCTCTCGGCGGCGCTTGGGCGCTCGCCCAGGTGCTCGTGTTCTGGGGGGCGGCCCGCGGCAACCACGCCGTCGGCTACCTCGTGTGGACCGCCGTCGCCGCAGCGGCAGCCGTCGTCGTGCTCTGGCGGGACGGGAATGTCAGCGAGGTCGCGACGACGTTCCTCGTCGCGTCCCTGGTCGTCACGGCCGTCGGCGTCTGGGTCAGCGTTCCTCGCGGCGCCCGCGACGTGGCGCGGTCCTGACGAACCCGGTCGTGGGCGCAGAGGACCCGCCCAGCCCGAGGTGCTGTCCGAACACCACGCCGATCCCGGCGCCCGCCAGGGTCGCGATGACGAGCCTGGTCACGGGGTCGGCGAAGAGGGATCGGTCGATGCCCTCGGCGATGATGGCGGCCACGACGAGCAGCGCGAGCCTGATGAAGCCGGCGTTGCCGAGCCGCTGGACCGTCAGGCCCGCGCCGACCCGGTCTTTGACGAGGACGACCGCGATGCTGGCCGCGACGACCCCGAAGATGAGCGCGACCGCGACGACCTCGCCCCCGTGCTCGCCGTCGGCCGCGTAACGCCCCCACGACAGGACGAAGCTGACGACGAGGACCACCACGCCGATCGTCAGGTGGACCTGACGCTGTCCGGGCATGCTCGCAGGATAGGACCGCGGGTCCCCCGCCGGACCGGGAACGCAGATCCCGGCGGACGCCCGACCGGGCTCAGTGCGCCGCGTCGTGCCAGCTGCGGCCGTGACCCACGCTGACGTCGAGCGGCACGTCGAGCTCGACCGCGCGACCCATCTCGCGACGGACCAGCGCCTCGACCTCGTCGCGCTCGCCCTCGGCGACCTCGAGCACGAGCTCGTCGTGCACCTGGAGCAGCATCCGTGACTGTGCCCCAGACTCGCGCAAGGCGCCATCGACCCCGATCATCGCGAGCTTGATGATGTCGGCCGCGGACCCCTGGATGGGGGCGTTGAGGGCCATCCGCTCGGCTCCCTCGCGTCGCTGCCGGTTGCTGCTCGTGAGGTCGGGCAGGTAGCGGCGCCGGCCGAGCATGGTCGCGGTGTAGCCCGTCGCCCGGGCCTCCGCCACGACCTCGCGGAGGTAGTCGCGCACGCCGCCGAACCGGTTGAAGTACTCGTCCATCAGGCCCTGTGCCTCGCCGGTCGAGATGGTCAGCTGCTTCGAGAGACCGAAGGCGGACAGTCCGTAGGCCAGGCCGTAGCTCATGGCCTTGACCTTGCTGCGCATCTCGGCTGTGACGTCCGAAGGAGCGACCGAGAAGACCCGGGCACCGACGAAGCGGTGGAGGTCCTCGCCGGTGCGGAACGCCTCGATGAGCCCCTCGTCGCCGGAGAGGTGCGCCATGATCCGCATCTCGATCTGGCTGTAGTCCGCCGACAGGAGCGACTCGAACGGCACGCCGTCATGGCTGCCGACGATGAAGACCTCACGGATCCGCCGGCCCTCCTCGGTGCGGATCGGGACGTTCTGCAGGTTGGGGTCGGTCGAGCTGAGCCGGCCCGTCGCGGCGATCGTCTGGATGTAGGTCGTGTGGATGCGCTGGTCCTCGGCCACCGACTTGATGAGCCCCTCGACGGTGACGCGCAGCCGAGCCGCGTCCCTGTGGCGCAGCAGCGCCTCGAGGAAGGGGTGCTCGGTCTTGGCGTAGAGGTCGGTGAGCGCGTCCGCGTCGGTGGTGTAGCCGGTCTTGGTGCGCCGGGTCTTGGGCAGCCCGAGCGTCTCGAAGAGCACCGTCTGCAGCTGCTTGGGCGAGCCGAGGTTGATCGACTCCCCGCCGATGGCGTCCCAGGCGTCCTGCTGCGCCTCGCGCACCTTGGCGTCGAAGTCGGCCTCCAGCGCGCTCAGGGCGTCGGTGTCGACGGCGATCCCGGTGCGCTCCATCGTGGCGAGGATGTCGACGAGAGGCAGCTCGATGTCGCGCAGCAGCTCCGTGCCGCCCGTCGCCTCGAGCTGCTCACCCAGCGGGACGGACAGGTCGAGCACCGCACGCGCCCGCACCATCGCGTCCTGGCCGACGACCTGGTCGGCGGTGCCGTCGAAGGACATGTCGAGCATCCCCTGCCCCCCGGCCTGCTCCTCGGCCTTGAGCTCGCGCCCGAGGTGCCGGACGACGAGGTCGGCGAGGTCGAAGCTGCGCTGGTCGGGCTTGACGAGGTAGGCGGCGAGCGCGGTGTCCATCGTCACGCCGGCGACGGGCAGACCGCGGGCGCGCAGGGCGTGCATCTGCCCCTTGGCGTCGTGCATGACCTTGGGCCGCGAGCTGTCGCCCAGCCAGTCGGCCAGGGCCTTCTCGCCCACCTCGTCGAGCTCGGTGACGTCGACGTATGCCGCCGCGTCACCGGCCGAGGCCAGCGCGATGGCCGACACGTCACCCGTGCCGCGACCCCACGCACCGACCACGTGGAGACCGGTCGGCTCGGTCGTCGCGTGCTCGTCGAGCCACGGACCCACCTCGGCGGAGGCGAGCACGGAGGCGTCGAGGTCGAAGCCGCCCTCGGCCTCGTCCGGCGCCGCCTCGAACGTCTCGAACAGCCGGTCGCGCAGCACCCGGAACTCGAGGCCGTCGAAGACCCGGTGGACCTCCTCGCGGTCCCACGTGGAGCGCTCGAGGTCGCCGATCGTCACGTCGAGGCTGAGGTCGCGCACGAGCTGGTTGAGCCGGCGGTTGCGCAGGACGCTCGGCAGGTGCTCGCGCAGCGACTCTCCCGCCTTGCCCTTGATCTCGTCGGCGTGGGCGACGACACCGGCGAGGTCGCCGTAGAGGCTGAGCCACTTCGCGGCCGTCTTGGGTCCCACCCCGGGCACCCCCGGCAGGTTGTCGCTGGTCTCGCCGACGAGAGCGGCGAGGTCGCTGTAGCGCTCGGGCGACACGAGGTACTTCTCCTCGACCGCCCGGGGGTCCATGCGCCAGACCTCGGAGACGCCTCGCACGGGGTAGAGCAGCGAGACCTTGTCGGACACGAGCTGGAAGGCGTCGCGGTCACCGGTGCAGATGACGACGTCCATGCCCTCGGCCTCGGCCATCGTCGTCAGCGTCGCGATGACGTCGTCGGCCTCGAAGCCGTCGACCTGGACGTGACGGATGCGCAGGGCGTCGAGCACCTCGCGCACGAGCGCCACCTGACCCTGGAACTCGCTGGGGGTGGCCGAGCGGGTCGCCTTGTAGTCGGCATACTCCGCCGCGCGGAAGGTCTGGCGGGAGACGTCGAACGCGACGGCGACGTGCGTGGGCGCCTCGTCCCGCAGGACGTTGATGAGCATCGACGTGAAGCCGTAGACCCCGTTGGTGTGCTGACCGGTGCTCGTCGAGAAGTTCTCCGCCGGCAGTGCGAAGAACGCACGGTAGGCAAGGGAATGACCGTCGAGGAGGAGGAGGCGACTCACGCATGGCAGCCTATGGCCAGCCCCCGACACCAGAGAAGGCGACCATGAGCAGCGCACCCCAGGATCCCGCCGCACAGCCGGACGCGATGTCCCTCGTCCGGCAGATGGCGGACATGAACCCGAGCTCGCTCCTGCACCGCATGGGCATCGAGGTCGTCGAGGCCGGCCCGCAGCGGCTCGTCGCGACCATGCCCGTCGAGGGCAACACCCAGCCCTACGGCCTGCTCCACGGCGGCGCGTCCGTCGTCCTCGCCGAGACCCTCGGCTCCATCGGCTCGGCGCTGCACGCGGGGCCGGACCGGATCGTCGTCGGCACCGACATCAACGCCACCCACCACCGGGCAGCCCGCTCCGGGCTCGTCACGGGCGTGGCGACGCCGCTCTCACTGGGCAACACCCTGTGCTCCTGGCAGATCGTCGTCACCGACGAGGACGACCGGCTCGTCTGCACCTCACGGATCACCTGTCTCGTACGCGAGGCCCCTCCCGGCGCCTGACACGCAGCCGGGCGGATGGCGTCAGCTGGCGCGCGAGGCGATCGAGCGCAGCGACCGGCGACGCCGGATCAGCTGGTCGACGGCCGAGTGACCGCTCCCCTGCGGGGCGAGGCGACGCCGCAGCTGGGTGGTGCCGACGACACGGCGCACCATGACGGAGGAGAACCCGAGCCGAGCGAAGAAGCGGTGGGCCTCCCTGCTCTGGGTGGGGACGTTGCTGACGATGACGTCGGAGCCCGCGCGCTCCGCGAGCCCGACGACGGCGCAGAGCAGTGACCGGGCCACGCCGTGTCGGCGGGCCTCCGGGTCGACGTAGAGCTGCTCGACGGCAACCTCCGGCTCAGGGCTCAGGCCGAACGGGTTCTCCGACGTGACGACGTAGCCCACCGGGCGCCCGTCGAGCCGGGCCACGTGGGCGTGCACGTCCGGGCGGGCCAGGGCGAGCTCGAGCCGACCCTCGCTGGCGAACCGCGCCGTGACCTCGGGGTTGGCCCCGGAGCCCACACGGGAGGCGAACCACATCGCGACGAGATCTCCGACATCCTGCTGACCGACCGGGGTGACCTCCACAACACTGCGGACCACGAAAGAATCTCCTGTCTCGACACCCCTGCCTGGACGATCCGACCCTACGGTGCCGTCGGTCGGCGCGGAAGGCCTTCGCGAAAGAATCGTCAACAATCGTAGAGTTCGGGCCGTGGACGCTCCCTTCCCCGGTCTGGGCACCCTGGTCAACATCGCGACGGTGGTGCTCGGAGCGCTCCTGGGCATGGCCGTCGGGCACCGCTTCCCGGACCGGACCCGCTCGGTGGTCACCGACTGCCTCGGCCTCACCACCCTGCTCATGGCAGGGCTGTCCGCGGTCAGCGTCACCGACCGGGCCCTCTCCGACGCCACCGGGAGGGGCGCCCCCGTCCTCATCGTCCTGGGGTCACTCCTCGTCGGCAGCATCGCCGGGTCGCTGCTGCGCATCGGGGACCGGCTCGAGGCCCTCGCCGGCACGATCGAGGCGTGGTTCGCCCGGCGCTCCCCCGCCCTCGCCGACACCGACGACGTCGTCACCACCGGAGCCGGGGGCACCGCCACCGCGGTGGCTGCGACCGCGACCACGGCCCGCGAGAAGTTCATCGAGGGGTGGCTGGGGGCCTCGCTGCTCTTCTGCGTGGGTCCCCTGACGATCCTCGGCTCGCTCTCCGACGGCCTCGGGCGCGGCATCGACCAGCTCCTGCTCAAGTCGGTTCTCGACGGCTTCGCCGCGCTCGCCTTCGCCTCGACCTTCGGGGTCGGCGTCCTGCTCTCGGCCGTGTCGGTCGCCGTCGTCCAGGGAGCGCTGACGCTCGTCGGGGTGCTCCTCGGCTCGGTTCTCCCCGAGCCGCACATCCTCGCCCTCACCGCCACAGGCGGGCTCATGCTCGCCGGTATCGGCCTGCGGCTGCTGCGGATTCGGGACGTGCCCGTGGCCGACATGCTGCCGGCCCTGCTCGTGGCACCCCTGCTCACCCAGCTCGTCATCACGCTCAGGTGAGAGAACTCGTATGCCGTGACACGGCATACGAGGTCAGTGCGGCAGGGCGCTCAGGCATTCTCCATGCCGGCCACGACGGCGTCGGCGACCTCACGCATGCCCATGCGGCGGTCCATCGCCGTCTTCTGGATCCAGCGGAACGCCTCGGACTCGCTGATCTTGAGCTTGGTCATGAGCACGCCCTTGGCACGGTCGACCGCCTTGCGCGTCTCCAGGCGGTCGCCGAGGTCGGCGACCTCGGACTCGAGCTCCTTGAGCTCACCCCAGCGCGAGAGGGCGATGTCGATGGCGGGCACGACGTCGGTGGCCGTGAACGGCTTGACGATGTAGGCCATGACCCCCGCGTCGCGGGCCCGCTCGACGAGCTCGGTCTGGCTGAACGCCGTGAGCATGACGACGGGGCAGATCCGCTCCTTGCCGATCTGCTCGGCCGCGGAGATGCCGTCGAGGACGGGCATCTTGACGTCCATGATGACGAGGTCGGGACGCAGCTCGGTGGCGAGCTCCACCGCCTGCTCACCGTTGCTTGCCTGGCCGACGACGTCGTAGCCGGCCTCCCCCAGCATCTCGGCGAGGTCGAGACGGATGATCGCCTCGTCCTCGGCGACGAGGATCCGCTTGGCGGTCGTGGGGGCGGAGGTCGTCTCGGTCACGGGCTCAGCCTAGGGGACGCGTGGTGGCGTGGTGCCGAGGGCGGGACTTGAACCCGCACGCCCTTGCGGGCAAAGCATTTTGAGTGCTCCGTGTCTGCCATTCCACCACCCCGGCGAGGGCTCTGACCTGCGTGGGCGGACACGTCTCCACTCCGATTCCGAGTCCTGCGACGTGGCCCACACCTGATCAGCAAGCAGGATACCCGCGCCCGCGTCGTGCACCGACGGCGCCGAGCGGTCGGTGTGCACGCCAAGGCGGCGCGGGCTGCCTTTACAGCGTTGCCGCAGCGATGGAGACTGCGCGCATGCGTTGGCTCACCGCTCTGGTCGCCGCGACCTGCCTGGTGCTGTCCGGCTGCGCGGATGACGATCCGGCGGCTGCCCCGCAGGACGGCGCTGACAAGGCGGCTGTGGTGAATCCGGTCATCGAGACCGACTTCGCCGACCCCGACGTCGTCGTGACGGCCGACGGTCTCGTCGCGTACGCCACCGGTGTGCCCGGCAGCAGCTCCATCCAGGTGACGCAGTCCGACGAGGACCCCGACACGTGGTCCGACCCGGCCGATGCCCTGCCGGAGCGTCCCGACTGGCAGCCACTCCAGCAGGGCCTGACCTGGGCGCCGGACGTCATCGAGCGCGACGGCACCTGGTGGATGTACTACGTGGCGCGCGAGACCGCCTCCGGTCACCAGTGCCTGTCGCGCGCGGCCGGACAGGCTCCCACCGGCCCGTTCGTGGACGACAGCGAGAAGCCGTTCCTCTGCCAGCACGACCTCGGCGGCTCCATCGACCCGGAGGTGTTCGCCGACGACGACGGCTCTCTGTGGTTGTACTGGAAGAACGACGGCAACGCGATCGGCGTCGACACCACCATCTGGGTCCAGCGGCTGGACGACGACGGCGTCACCTTGGTCGGGAAGCCCCGGGACACCGGACTGCGTCAGACCCACGCCTGGCAGGGCGCGCTCGTCGAGGCTCCCGCGGTCATCCGCCGCGGCAAGGCCTACGTGATGTTCTACTCCGCCAACGACTACGGCTCGGCCGACTACGCCATGGGCTACGCGGTCGCCTCGTCTCCCCAGGGCCCGTTCGTCGACCAGTCGACCGAGCCCTGGGTGCGCTCGACTTCGGAGGCGGCCGGCCCGGGTGGGCAGGCCGTCGTGACGCTGGGAGACGAGACCTGGCTGGCGTACCACGCCTGGGATCCCGACAAGGTCGGCTACGCCGCCGGCGGGGAACGCTCGATGTGGCTGGACCGGATCCGGTGGGACGGTGACGTGCCCGTGCTCGAGGGACCGTCGGCCACACCGCTGGCCGTTCCGTCCGGTTGACCGGGCTGCGCCAGACCTGCGTGGCGGGCCACGAGCAGACGGGGCAGGCTGCGGCATACGAGGCGGTGTCAGGCGGTGTCCCCTGGAGGGGCACCCCCGCTTGTGAAGCCTCGGCAGACTGCAGTGGGCGTTTGCGGGGTCCGGATACGGCCGGTCTTCTCTGCCTGACCGTGGGCGTCACGGTTCGGCAGCACGATGGAGGATCATGCGGATGCGGCACGGAGAGCAGCCGTCAGCGGGACTGCGCCAGGCCCTGTGGGTCTCACGATGCGACCGCGATCGCCCAGCACTATTGGACGATGCCGGCTCGGCGGCGGCAGCGCGCCCAATGCCCAGACCCGTCTGCGCCTCGTCAGCGGGCGTCCTCACCGTGGATGGGGCCTGGTCGGCGCGTGCCCACTCGAGCCCACGACCTTGAATGTTGATCTCAAACATGGGAAACAGTGACTTAGCCGCCCATAGTGGTTTCGTACGTCTCCACACCCGTGACACCGTGTCGGGATTTCAGGGGGAGGCCATCAGTCAATCGATAGCGGGGGTACGGTCGCACGGCGCGCGCGGGGTCCGCGCTCTCGATGGGCGCACGCAGGAGGAGGAGCGACTGGTTTGCTGACAGGGCTAGCCAGGTTGGGCAGAATGACGCTATGGAACTGTCGTCGCTCGGCGTGAGCGCGACAGCTGGCGCTCTGCGCGATCCGGCGGGAGTGCTTCTGCATCACCGGTGGACCAAGGAAGGTGTCCGTGTGTCGCCGATCGATAACGGCGGGCAGATGCTGCACCTGTCGGTAGCGCTGTGCGTTCTCAACGACACCTACCGCGAGGCTGAGCGTCTGGGAGTGAGCGTGGATGGAATCGCGGTGGAGGCGGACGGCAGCTTCGATGACCAGTGGCGCTCGACCGGCATCGAGTACAGCGTCACCCTCCAGTCCGAGGCCCCGGCGGAGAAGGTGCAGCACCTCATGGCTGTGGTCGACCAGGTCGCGGAGATACCGCGGGCGGTCCGGGCGGGGGCACCAGTCAGGAGGCGGGCTTGACGTGAGACAACCGCGGGCATCGTGACTTTTCAGCCTGCTTACCTCACTGGTGTCCGCAGCGTCAGCGACGATCATCCAGTTTTCGCCACCGATCCAGCGCTCCGCCGAGTGCACACGCACTGCCGTCCGCAGTGATCGTGGGCCAGACGTTCGTCCCGTGAACTGGCATCTCACCGACCTGATTGTGCGTTTGGCGACACCAGTTGTGCCAGTCGTTGTAGGGACTGCTCCATGCCGCTGGCGAGTTCGTCCCGTCGGTTGCCGGCTCGGTAGATCCGCTCGATGACGAACCAGCCGATGCGCCTGATGGGTCGGGTCACCTCGTAGGCCACGGTTGTGTGGGTCCCCCCGTCGGCAGGGGTCACGGTCCACTGCCAAGCGATCGTGCCGGCGAAGGGCTCCGTGCGCTCGAACCGAAGGAGGTGCCCCGGCTCGACGCGCGTGATCACGGGACGATTCTTCCAGCTGCGGCCGTTCACCGTGTTCGTGGCCTCGAACCGGACACCAACTGCTGGCTCCGTCGCGCCGTCGAGCCAGCGGCATGCTGATACCTCGGGGCTGAGGTCCGGAGCTCGTGTCACGTCGCTGACCACCGCCCACACTTCTTCGGGCGTGGCCGACATGAGGGCTGAGCGCTCGTCACGGTCCAGTTGTTGCATGAGGTCCTCCTGCGATCGGGTTTTGATATGTCGTGATGAAGAGGTCGACGGCGCGGTCGGTCAGCTGGCTGAACGTTCCCTCCTCGTAGGTAGCACCAGGGTCGTTGGCCATCTGCTGACTGATGACGCCGCTGAGCACGACAGTCCACAGCCGGAGGGCCTCTTGGGTGTCAGCTTCTGGCCTCAGCTCGCCCCGAGCCACCGCCTCCCGGAGCTCGGCTCTCAGCTCGGCCATGTCCTGCGAGCTTGCGGCCAACGTGGTGGGGGAGGGTGTGAAGGACGGAACGACCCGCCAGAAGAGCAGCTGAGCCAGGGCCGGGTTGGCGCTTGCCCAACGCACCAGCGCCTGCGCGGCCGCGCGCATTCTCATCACCCCAGGCTCCGCGTCAGCTGTAGCGGCGCGCACGGCGCCTAATTGCGCTTGCAGTCCCCTAGCGAACAGTGAGTCATAAAGGGCGTGCAAGGAATCGAAATACTTGTAGAGCGACGGTCCCCGAATGCCGGAGCGCCGTGCCACCTCGACAACGGTGAGACCTCCAACGCCCTTCTCGGTCATGATGTCAATGGCGTGCGTCAGCGCCTCATCCATGACGGCCTGCCGACGTCGCGCGATCCGATCCACTCAGTGCCTCCAACCGCTCGGCTTCATAGCGTAGCCGAGGCTACAGTATCTAGCCCCTGTCGATGGCGGTCAGGGCTCGCCATTCCGGCAGATCCTCGTCATCGCCGGGCTCAACATCTACTGCAGCGCCGCAGTGGCCTTCGGCGGCACCGCCGCGGCGATGGGCCTGATCCGGGCAACGCAGGAGGACTGGTCGCCACCACCATGCCCGCGACTGAGCGGGCCCTTTCGCTGCGGTGCGTGCATCCCCCACCACGCCCGCTACCGCTGAGACTGCCGCGTCCGTCTTGCGTTGGGCTCGAGGCGCTGACCATCCAGGCCACCCCTCGCTGTGTGTGTGCGGACCGGTCCACTGCACGCACAGGAGATGAGGACGGAGTCAGGTGAGACCGCCCGGCACGAAGCTCCCTGGTTCTACGTGCCGGGCGGCGGCTGGTTGGTACAGGGCCGGTCATTCGTTGACAGGTCGGGTACGGCTCGCCCCTGCAGGCTTGCCTACGAGACCGCTGCCTGCGCCTGACGACGATGGCCCACCGCGGAGACGGTGAGCCATCGACGTTGACGCAAGTCAGGTCTGCAGTGGGTTACTTGACGACCTTCAGCACGCCACAGACGGCGGGGTCGGTGGCCTCTGCGGGGAGGTTGGGGTCGAGCTCACTGGCGCCCGCACCCTCGAAGTCGTACTCGCCGTTGCCGTTGTAGTCGACCCCGTGGATGACCAGGACGCCTTCACCGGCGCGGACGGCGTCGGCGATCTGCTTGGCCGTGCCACCGCCACCGGCGTAGCCGGTCCCGGCGACGCGGGTGAACTTGATGTTGTCGCGGCTGTAGCGCAGGGAGCCGTTGTCGGAGACCGGGAAGCGGGTCACGTCCAGGAAGCTGGCGGGCGAAGTGTCACCGGTGGTGTTGAGCGACACGACGACGGGCCCGTATGCCGGAATGCCTTCGACGGTGTTGATACGCCCGTCGTTGTTGGAGTCGAGGGCCGCCGTGGGGCACTCGTTGAGGGCCTGCTCGCCGTAGTGGATGTGCTGGGCGTGCGGGGCGTCCGGAGTGAGGCCGTGGGCGTGCACGTCGATGTGCTGGATCTTCTGGTTGCGGACCTTGGCGGTGGCCCAGCCGGTCGCGCCGGAGTTGTTGAGCTCGTCCAGCTCCGCTTTGAGAGTCACGGTCCTGTCGGCACCGTTGCCGGCCGGCTGCGGGTGGGCCGAGGCCGAACCGGTACCGAGAGATGCTGCCGCGACGAGGGCGAGTACTGAGGTGCCGAGGAAGGCCGTCTTGCTTCGCTTCATGGTTCGCTCCTGAGGTCTGGGACCAGGGAGACGATCTCGGTGGTCTCTCCCTGTTCGAAGCCGCTCGCCCATCGGATTGGTAGGCATCCAGGAATGGCTCGTCCACATGCTCGCCATCGACCAGTCCCCAAGAACGTCCGGAGCGTCGGGAGGCTGGTCTCACGGCGGCCGACTCTCGGGTGACGTCCGCTCATTCGCATTATGTGGGTGATCGGTGTCAAGAGGCCTCGGTGCTGTCGAGGCCAGTGATGAGGTTGTC
>NZ_JBMBWH010000014.1:0-49840 GCF_048606435.1 Knoellia terrae | reverse complement strand
TCCTCGACAAGCTACTGTCCGAGCACGACAACCCCGGTGTTTCCTTCACCGCTTGAATCCACCCCGCCTTACGGTGCAGTAGCGCGGGGGAGCCGGGCGCCGAAGACGACCTCGGGCCAGGCCGCCCGGGCGAGCCACGCCTGGAACGTCTCCGCGTCGGCGTCGCGCGGCGGGAACAGCGCACCCTCGGTGAGGGGGCACGACGTGGCGGCCTGGGGTGTCTGAGCTGTCTGCGGGTGCACGGTGCCTCCTTCGACGGCGGATGGGTGCACCCATGACATCACATCTGGTTTGGTCAGGCATAGCGCTGCGTTATGTGTCCCACGAGGTGGACGCTCGGCGTGGGCGGTGTCGAAGGGGCGGCGGGGGAGTCGCTACAGTGTCACCGACCGACATCCTTTAACGACCTGTCCCGTGAGGCAGGGAAGGAGGTCATGACATCCATGTGTCCTGACGCAGCTGTGCCACAGAGTCCAGATTCGACCCAGGGCTCCTCGAGCGAGTCCGCCCCCCCGACCGGCGAGGGGAGGACGGTCCTCGGAGCAGGGGACATCTCCCGGGCCCTGCGCCGCATCGCCCACGAGATCCTCGAGGCCAACAAGGGCGCCGACCGCCTCGTCCTCCTCGGCATCCCGTCGCGCGGCGTCCCGCTGGCCCGACGCCTGGCCGAGCTCATCGCCGAGGTCGAGGGGAGCGCGATCCCCGTCGGCAGCCTCGACATCACGATGTACCGCGACGACCTGCGACGGCAGCCGACCCGGGCGCCGATGCCCACTGAGATCCCCGACTCGGGCGTCGACGGCAAGGTCGTCGTCCTCGTCGACGACGTCCTCTACAGCGGGCGGACCGTCCGTGCCGCGCTCGACGCGCTCGCCGACCACGGGCGTCCCGCCGCGGTCCGGCTTGCCGTCCTCGTCGACCGGGGCCACCGCGAGCTGCCGATCCGCGCCGACCACGTCGGCAAGAACCTCCCGACGTCGCAGACCGAGACCGTGCGCGTCCGGCTCGCCGACGTCGACGGCGCCGACAGCGTCACGATCACCGGAGGTGCCCGGTGACGACGACCCGTATGCCACGCCACCTCCTGTCGATGGCCGACCTCGACGCCCCGGCCATCCGGACGATCCTCGACACCGCAACCCAGATGCACGAGGTGCAGCACCGCGAGGTCAAGAAGATCCCGACGCTGCGGGGGCGCACGATCATCAACCTCTTCTTCGAGGACTCGACTCGCACCCGCAGCTCGTTCGAGATCGCCGGGAAGTGGATGTCCGCAGACACCATCAACATCACCGGCAAGGGCTCGGCGACCTCCAAGGGCGAGTCGCTGCGTGACACGGTGCGCACGATCGACGCCATGGGGGTCGACGCGTTCGTCATCCGCCACGGTGCCTCGGGCGCCTGCCACCAGGTCGCCGGGTGGGTCGACGCGCACGTCATCAACGCCGGCGACGGCACCCACGAGCACCCGACCCAGGCCCTGCTCGACGCCTACACGATGGAGCGCCGCCTCGGCTCGCTGGAGGGCCGGCACGTCGCCATCGTGGGGGACCTCACCCACTCCCGGGTGCTGCGCTCGAACCTCATCTCGCTGCGCCGGCTCGGGGCGGACGTCACGCTGGTCGCCCCGCCGACGCTGATGCCGAGCGGCATCACCTCGTGGGCCGAGCGTGACGGCTTCGTGGTGGGCCACGACCTCGACGCCGTCCTCGGCGGGAGCGACGCCCGCCCGGTGGACGCCCTGATGATGCTGCGCGTCCAGAAGGAACGGATGAGCGGCGGCTACTTCCCGACGGCCCGCGAGTACACCGTGGGCTACGGCCTGACCCGCGACCGCCTTGCCCGCCTCACCGACGCGAACCCGGAGATCGTCATCTGCCACCCCGGCCCCATGAACCGCGGACTCGAGATCAGCGCCGACGCGGCCGACGCCGCGCAGAGCCTCGTGCTCGACCAGGTGAGCGCGGGGGTGGCGGTGCGGATGAGCGTCCTCTACCACCTGCTCGCCGGGGCGGACACGCCCTCGGTGGGGACCCCGGCACAGGGGAGTGCGGCATGAGCACGCTCCTGATCAGCGGTGCCCGCCCCCTCGGCGGCGACGCCACCGACGTCCTCGTCCGCGACGGCGTGGTCACCGGGATCGGCACCGGCCTGGATGCGCCCTCCGACGTGGAGCGACTCGACGCCGAGGGTCTCGTGCTGCTGCCCGGCTTCGTCGACCTCCACACCCACCTGCGTGAGCCCGGGCGTGAGGACGCCGAGACCATCGCGACCGGCTCAGCAGCGGCCGCGGTCGGCGGGTTCACCGTCGTCCTCGCGATGGCCAACACCAGCCCCGTCACCGACACCGCCGAGGCGGCCGAGCGGGTCCTCGACCTCGGCCGCGCCACCGGGCTCGTCGACGTCCAGCCGGTCGGCGCCGTGACCAAGGCCCTCGCCGGCGAGGAGCTCGCCGAGCTGGCGCTCATGCACCGCTCGCGGGCCGGGGTCAGCGTGTTCTCGGACGACGGCCGGTGCGTCCACGACGCCCGGGTCATGCGCCGCGCGCTCGAGTACGTCCGCGCCTTCGGCGGCGTCGTCAGCCAGCACAGCCAGGACCCCTCGCTCGCCGGGTCGTCCGCCTGCTGCCACGAGGGGGAGCTGTCCGGCCGCCTGGGGCTGCCGGGCTGGCCGGCCGTCGCCGAGTCGAGCATCATCGCCCGTGACGCGCAGCTCGCACGGCACACCGGCTCCCGGATCCACGTCGCGCACGTCACCACGGCCGAGGGGGTCGAGGTCGTCCGCTGGGCCAAGGCGCAGGGGATCGCGCTCACCGCCGAGGTGACTCCCCACCACCTCCTGCTCACCCAGGACCGCCTCAGCGGCTACGACCCCGTCTTCAAGGTCAACCCGCCGCTGCGACCGACCGAGGACGTCGAGGCGCTGCGCGCTGCCCTTGCCGACGGCACCATCGACGCCGTCGCGACCGACCACGCGCCGCACGCCCGTCACGACAAGGAGCACGCCTTCGTCGACGCGGCCTTCGGCATGCTCGGGCTCGAGACGGCCTTCGCCGTCGTCCACGACACGATGGTGCGCTCCGGCGCCCTCGACCTCGCCGGCCTCGCCGACCGCATGTCCGTGGCCCCGGCCCGCATCGCGGGCCTGACCGGCCACGGTCGGGCCGTCGAGGTCGGCGCCCCCGCCAACCTCGTGCTCGTCGACCCCGACGCCGGTCACACGGTGGACGCCGCTGCGTCGAAGTCGTTGTCCCGCAACAATCCATGGCACGGCATGAGCTTCACCGGTGCCGTGCACACGACCCTCCTGCGAGGCAGGGTCACGGCTCGTCAGGGAGAGACGCCATGATCGACACCCGCGAACCCGCCGTGCTCGTGCTCGAGGACGGGCGCACCTTCGCCGGGCGTGCCTACGGCAGCCGGGGGGAGACCACCGGCGAGGCCGTCTTCTGCACCGCGATGACCGGCTACCAGGAGACGCTCACCGACCCGAGCTACCACCGCCAGGTCGTCGTCATGACCGCCCCGCACGTCGGCAACACCGGCTGGAACGACGAGGACGACGAGTCCTCGCGGATCTGGGTCTCCGGCTACGTCGTGCGCGACCCCGCGCTCCGGCCCTCGAGCTGGCGCTCGCAGCGCACGCTCGAGGACGAGCTGGCCGCCCAGGGCGTCGTGGGCATCTGCGACATCGACACCCGGGCCCTGACCCGCCACCTGCGCGAGCGGGGGGCCATGCGGGTCGGCATCTTCTCGGGAGAAGCCGCCGGTATGCCGGCCGCCCACCTCCTCGAGCACGTCACCGCCGCCCCCGAGATGGTCGGTGCGTCGCTGGCCGAGGAGGTCAGCACCGACACGGCCTACGTCGTGGAGGCACACGGCGAGAAGCGCTTCACCGTCGCCGCGCTGGACCTCGGCATCAAGACGATGACCCCGCAGCTCATGGCGGAGCGGGGCATCGAGGTGCACGTCCTGCCGGAGAGCTCGACCTTCGCCGACCTCGCCCGGCTCCGCGAGCTCCACGGCCTCGACGGGGTCTTCTACAGCAACGGTCCCGGCGACCCTGCTGCCGCCGAGCACGCCGTCGGCGTCCTGCGCGAGGTGCTGGGTGCGGGCATCCCGTTCTTCGGGATCTGCTTCGGCAACCAGCTCCTCGGCCGCGCGCTGGGCTTCGGGACCTATAAGCTCCGCTACGGACACCGTGGCATCAACCAGCCGGTCATGGACCGCAGCACCGGCAAGGTCGAGGTGACCTCGCACAACCACGGCTTCGCCGTCGACGCCCCGCTCGACCGTGACAGCGACACCGACTTCGGGACCGCCCGGGTCTCGCACGTCTGCCTCAACGACGACGTCGTCGAGGGCCTCGAGCTGCGTTCTCGCACAGGCGATCTCACCGGCTTTTCCGTGCAGTACCACCCGGAAGCCGCAGCGGGACCGCACGACGCGGCATACCTCTTCGACCGGTTCGTCGACCTGCTCGACTCGACCAAGAAGGCGAGCGCCTGACATGCCGAAGCGTGACGACATCAGGAGCGTCCTCGTCATCGGGTCCGGCCCGATCGTCATCGGGCAGGCCTGCGAGTTCGACTACTCCGGTACCCAGGCCTGCCGGGTCCTGCGCGAGGAGGGCGTGCGCGTCATCCTCGTCAACTCCAACCCGGCGACCATCATGACCGACCCGGAGTTCGCGGACGCGACCTACATCGAGCCGATCACGCCCGAGGTCGTCGAGAAGATCATCGACAAGGAGCGCCCTGATGCGGTGCTCGCCACCCTCGGCGGCCAGACCGCCCTGAACTGCGCGATCGCCCTGCACGAGAACGGTGTCCTCGAGAAGTACGGCTGCCCGCTCATCGGCGCCAACGTCGAGGCGATCCAGCTGGGCGAGGACCGCCAGCTCTTCAAGGGCGTCGTAGAGCGCTGCGGCGCCGAGAGCGCCCGCTCGGTGATCGCCCACACCATGGACGAGTGCCTGGCTGCGGCCGAGGAGCTCGGCTACCCCATGGTCGTGCGGCCGTCGTTCACCATGGGTGGCCTCGGGTCCGGCTTCGCCCACGACGAGACCGAGCTGCGCCGCATGGCCGGCGCCGGCCTCCAGGCGAGCCCCACCACCGAGGTCCTCCTCGAGGAGTCGATCACCGGGTGGAAGGAGTACGAGCTCGAGGTGATGCGCGACCACGAGGACAACGTGGTCGTCGTCTGCTCCATCGAGAACCTCGACCCCATGGGCGTGCACACCGGTGACTCCATCACGGTCGCCCCGGCCCTGACCCTCACCGACCGCGAGTACCAGCGGCTGCGCGACGTCGGCATCGCGATCATCCGCGAGGTCGGCGTCGACACGGGTGGCTGCAACATCCAGTTCGCCATCAACCCCGTGGACGGCCGGATCATCGTCATCGAGATGAACCCGCGCGTCTCGCGCTCGTCGGCCCTGGCCTCGAAGGCGACCGGCTTCCCGATCGCCAAGATCGCCGCCAAGATGGCGATCGGCTACACCCTTGACGAGGTCCCCAACGACATCACCCGCGAGACCCCGGCGAGCTTCGAGCCGAGCCTCGACTACGTCGTCGTCAAGGTCCCACGGTTCGCGTTCGAGAAGTTCCCGGCCGCCGACGACACCCTCACGACGACGATGAAGTCGGTCGGTGAGGCCATGGCGATCGGCCGCAGCTTCACCGAGGCGATGCAGAAGGCGCTGCGCTCGGTCGAGCAGAAGGGCTCCTCGTTCCACTGGCGCGACGAGGCGCCCACGCGCGAGGAGGCCCTGCGGCTGCTCGCCGTCGCCGCCCGTCCCACCGACGGCCGCATCGTCACGGTGCAGCAGGCCATGCGCGGTGGTGCCACGGTCGAGGAGACGCACGAGGCCACCGGCATCGACCCGTGGTTCCTCGACCAGATCGAGCTGCTCAACCAGGTCGCCGAGGCCGTCGGCGAGGCGGCCGAGCTCACCCCGGACCTGCTCCGGCTGGCGAAGCGGCACGGCTTCTCCGACCAGCAGCTCAGCGAGATCCGGGGTATGCCGGAGGCGGTCGTCCGCGGTGTCCGTCACGCCCTCGGGGTGCGGCCGGTCTTCAAGACCGTCGACACCTGCGCCGCCGAGTTCGCCGCGCAGACGCCGTACCACTACAGCTCGTACGACGAGGAGACGGAGGTCGCCCCACGCGAGCGCGAGGCCGTCATCATCCTCGGGTCGGGCCCGAACCGGATCGGCCAGGGCGTCGAGTTCGACTACTCGTGCGTCCACGCGAGCTTCGCCCTGCGCGACGCCGGCTACGACACGGTCATGGTCAACTGCAACCCCGAGACCGTCTCCACCGACTACGACACGAGCTCGCGCCTCTACTTCGAGCCGCTCACGCTCGAGGACGTGCTCGAGGTCTACCACGCGGAGAAGCAGGCCGGCCCGATCGCCGGCGTCATCGTCCAGCTCGGTGGCCAGACGCCGCTGGGCCTCGCCCACGCGCTCAAGGACGCCGGTGTCCCGATCGTCGGCACCTCCCCGGAGGCGATCGACCTCGCCGAGGACCGCGGGGCGTTCGGTCGGGTGCTCGCGGAGGCGAAGCTGCCCGCGCCACGGCACGGGACGGCATACAGCTCGAGCGAGGCTCTCGCGGTGGCGCAGGAGATCGGCTACCCGGTGCTCGTGCGACCGTCCTACGTCCTCGGCGGACGCGGCATGGAGATCGTCTACGACGACGAGACCCTGCGCACCTACGTCGACCGCGCGACGGCGGCGTCGTCCGAGCACCCGGTGCTCGTCGACCGCTTCCTCGACGACGCGATCGAGATTGACGTGGACGTCCTCTACGACGGGACCGAGATGTACCTCGGTGGCGTCATGGAGCACATCGAGGAGGCGGGCATCCACTCCGGTGACAGCGCCTGCGCCCTCCCGCCGGCGACGCTCGGCAACGCCGAGATCGAGCTGGTCCGGGAGAGCGCGCTCAAGCTCGCCCAGGGGATCGGCGTCGTCGGGCTGATGAACGTCCAGTTCGCCCTGGCGCAGGACATCCTCTACGTCCTCGAGGCGAACCCGCGGGCCTCGCGCACCGTGCCCTTCGTCGCCAAGGCGACGGGCGTGGCCCTGGCCAACGCCGCTGCCCGGATCATGCTCGGCGCGAGCATCGCCCAGCTGC
Organism: Knoellia terrae; assembly: GCF_048606435.1. Taxonomy (NCBI): domain Bacteria; kingdom Bacillati; phylum Actinomycetota; class Actinomycetes; order Micrococcales; family Intrasporangiaceae; genus Knoellia; species Knoellia terrae. The sequence continues at coordinate 42,699 of NZ_JBMBWH010000014.1, read as the reverse complement.
GCCAGGAGGGCGTGCTGCCGCCCAGCGGCGACGGGGGCACGCTCCCGGCGCACGCGCCGATCTCGGTGAAGGAGGCGGTGCTGCCCTTCAACCGCTTCCGGCAGGCCGACGGCACGATGGTCGACAGCCTCCTCGGACCCGAGATGCGCTCCACCGGTGAGGTCATGGGCATCGACACGACGTTCGGCCGCGCGTTCGGCAAGAGCCAGCTCGCGGCATACGGCGGGCTGCCGGCGGACGGCACGGTCTTCGTGTCGGTCGCCAACCGCGACAAGCGGGCCATGCTCTTCCCGGTGAGCCGCCTCGTGGACCTCGGGTTCGACGTCGTGGCGACCTCCGGCACCGCAGACGTGCTGCGGCGCAACGGCATTCCGGCCAAGGTCATCCGCAAGATCACCGAGCGCGCGACCGACGCCGCGGCGAGCGAGGCCCGCACGATCGCCGAGCTCATCCTCGACGGTGAGATCGCGATGGTGATCAACACGCCCACCGGGCAGAGCGCCCGCGCCGACGGCTACGCCATCCGCGCCGCGGCCAACGCCGCCGACGTCCCGCTCATCACGACCGTCCAGGAGTTCGCCGCGGCCGTGCAGGCCATCGAGGCCCTGCGGCGCGGTGACCTCACGGTGACCTCGCTGCAGGAGCACGCCCGCCACCTCGACCTCATGCAGGTGGCAGCGAAGTGAGTCGGGAGACCGGGGTCGTCAAGGTCGCCGGCGAGGTCATCGCCACGCGCCGGGTCGGCGCCTACCACCACCTCACCATCGTCGCGCCCGGCGTCGCCGAGCTCGCCCGCCCCGGGCAGTTCGCCGCCCTCGCGGTCGGCGGCCCGACGAGCGGGACGCTTCTGCGGCGGTCGTTCTCGATCCACAAGGTGAGCCCGTCGGGGACGTACGGCGGCACCCTCGACCTCGTCGTCGCCGCCAAGGGCCCCGGCACGCAGTGGCTCACCGAGCTGCGCGCCCACGACGCCGTCGACGTCGTGGCCCCGCTCGGTCGGGCGTTCCCCCTGCCCACCGAGCCGGTGCCGTGCGTGCTCGTCGGCGGCGGGTACGGCTCCGCGCCGCTCTTCTGGCTCGCCGACGTCCTGCGCGCCCGTGGCTGCACCGTCGAGATGGTGCTGGGCGCGGCCTCCGAGGACCGGCTGTTCGGGGTGGTCGAGGCGCGACGGGCCGCCGACGGCGTGACCGTGACCACCGACGACGGCTCCGCCGGGCAGCGGGGCTGGGTGAGCGACGTGCTGCCCGAGGTCTTCCGGCGTACGGGCGCTCCGGTCGCCTACGCCTGCGGGCCGATGGGCATGCTCCAGTCGGTGACGCGGGTGGCGGCCGAGCACGGCGCAGTCGCGCAGGTCGCGGTGGAGGAGTCCATGGCGTGCGGCATCGGCATCTGCATGACCTGCGTCATGCCGGTCCGCGGCAAGGACGGCGTCACCTCGATGGTCCGCTCGTGCGTCGAGGGGCCGGTCTTCCGGGGGGACCGCATCCGCTGGGAGGCCTTCCACGACGGTGTCTGCGGTGTCCCCGAGGACGCGGTCGGCGCACCCAGGACGGGGGGCCACTGATGGTCGTCGACATGTCGGTGACGTTCACCGGCCGGACCCTGCCCAACCCGGTGATGACGGCGTCGGGGTGTGCCGCGAACGGCCGCGAGCTGCACCGCTTCTTCGACGTCTCCACGCTCGGCGCCTTCGTCACCAAGACCGTGATGATGGACGCCCGCTCCGGGCGCGGGACACCGCGCATGGCCGAGACCGCGTCGGGGATGCTCAACTCCATCGGCCTCCAGGGCCCGGGAATCCGTGCCTTCGTGGCCAAGGACCTGCCCTGGCTGAAGTCGGTCGGTGCCCGGGTGCTCGTCTCCATCGCCGGCAACACGGCGGGCGAGTTCGCGGACGTGGCCCGGGTCCTCGCTGACAGCGACGCCTTCGACTGCGTCGTCGGCGTCGAGGTCAACATCTCGTGCCCCAACGTCGCCAACCGCGGCCTCGTCTTCGCCTGCGACCCGCTGGCCTCCGGCAAGGTCGTCGCCCTCGTGCGCGAGCAGCTGCCCCGGGACGTCCCGATCTTCGCGAAGCTCACGCCCGACGTCACCGACATCGTCTCGATCGCCGACGCGGCGGTGAAGTCCGGCGCCACCGGCCTGACGATGATCAACACCCTGCTCGGGATGGTCATCGACACCGACCTCCTGCGGCCCCAGCTGGGCGGGATCACGGGCGGGCTGTCCGGGCCGTCGATCCGCCCGGTCGCCGTCCGCGCGCTCTGGCAGGTGACGGCGGCGATGCGGGAGGGGCGCGTGCAGCGGGTGCCCCTCATCGGGGTCGGCGGCGTGCGCACCGGACGCGACGCCCTCGAGCTCATCGCCGCGGGCGCCACGTGCGTCCAGGTCGGCACGGCGACCTTCAACGACCCGACCGCGCCGCAGCGCGTCCTCACCGAGCTGTGCGAGCTCGCCGCGTCGCACGGTGTCGACCGGATCACCGACCTCGTCGGGATCGCCCACGACAGGATGGTGCTCCCGTGACCGGCCAGACCACGCAGACCTTCGGCCGGCGGCTCCGGGCGGCGATGCAGCAGCACGGGCCGCTCTGCGCCGGCATCGACCCGCACCGCGCGCTCGTGGAGTCGTGGGAGCTGTCATACGACCTCGACGGGCTGCGCTCGTTCACCGCGGCCTGCGTCGACGCCTTCGCCGGCCACGTCGCGGTCGTCAAGCCGCAGTCGGCCTTCTTCGAGGTCTTCGGGTCCGGGGGAGTCGCCGTGCTCGAGGACGCGATCCGGGACCTGCGCGCCGCCGGGACGCTCGTGCTGCTCGACGCCAAGCGCGGCGACATCGGCTCGACGATGGCCGCCTACGCCGAGGCCTACCTCGGCGGCGGCGCGCCGGCCCCCGCCGACGCGCTCACCGTCAGCCCCTACCTCGGCTTCGAGTCGCTGCGGCCGGCCCTCGACACCGCCGCCGCCCACGGCCGTGGCGTCTTCGTCCTCGCCCTCACCTCGAACTCCGAGGGCAAGGACGTGCAGCACGCCCGCCTGGGCGAGCTGAGCGTCGCGGAGTCGATGGTGCTCGGGGCCACGGCGGAGAACGCCGCCGCCCGGGCCGCGGGCGAGCTCGGCAGCACCGGGCTCGTCGTGGGCGCCACGGTCGGCAGCGCGGTGCAGGAGCTCGGGCTCGACCTGGCCGCCGTGGGCGGCCCGCTCCTCGCCCCCGGCGTGGGGGCGCAGGGAGGCACCGCCGACGACCTCAGGCGGGTCTTCGGGGACGCCCTTCCCGACGTCCTGCCGGCGAGCAGCCGCGACGTGCTCTCGGCCGGTCCGGACGTCGCCGCGCTGCGTGACCGGGCTGCGGCGACCAGCGAGCGGCTGGCCGCCCTGATCGGCTGAACACCGAGGTCAGCGACCCGTACCGGTCCGACCGGGGTTGTCCGCCGTGGTTAAATCGATCGGACGGGTGTTGAGCAGCAGCACCCGAACCAGCACCACACGGAGGACACCCGCAATGGCACTTCCGCCGCTGACATCGGAGCAACGCTCTGCCGCACTGGAGAAGGCCGCAGCCGCCCGCCGGGAGCGGGCCACCGTCAAGAACCGCCTCAAGTACGCACAGGGCGACCTCAGCCAGGTCATCACCGAAGGGAAGTCCAACGACGTGATCGGCAAGATGCGCGTGTCCGCCCTCCTCGAGTCGATGCCGGGCGTCGGCCGGGTCAAGGCCAAGGCCCTCATGGAGGAGATCGGCATCAGCGAGAGCCGCCGCGTCCGAGGCCTCGGCCAGAACCAGATCTCCGCGCTCCTCGCCCGCTTCGACAAGGCGTGACCGGCACCTCCCGGCTCACCGTCCTCGCCGGCCCGACCGCGGTCGGCAAAGGAACCGTCGCGGCCCACGTGCGCGAGCACCACCCCGACGTCTGGCTGTCCGTCTCGGCGACGACGCGTCGCCCACGACCCGACGAGGTCGACGGGCGGCACTACCACTTTCTGACCAACGAGGACTTCGGTCGCATGGTGGACCGGGGCGAGTTCCTCGAGTGGGCCACCGTCCACGGCCGCGCCCAGTACGGCACCCCCCGGGGCCCGGTGGAGGCGGCGCTGGCGGACGGCCGGCCCGCGCTGCTCGAGATCGACCTCCAGGGCGCCCGCCAGGTGCGCGAGACCATGCCGGACGCGCTCTTCGTCTTCCTCGCGCCGCCCAGCTGGGACGAGCTGGTCCGCCGACTGGTCGGGCGGGGCACCGAGTCCGAGGAGGAGCGCGAGGTCCGCCTCACCACGGCGCGGGCCGAGCTCGCCGCCGCCGAGGAGTTCGACGTCACCATCGTCAACGACGACGTTCGGCGGGCCGCCGACGAACTCGTATCATTGATGCGCACCCCCAACCCGAAAAGAGACTGATTCCGTGTCAGGCACCAAGGCCAACCCCATCGGCATCACCAACCCGCCGATCGACGAGCTCCTCACGCACGCCGACTCCAAGTACTCCCTCGTCCTGTACTCGGCCAAGCGCGCGCGCCAGATCAACGCCTACTACGCGCAGCTCCAGGAGGGTCTCCTCGAGCACGTCGGCCCGCTCGTCGACTCCGAGGTCTACGACAAGCCCCTGTCGATCGCCCTGCGCGAGATCAACGGCAACAAGCTCACCGCAGAGAAGATCGAGGACTGAGCTCCTCGTGCGCGTCGTCCTCGGTGTGGCGGGCGGCATCGCGGCATACAAGGCCTGCTCCCTGCTGCGTCTGCTCGCCGAGGCCGGCCACGACGTCACCGTCGTCCCGACCGCCTCTGCCCTGAGGTTCGTCGGTGCCCCCACGTGGGCGGCGCTGTCGGGCAAACCGGTGAGCACCGACGTGTGGTCCGACGTCCAGGACGTCCCGCACGTGCGCCTGGGGCAGGAGGCCGACCTCGTCGTCGTCGCGCCGGCCACCGCCGACCTGCTCGCGCGGGCGGCGACCGGCCAGGCCGACGACCTGCTCACCAACGTCCTGCTCACCGCCCGCTGCCCGGTCGTCATGGCGCCGGCGATGCACACGGAGATGTGGGACCACCCCGCCACCCAGGCCAACGTCGCGACGCTGTCCGAGCGCGGCGTGCACGTCGTGCCACCGGCCGTCGGCCGACTCACCGGCAAGGACACCGGTCCGGGCCGCCTGCCCGAGCCCGAGGAGCTGTATGCCGTGTGCGAGCGTGAGCTAGCCCGCTCGGCCCGCACGTCCCCCACCGCTGCTGCGCCCGCGACCCCGGTCGAGAACCCGGCCCCCCTCGCGGACGCGAACCCCGGGGACGCCGCACTGTCCCCCTCGACGGGGCCGCTCGGGGACCTGGCCGGACGCCGCGTCGTCGTCAGCGCCGGGGGCACCCGCGAGCCGCTCGACCCGGTGCGGTTCCTGGGCAACCGCAGCTCCGGCAAGCAGGGCCACGCCCTCGCCGCCGCCGCAGCCGGGCGTGGCGCCGAGGTCACCCTCGTCACCTCGGCGCCGGCCGACCTGCCCGGCATCGACGTCGTCGCCGTGGAGACCGCGCTCCAGCTCCGCGAGGCGGTCCACGCTGCGGCCGCCACCGCCGACGTCGTCGTCATGGCCGCGGCGGTCGCCGACTTCCGCCCGGCGAGCTACGCCGCCACGAAGATCAAGAAGACCCATGTGGACGGGGCCGACGGCAGCATCGACGAGTCGGCGCCGGTCATCACGCTCGTGCGCAACCCCGACATCCTCGCCGAGCTCGTGCAGCGGCGAGGGGAGGCGGACAGCCCGGTCATCGTCGGCTTCGCTGCCGAGACCGGCGACGCGCACGGGACCGTGCTCGAGCACGGCCGAGCCAAGCTCGAGCGCAAGGGCTGTGACGTGTTGGTCGTCAACGAGGTCGGTGTGGACCGGACCTTCGGGGCCGACGACAACACCGTGACGATCCTGCGCCGTGGCAGCGACGAGACAGTCGAGGTCGGACCGGTGAGCAAGGCCGCCGTCTCGGCCGCGGTGTGGGACGTCGTCGCCGGGCTCCTCTGAGCCGACGCCACGGCCCCGTCGTGGGCGGCATCGCTCGGCACGCCCGGGAACCCGTAGGATTTGGCCGGTCCGCGCCGTGGGGCGCGAGAGTTCCGACCGTCTGAAGGAGAGCCCTGGTGGCTGCACGCCTGTTCACGTCCGAGTCCGTGACCGAGGGACACCCCGACAAGATCTGCGACCAGATCTCCGACTCCATCCTCGACGCGATGCTCGCGCAGGACCCACGGGCGCGGGTCGCCGTCGAGACCATGGTGACGACCGGCCTCGTGCACGTCGCGGGTGAGGTCACGACCGAGGCCTACGTCGAGATCCCCAAGATCGTCCGCGACACGGTGCTCGGCATCGGCTACGACTCCTCCACCAAGGGCTTCGACGGCGCGTCCTGCGGTGTCGAGGTCTCGATCGGCCAGCAGAGCCCCGACATCGCTCAGGGCGTCGACACGGCATACGAGAACCGCACCGGCGGCGTCGACCCGCTCGACAAGCAGGGTGCCGGCGACCAGGGCCTGATGTTCGGCTACGCCTGCGACGACACCGCCGAGCTCCTGCCGCTCCCCATCCACCTCGCTCACCGGCTCGCCGAGCAACTCACCAAGGTGCGCAAGAACGACCAGCTCGCCTACCTCAGGCCCGACGGCAAGACCCAGGTGACGATCGGCTACGAGGGCGACAAGGCGGTCCGCCTCGACACCGTCGTCCTCTCGACCCAGCACGCGGAGGGCATCTCCCTCGAGGGGCTGCTCGGACCCGACATCGAGAAGCACGTCATCGCCCCCGTGCTCGCCGAGCTCGCCGAGGAGGGCACGGACCTCGACACGTCGGGCTACCGCTCGCTCATCAACCCGACGGGCACCTTCGTCATCGGTGGCCCCATGGGCGACGCCGGGCTGACCGGCCGCAAGATCATCGTCGACACCTACGGCGGCATGGCCCGCCACGGCGGAGGCGCCTTCTCCGGCAAGGACCCGAGCAAGGTCGACCGCTCGGCCGCCTACGCCACCCGCTGGGTCGCCAAGAACGTCGTCGCCGCGGGCCTGGCCCGTCGCTGCGAGGTCCAGGTCGCCTACGCCATCGGCAAGGCCCAGCCGGTCGGCATCTACGTCGAGACCTTCGGCACCGAGACCGCACCGGCCGACAAGATCCAGGACGCGATCCTCTCCGTCTTCGACCTGCGTCCCGCCGCGATCCTCGACGCCCTCGACCTGCTCCGCCCGATCTACAAGCCGACGGCGGCCTACGGCCACTTCGGCCGCACCGCCGCCGACGGCGTCACGGACGCGTTCACGTGGGAGCGCACCGACCGCGTCGAGGAGCTCCAGCGCGCCGTGAAGAGCTGAGCACACTGACCCCGACCGGCCCCGACCCCCTCGTCCTCGCCCACGACGACGCAGGGTCGGGGCCGGTCGTCGTCCTGCTCCACTCCGGGGTCACCGACCGGGGCATGTGGGGGGCCGTGTCCCGCGGTCTCGAGCCGGCCCACCGCATCATCCGGCCGGACCTGCGCGGCTTCGGGGACACGCCGATCCCCGGTGGGGCCTACGCGGACGCCGACGACGTCGCCCACCTGCTCGACGTCCTGGGCGTCACCTCCGCGGCCGTCGTCGGCGCCTCGTTCGGCGGCCGGGTCGCGCTCGAGCTGGCGACCCGACACCCTGACCGGGTCGACTCCCTCGTGCTGCTGTGCCCCGCCCACCGGGGGCTCGACGTCGCCGACCCGGTCGTGCTGGAGTTCGGCCGGCGCGAGGACGAGCTGCTCGAGGCGGGCGACGTCGACGGCGCGGTCGCGCTCAACGTCGAGATGTGGCTGGGACCAGAGGCGTCGGACGAGGCACGCGCCGACGTCGCCCGGATGCAGCGTCGGGCCTTCGAGGTCCAGCTGGTGGCGGACGCGCTGGACCCGGCCCCGCAGCCGGAACGCGTCGAGGTCGACCCGTCAGCGCTCACCGTTCCGACGCTGGTGGTCTCCGGCGCGCTCGACGTCGCCCACAACCGCGACGTCGGCTCCCTGCTCGCCCGAGAGATCCCCGGGGCCGAGCTGGTGGAGCTCGGCTGGGCCGGTCACCTGCCCGCCGTCGAACGCCCCGACGAGGTCACGGCCCTCCTGCTCGACCGCCTCGGTCGGACGGCTGTCTCCGCGGTCGACTAGTTTCGGCGGCATGGGCGAGGTCGACGGGGGGACGCAGCTGTCGCTGATCCAGCCGACCACTCGCGCCCGTCCCACCCGGCGCGAGGGTGTCGCCGTCGCGCAGGCCGACCCGGTCGCCTCCGTCCTCGTGGACACCGGGCTGGCCCACCTCGACCGGCCGTTCGAGTACCTCGTGCCCGCCGACCTCGACGCGCTGGTCGTCCCGGGCGCTCGGGTCAAGGTCCGCTTCGCCGGGCAGGACCTCGACGGGTTCGTCGTGTCGCGCGCTGCGGAGCCCGACCACGACGGGCGCCTCGCGACGATCCGTCGCGTCGTCTCGCCGGAGCCGGTGCTCACCCCCGCGGTGCTCACCCTCGCCCGCGCGGTCGCCGAGCGCTACGGCGGCGCCGTGGGGGACGTGCTCCGCCTCGCGGTGCCGCCGCGGCACGCCGCCGCCGAGAAGGCCCTCGTGCTCGAGGCGCCCGGGGCCGACGCCGTCCCTGCGGGGGAGTCGGTCGCCTGGAGCCGGTATGCCGGCGGGCCTGCCTTCCTCTCTCGGCTCGCCTCGGGCGACCGGCCGGCCGCGTCCCTGCTCGCCGCCCCGTCGGTCGACCCGGCCGCGGACTGGCCACGGCTGCTCGCCGACGCTGCGGCGGCCGCGCTCGCGGGAGGGCGGGGCTCCGTGCTCGTCGTCCCCGACGCGCGCGACGTCGCCCGGGTGGAGGAGGTGCTGACCGAGCGCCTCGGCAAGGGGCACCACGTCCGGCTCACGGCCGACCAGGGACCGCAGGCGCGCTACACGGCATACCTCAAGGTCCTTCGCGGCCACGTGCGCGTCGTCGTCGGGACCCGTGCGGCCGCCTTCGCCCCGGTGCACGACCTCGGGCTCGTCGCGTGGTGGGACGACGGCGACGACCTCCACGACGAGCCGAGGGCTCCCTACCCGCAGGTCCGCGAGGTGGCCCGGCTGCGTGCCGACCTCGAGGGGGCCGCCCTGCTGGGTGCCGGCTTCACCCGGACCGTCGCCGTCGCCCAGTGGGTGACCGAGGGCATCGTCGTGCCGCTGGAGGCTCCGCGGTCGGTGCTGCGCCAGGTGGTCGCGCGGGTGCGCGTGGCGGGTGAGGGCTCGGACCTCGCCCGGGACCCGGCGGCGGCGCGTGCCCACCTTCCCTCGTCCGCGTGGCAGGTCGCCAAGGAGGCGCTGGCCCGGGGGCCGGTGCTCGTCCAGGTGCCCCGTCGCGGCTACCTCCCGTCGCTGTCCTGCCTGGACTGCCGCCGCCCTGCACGGTGCCGGGTCTGCTCCGGACCCCTCGCGCTGCGCGGTCCGGGGCAGCCCCCGACCTGTCGCTGGTGCGGCGCCGTCGAGACGCGCTTCGAGTGCTCGCACTGCGGCTCCCCACGGCTGCGGTCGTCCGTCGTCGGGGCGCGTCGGACCGCGGAGGAGCTCGGTCGGGCGTTCCCCGGAGTGCCGCTGGCGACGTCGGGTGCCGGAGCCGTCGTCGACCGGGTGGACGCGAAGCCGCGGCTCGTCATCTCCACCCCCGGCGCCGAGCCGGTGGCCGAGGGTGGCTACGCCGCCTGCCTCCTGCTCGACGCGTGGGCGCTGCTCGACCGGCCGGCGCTCGACGCCGCCGAGGAGTCGCTGCGCCGGTGGGCGGGCGCGGTGGGACTGACCCGTGGCGCGGTCGACGGCGGCGTGGTCGTGCTCGCCGGGGCCCCGACCCACACGACCGTGCCGGCGCTCGAGGCCCTCGTCCGCTGGGACCCCGCGTGGTTCGCCGAGCGCGAGCTGGCCGAGCGCGTCGAGCTGGGGCTGCCCCCCGCGGCAAGGGTCGCCACGCTCACCGGGGCGCGCCCTGCCCTCCAGTCCGCCGTGGCAGAGATGCGCCTGGGCGCCTCGGTGCGGGTGCTCGGTCCGCTGCCGCTCGCCGCGGACACCGAACGGGTCGTGCTCACCGCGCCGCTGGCCGACGGACCGGCCCTCGCAGCCGAGGTGGCGGCGATGCGCGCCCGCCGCTCGGCCCGCAAGGAGGCACAGCCGGTCACCGCGCGCCTCGACCCCCGCGACCCGGCGCGCTGACCGGCGACCGCGTCACCGTCGCGAAAACCCGGTGGCGATGTCGCCGCCCGGACCTAGGGTGTCGTGACGTGACAGTGACAGAGCCGATGATCCGTGCCCGCGGGGTGCGCAAGTCGTTCGGGGACGTCGAGGCGGTGCGCGGCATCGACGTCGACGTCCGCCGGGGCGAGGCCTTCGGCTTCCTCGGGCCCAACGGCGCCGGGAAGTCCTCGACGATGCGGATGATCGCGGCCGTGTCGCCGGTCAGCGCCGGCGAGCTGCGCATCCTGGGCATGGACCCGGACGTGTCGGGTCCCGAGATTCGGGCGCGGATCGGCGTCTGCCCCCAGGAGGACACCCTCGACAACGAGCTCACCGTCCGCGACAACCTCTACGTCTACGGGCGCTACTTCGGGCTGGCCCGCAAGGAGGTCCGCGCGCGGGTCGACGAGCTGCTGGCCTTCGTCCAGCTCACCGAGAAGGCCGACGCCATGGTCGACGACCTCTCGGGCGGCATGAAGCGTCGCCTCACGATCGCCCGGTCGCTCATCAACCGGCCCGACGTCCTCCTGCTCGACGAGCCGACGACCGGGCTCGACCCCCAGGCCAGGCACGTCGTCTGGGACCGGCTCTTCCGGCTCAAGCAGCAGGGCGTGACGCTCGTGCTCACCACCCACTACATGGACGAGGCCGAGCAGCTCTGCGACCGTCTCGTCGTCATGGACAAGGGGCTGGTCGTGGCCGAGGGCTCGCCGCTGGAGCTCATCCGGCGCCACTCCACCCGTGAGGTGGCCGAGCTGAGGTTCGGCGTGGGCGAGCACGACGAGCTCGCCGAGAGGCTGGCGGACCTGGGGGAGCGCGTCGAGGTGCTCCCGGACCGGCTGCTCGTCTACAGCCAGGACGGCGAGCACGTCCTGGCCCGCGTGCACGAGCGCGGCCTCGAGCCGGTGGCGACCCTGGTGCGTCGCTCCTCGCTGGAGGACGTGTTCCTGCGCCTCACCGGCCGGACCCTGGTGGACTGATGGCACTCGAGGAACGCGCGCCTCTGGACGGCACCACCCGGGACGACGTCTGCCGTCCCCCGAGCAGCGCGCTCGCCGGGGCGCTCCGCCTCGTCGACTACTGGGCCATCGTCTACCGCCGGACGTGGAAGGGCTCGGTCGTCACGTCGTTCGTCACGCCGCTCTTCTACGTCCTGGCCATGGGCGTGCTCCTGGGCGGGTTCGTCGAGGCGGACGCAACCACCCTGCAGGGCGCCACCTCCTACCTCGCCTTCATCGCCCCGGGCCTTGTCGCGGCGCAGGCGATGACCACCGCCTTCGGTGAGATGACCTACCCGGTGATGGGCATGGTCAAGTGGCACCGCACCTACTTCGGCATGATCGCGACGCCGCTGCGCATCGCCGACGTCGTCCTCTCGCACCTGGGGTTCGTGCTGTTCCGGGTGGCGACCACATGCGCGGTGTTCCTCGCGGTCCTCGCGCCCTTCGGCGTCTTCGGCTCGGTGTGGGGTGTCGTCGGGGCGTTCGTCGTCCAGCTGCTCGTCGGGTTGGCGTTCGCGACGGTGATCCACGCGTTCTCGGCCGGCCTCAGGGACGAGAGCGCCTTCTCGCTCCTCTACCGGCTGGCGATGATCCCGCTGTTCCTGTTCTCAGGTGCGTTCTTCCCGGTGTCGTCCCTCGGCTGGTTGGAAATCGTCGCCAGGGTGACCCCGTTGTGGCACGGGGTCGACCTCACCCGGATGCTCACGCTGGGTCGGGTCGACGGGGCCATGGCCGCGGTCCACGGCGGCTACCTCGCGGCGATGGCGCTCGCCGGCTGGTTCTGGTCGGTGCGCCGGCTCACGGCGAGGATGGCCACCTGATGGCGCTGCTCACGACGTCGGTGGGACGCGCGGCCGCCTCGCCGGTCTCCGCCGGGGAGGCCGCCGGGCTCCTGCTCTACCGCAACTACCTCGCCTACCGTCGCGCCTGGTACATCTTCGTGACCGGCTTCCTCGAGCCGGTCCTCTACCTGTTCTCCATCGGTATCGGCGTCGGGCAGCTGGTGACGGACTTCGAGTTCCACGGGCAGTCGATCCCCTACGCCGAGTTCGTCGCCCCGGGGATGCTCGCGGCCTCCGCGATGAACGGCGCGCTGCTCGACTCGACCTTCAACTTCTTCTTCAAGCTCAAGTACAACAAGCTGTTCGACCAGATGCTGGCCACACCGCTCACGACCATGGACATCGCGCGTGGGGAGCTCGCCTGGTCGCTGCTGCGAGGTGGCGTCTACTCCGCGGGCTTCCTGCTCGTCATGCTCGCCATGGGACTGGTCTCGTCCTGGTGGGCGGTGCTCGTCGTGCCGGCGACGCTGCTCATCGGCCTCGCCTTCGGCGGGATCTGCATGGCGTTGACGACCTTCATGCGCAGCTGGCAGGACTTCGAGTTCATCACGCTGGCGAGCATGCCGCTGTTCCTCTTCTCGGCCACCTTCTTCCCGGTGACGGCCTACCCGCCGGCGGTGCGGTGGGTCGTCGAGGTGACCCCGCTGTACCGCGGCGTGGTGCTGTGCCGCGAGCTGACGACAGGGGTGCTCACCTGGGGCTCGGCCTTCTCGGTGCTCTACCTCGTGGCGATGGGCCTGATCGGGCTGCGCGTCGTCGGCCGCCGGCTCGACCGGCTGCTCCTGACCTGAGGCCGTTCGTAGACTGGCGCGCGTGACGAGCCAGGACAGCACCCGATGAGGCTGGTCTTCGCCGGCACCCCCGAGACCGCCCTGCCCTCCCTCGAGGCGCTGCTCGCCTCCGAGCACGAGGTCGTCGCGGTCCTCACCCGGCCCGACGCTCGCTCCGGGCGTGGCCGCACCCTGCACCCCTCGCCGGTCAAGGCGCTCGCGCTGGAGCGCGGGATCGAGGTCCTCACCCCCGTGTCGCCGAGGAGCGCGGATGTCCAGGCGCGGCTGCGCGAGATCGCTCCGGACGCGTGCCCGGTGGTGGCCTACGGAGCGCTGCTGCCGCCCGAGGTCCTCGACATCCCGGGGCACGGCTGGGTCAACCTGCACTTCTCGGTGCTGCCGGCCTGGCGGGGAGCGGCGCCGGTGCAGCGCGCGATCATGGCGGGCGACGAGACCACCGGTGCGACGACCTTCGTCATCGAGGAGGGGCTCGACACCGGTCCGGTCCTCGGGCTCATGACCGAGACGATCCGCCCCGACGACACCGCCGGCAGCCTTCTGCACCGGCTGTCGCACGCCGGCGCCGGGCTGCTCGTCGCGACGATGGACGGGCTCGCGAGCGGCGACCTCACCGCGGTGCCGCAGCCCTCCGAGGGTGTCTCGCACGCGGCCAAGCTGACGACCGCCGACGCGCAGGTCGCGTGGAACACCCCTGCGTATGCCGTCAGCCGTCACGTCCGTGGGTGCACGCCCGCACCCGGGGCCTGGACGACGTTCCGGGGCGAACGGCTCGGGGTCGAGCCGGTGCTCCTCGGTGCGGGGGACGCCCAGGCGCTGCCCGACCTCGCCGCCGGCGAGGTGCACGCGACGAAGCAGGCGGTCCACGTGGGTACGTCGTCCGGGTTCGTGACGCTCGGGCAGGTGAGGCCGCCGGGGAAGAAGGCGATGGCCGCCGCCGACTGGGCCCGCGGCGTCCGGATCACCGACGGTGAGCACCTCGGCGCGCCACTACGCTGACCTGATGCCCTCACCCGACCGATCCCGTCCACACCGCCGACCCGGCGGCGGCACCACCGGAGGCACCACCGGAGGCAGTCAGCGGTCACGGCAGCGGCCCAGCGAGCGGTCCAGGCACGCCGAGCCGGCGCGGCTCACGGCCTACACGCTGCTGCGGGCAGTGGACGAGGGCGCCTACGCCAACCTCGAGCTGCCGGCCATCATCAGGCGGCACCGTCTCGACGCCCGTGACGCCGCGTTCGCGACCGAGCTGGCCTTCGGGACGCTGCGCATGCAGGGGTTCTACGACGCCGTCATCGAGCGCGCAGCCAGCCGGCCCACGTCGAAGGTGGACTCCGGCGTGCTCGACGTCCTGCGCCTGGGTGCCCACCAGCTGCTCGGCATGCGCGTCCCGTCGCACGCGGCCGCCGACCAGACCGTCGGCCTGGCCCGCACGGTCAGCGGCGCCGGGGCGAGCGGCTTCGTCAACGCCGTGATGCGCCGCATCAGCGAGCGGACCCGCGAGGAGTGGCTGGCCGAGGTGGTGCCCACCGACGGCTCGACGGCGGCGCTCGCGACCGAGTACTCGCACCCGGAGTGGGTGGTCAGCGCGCTGCGCGGCGCCCTCGTCGCGCACGGACGCGCCGGCAGCGAGGACGTCGACGCCGAGCTGCGGGTGCTGCTCGAGAGCGACAACAGCCCGGCGAAGGTCAGCCTCGTCGCCCGCCCCGGGCTCGCCACCGTCGAGGAGCTCGTCCGGGCCGGTGCCACCGCCAGCGCCACCTCGCCCTGGGGCGCGGTGCTCGACGGCGGTGACCCGGGGGCGATCCGCGCGGTGCGCGAGCGACGGGCGGCCGTGCAGGACGAGGGCTCCCAGCTGCTCGCCGTGGCGCTCGCGACCGCGCCCGTCGGCCCGGAGGTGCCCAGCCGGTGGCTCGACCTCTGCGCGGGCCCGGGAGGCAAGAGCGGCGTCCTCGGTGCCCTCGCCGTGGAGGCGGGCGCCGACCTCGTCGCGGTCGAGGTGAGCGAGCACCGCGCCGACCTCGTCCGCAGCACGCTCGAGCCGCTCGTGGCGCTCGCGGCGTCTGCAGGCCGGACGGTGGAGGTGCGCACCACGGACGGGCGGGAGGTGGGGGAGGCGGAGCCCGCGGCATACGGGCGGGTCCTCGTCGACGCACCGTGCACCGGGCTCGGGGCCCTGCGTCGTCGTCCCGAGGCGCGCTGGCGGCGCCAGCCCAGCGACCTCGCCCAGCTCGGCCCGCTCCAGCGCGACCTGCTGCGCAGCGCGCTCGACGCGGTGGCGCCCGGCGGTCTCGTCGGCTACGCGACCTGCAGCCCGCACCCGGCGGAGACGACCTTCGTGGTGCGCGACGTGATCAAGAGGCGCTACGACATCGAGGTGGTCGACGCCCGCGACCTCTTCCGCGACGCCTCCGGCGAGGTGCTCCACGACCTCGGTGACGGCCCGTCGGTCCAGCTGTGGCCGCACGTGCACGGCACCGACGCGATGTTCTTCATGCTCCTGCGCAAGAAGGCCTGACGGGCCGTCGATAGGGTGAGCGCCGTGCAGATCTCACCCTCGATCCTCTCCGCCGACTTCGCCGCCCTCGGGTCCGAGCTGGAGGCGATCTCGAACGCCGACTGGGCCCACGTCGACGTCATGGACAACCACTTCGTCCCCAACCTCACGCTGGGGCTCCCCGTGGTCGAGGCCCTGCTCAAGGTCTCGCCGATCCCGCTCGACTGCCACCTCATGATCGAGGACCCCGACCGCTGGGCGCCCGCCTACGCCGAGGCGGGAGCGCAGTCGGTGACGTTCCACGTCGAGGCCGCCCGCGACCCCCGCGCGCTCGCCCGGGCGCTGCGGTCCGCCGGTGCCCGAGCGGGGATGGCGATCAAGCCCGGCACGCCCTGGGCGCCGTACGCCGACCTGCTGCCCGAGCTCGACATGGTCCTCGTCATGACCGTCGAGCCGGGCTTCGGCGGGCAGTCCTTTCTGGCCGACCAGATGCCCAAGGTGGCCCAGGTGCGGGCGGCCGTCGAGCAGCACGGCGGCGAGGTCTGGGTCCAGGTGGACGGCGGGGTGTCGGCCTCGACCATCGAGCAGTGCGCCGAAGCGGGCGCCGACGTGTTCGTCGCGGGGTCCGCGGTCTACGGCGCGGAGTCCGCGGCCTCGGCCGTCGACGAGCTGCGGGCCCTCGCCGCCCGGCACGCCCACTGACCCGTGGCCGCCCACGACGTCGTCTCGCTGGCGGCGGGTGAGGTCGTCCGCGGCCTCGACGTGCTTGCCGAGGAGCTGACCGGCCTGGGCTGGGAGTCGGCCGCGGTCGTCGACTCCGTCTTCGAGGACTGCACGTTCACGGGCTGCAACCTGTCGATGGCCCGGCTCACCGACACCCGCTTCGTCGACTGCACGTTCGCCGGCTGCAAGATGCTGGCCGTCAACTGGACCGTGACCGGTGCCGGGTCGATGCTCGCCCAGCCATTGCGCTTCGACCGGTGCCGTCTCGACGGCTCGACCTTCGCCGGGCTCGACCTCACCGGTTTCACGTTCTCCGACTGCGTCCTCACCGACGTCGACTTCAGCGAGGCCGACCTGCGGCGCGCGTCGTTCACCGGCTCCGAGCTGTCCGGCACGCGGTTCGCGGCGAGCGACCTGCGCGACGCCGACCTGCGCGGCACCCGGGGCCTCGCGCTCGACCCACGGGACAACCGGCTCAAGGGTGCACGGCTGGACCTCGACGCGACGCCCGGCCTGCTCGCGTCGTTCGGCGTCGTCATCACCTGAAACCCCCCGCCTCGTGTGCCCCAGCGCGAGCCCTGGCTCGCGCTGGGGCACACGAGGCGGGGGTGGGGGAGGTCACGACGGACGCCCATTCGTCCTCGGGCGCGGGTGCGGCATACTGGGAGCCGACGTGCTCCGGGGTCGGTGCAATTCCGAACCGGCGGTGACAGTCCGCGACCCGGCCGCAGCCAGCGGCCGGTTGACTGGGTGGAAATCCCAGACCGACGGTGAGAGTCCGGATGGTAGGCAGCACGCGACAGCGGGACCCCTCAGGGTCGCGCCGTACGACGTCACGCCGTGACGTCCGGGCGGTCCCCGCACGATCGTCCCCCGGAGCTCGACCGACAGGTCTCGAGCACGAGGGCAGGACGATGCAGCAGACGAGCACGACCGACGCGCGGTGGATGGCGCGCGCCCTCGAGCTCGCCGCGCACGGTCCCGAAGCCGGCCCGAACCCGCGCGTGGGCTGTGTCCTCGTCGGCCCCGACGGCGAGCTCGTCGCCGAGGGCTGGCACCGCGGGGCGGGCACGCCGCACGCCGAGGCGGCGGCGCTGCTGGCCGCCGGTGCAGCCGCTGCCGGCGGCACCGCCTACGTCACGCTCGAGCCCTGCCACCACACCGGCCGCACCGGTCCGTGCTCGCGTGCGCTCGCCGAGGCCGGCGTCGCGCGCGTCGTGTATGCCGTCCCCGACCCGAACGCCTCGGCCGCCGGTGGAGCGTCCTGGCTGGGTGAGCAGGACGTCCGGACCCACAGTGGGGTGCTGCAGCCGGAGGCAGAGGCGCTCAACCGCACGTGGCTGCACCGTGCGCGAACCGGGCTGCCGTGGGTCACGTGGAAGCTCGCGACGACGCTGGACGGCCGCGGTGCCGCCGCCGACGGCACGAGCAGGTGGATCACCGGGCCGGAGGCGCGCGCCGACGTGCACGAGCAGCGCGCGCGGTGCGGGGCGATCCTCATCGGCACCGGCACGGCTCTCACCGACGACCCGCGGCTGACCGCCCGCCGCCCGGACGGCACCCTCCACGAGCGCCAGCCACTGCGGGTGGTCATGGGCCAGCGCGACCTGCCCGACGACGCCCGGCTCTTCGACGACGCGGCGCCCACGCTGCACCTGCGCACACGGAGTCCGCGCGAGGTCCTCACCGAGCTGTCCGCGCGCGAGGTCCATCACGTCTGGCTCGAGGGCGGCCCCACCGTCGCGGCGGCCTTCATGGCCGACGGACTCGTCGACGAGATCGTCGCCTACGTCGCACCGGTGCTCCTCGGTCGGGGGCGCCCCTCGGTGAGCGACCTCGGCATCACCACCATCGCCGATGCCCTCCGGCTCGAACCCACCGACATCAGCACCATCGGTCACGACATCCGCATCACCGCCACCCTCCAGGAGAACCACTGATGTTCACCGGCATCATCGAAGAGCTGGGGCACGTCCACGACGTGAGCTCCGGGGAGGCCTCGGCCCGGCTCACCCTCACCGGTCCGCTCGTGACGAGCGACGCGGTCCACGGCGCCTCGATCGCCGTGAACGGCGTCTGTCTCACCGTCGTCGAGCACGACGCCGACGCCGGACGGTTCACGGTCGACGTCATGGCCGAGACGCTGTCCCGCAGTGGGCTCGGCGCACTGGTCCCCGGTGACCCGGTCAACCTCGAACGCGCCATGGCTGCCTCGAGCCGCTTCGGTGGACACATCGTCCAGGGACACGTCGACGGCACCGCCACGGTCGTCGAGCGCATCCCGGGCGACCGGTGGGAGGTCGTGACCTTCACGCTGCCCGAGGCCCTGGCGCGCTACGTCGTCGAGAAGGGCTCGATCACCGTCGACGGCGTCAGCCTCACGGTCTCCGCCGTCACCGACACGACGTTCACTGTCTCGCTCATCCCCACCACCCTCGCCCTGACGACGCTCGGCGGCAGGGCCGTCGGGGACACGGTCAACCTCGAGGTCGACGTGCTCGCGAAGTACGTCGAGCGGCTCCTCACCCCACGCCCCACCACGGAGGTCACCACATGAACTGGCTCGAGCGACTCTTCGAGGCGCAGCTGACCATCGGCTCCTCGCACATCCTCTGGCGCGAGGTCGTCGGCAACGTGTTCGGCTTCGCCTCGGCGATCGGTGGCATGCGCCGCCGGGTCTGGGCGTGGCCCATCGGCATCATCGGCAACCTGCTGCTCTTCACCGTGTTCTTCGGTGTCGCCTTCGCCAACCCGCAGCAGCAGACGCTGTACGGGCAGGCCGGCCGCCAGGTCTTCTTCATCCTCACGAGCGTCTACGGCTGGTGGCGCTGGCAGGAGCACCGCAAGACCCGCGGCGCCGACGCCCCCGCCATCACGCCCCGCTGGGCCACGGTCCGGGAGCGGGCGGCCTATCTCGGCGTCTGGGCGGCCGGCCTCGTCGTCGGGCAGTGGGTGTTCGCGACGATCGGCGCCAGCTGGCCGGCGCCCCGCTGGTACTTCTGGTGCGACGCCTGGATCTTCGTCGGGTCCATGCTCGCGACCTACGCGATGGCCCGTGGCTGGAACGACTTCTGGCTCATGTGGATCGCCGTCGACCTCGTGGGCGTGCCGCTGCTCTGGCACTCGAAGTTCTATCCGTCGGCGGTCCTGTATGCCGTCTACGGCGCCCTGGTCCTCTACGGCTTCACCGTGTGGCTCAAGGCCTCCCGCGAGGAACGCGACCCCGCACCGGAGCTGACGGAGGCCCTGACGTGAGCCGGCTGTCGAGCATCGAGGACGCGCTGGGCGCCCTGCGCGCCGGACGCCCCGTCCTCGTCACGGACGACGAGCACCGCGAGAACGAGGGCGACGTCGTCCTCGCCGCCGAGACCCTCACCGACGCGTGGATGGCGTGGACGATCCGGCACTCGTCCGGCTACGTCTGCGCCCCGGTCACCGACGAGGTGGCCGACCGGCTGGACCTCCCGCTCATGGTGCGGGACAACGCCGACCGGTTGCGGACGGCATACACGGTCACGGTGGACGCGGCGCAGGGCGTGACGACGGGGATCAGCGCGGCCGACCGCGCGCTCACCGTGCGCCGGCTCGCCGACCCTGTCGCCGGCCCGGCGGACTTCATCCGCCCCGGGCACGTCGTGCCGCTCCGCGCCCGCGACGGCGGAGTGCTCGTCCGTCCCGGCCACACCGAGGCCGCCGTCGACCTCTGCCGCCTCGCCGGGCTGGCGCCGGTCGGCGCGATCGCCGAGCTCACCCACGACGACGGCACGATGATGCGGCTCCCGGCCGTCCTCGACCTGGGCGTCGAGCACGACCTGCCGGTCATCACGATCGAGCAGCTCGTCGCGCACCGGCAGCGGCACGACCGCGTCACCCGTCACGCGACGACCACGCTGCCGACCGAGGACGGCACCTTCACCGTCCACGCCTACCGCGACACCCTCACCGGTGACGAGCACCTCGCTCTCGTCAGCCCCCGCGGGCTCGGCGCCGGGCCGGTCCTCACCCGGCTGCACAGCGAGTGCCTCACCGGCGACGTCTTCGGCTCGGGCCGGTGCGACTGCGGCCCGCAGCTGCGCCGCGCCCGCGCCCGGGTCGCCCGCGAGGGTGGGGTCGTCGTCTACCTGCGCGGCCACGAGGGCCGGGGCGTCGGCCTGGCCGACAAGATCGCGGCGTATGCCGTCCAGGACGGTGGCGTCGACACCGTCGCCGCGCAGGTCGAGCTCGGCCTGCCCGTGGACGCCCGCGACTACGCCGCAGCCACGGCGATCCTGCACGACCTCGGGATCGGCGCGGTGCGGCTGCTCAC
This sequence comes from Knoellia terrae, assembly GCF_048606435.1. Taxonomy (NCBI): domain Bacteria; kingdom Bacillati; phylum Actinomycetota; class Actinomycetes; order Micrococcales; family Intrasporangiaceae; genus Knoellia; species Knoellia terrae. The sequence goes on along the minus strand of NZ_JBMBWH010000014.1, from coordinate 22,321 downwards.
CAACAACCCGACGAAGATCGCGGCCGTCCGCATTGCCGGCATCGCGGTCGCCACCGTCGAGCGGCTCCAGGTCGCGCCGGTCGCCACCAACGCGGCCTACCTGCGCACCAAGCGCGACGTCCTCGGGCACGACCTCGTCCTCGACACCCACGACAGCACGGAGGCAACCGCATGAAGGCCGGAGCACCAGTGGTCCGTACGGACGGGGCGGGCCTGCGGGTCGCCGTGGTCGCCGCGTCCTGGCACAAGGCCGTCATGGACGGCCTCGTCGACGGGGCGGTGGCCGCTCTGGCCGAGGCGGGCCTGCCCGACGTCAGGGTGGTCCGGGTGCCGGGCACGGTCGAGCTGTCGGTGGCGTGCGCCCGCCTGGCCCCGACCCACGACGCCCTCGTCGCGCTCGGCGTCGTCATCCGCGGGGGCACACCTCACTTCGACTACGTCTGCACCGGGGTCACCCACGGCCTCACCGACGTCAGCACCCGCACCGGTGTCCCCATCGGTTTCGGCGTCCTGACCTGCGACACCGCCGAGCAGGCCCTCGCCCGGGCCGGCCTCCCGGGCTCGAGCGAGGACAAGGGCGCCGAGGCCGCCATGGCCGCCGTCGCCACGGCCGTGACGTTGCGGGAGCTGGCTCCTCGTACGATTGACGCGTGAAGACCTTCGACGCCCTGTTCGCCGAGCTCACCGAGAAGGCGGCGACGCGTCCGGAGGGTTCGGGCACCGTGGCCCAGCTCGACGCGGGCGTGCACGCCATCGGCAAGAAGATCGTCGAGGAGGCCGCCGAGGTGTGGATGGCCGCCGAGCACGAGAGCGACGAGCGCGCCGCCGAGGAGATCTCGCAGCTGCTCTACCACCTCCAGGTCCTCATGGTCGCCAAGGGCCTGACCCTCGACGACGTCTACACCCACCTCTGAGACAGAGACACCATGCTGCGAATTGCCGTCCCCAACAAGGGATCCCTCTCCGACGCCGCCGGCGACATGCTGCGCGAGTCGGGCTACCGCACCCGCCGTGACTCCAAGGAGCTCGTCGTCCGCGACGAGGCCAACGGGGTCGAGCTGTTCTACCTGCGGCCGCGCGACATCGCCGTCTACGTCGGCTCCGGCACCGTGGACTGCGGGATCACCGGGCGCGACCTGCTGCTCGACTCCGGCAGCGCCGCCTCCGAGGTCATGGCGCTCGGCTTCGGCCAGTCGACGTTCCGGTATGCCGGCCGTCCCGGCTCGGTCGCCCAGGTCGCCGACATCGCCGGTCGCCGCGTCGCCACCAGCTACCAGGGGCTGGTCGAGAAGCACCTCGCCGACCACGGGGTCCAGGCCGAGGTGGTGCGGCTCGACGGAGCCGTCGAGACCGCCATCACCCTCGGAGTGGCCGACGTCATCGCCGACGTCGTCGAGACCGGAGCGACCCTGCGCAGCCAGGGCCTCGAGATCTTCGGGGACCCGATCCTGCGCAGCGAGGCCGTGCTCATCCGCCGTGAGGGCAGCCAGGAGGTCGCGGCCATCGAGGTCCTGCGCCGGCGGCTGCTCGGCGTCGTCACCGCCCGCCACTACGTCATGCTCGACTACGACGTCCCGGCGTCCCTCGTCGACGAGGCCTGCGCGATCACGCCCGGCCTCGAGTCGCCCACCGTCTCCAGCCTGCAGAACCCGGACTGGAAGGCCGTCCGCGCGATGGTCCCGCGCTCGGGCACGAACCAGGTGATGGACCGCCTCTACGAGATGGGCGCCCGCGCGATCCTCGTCACCGACATCGCCGCGTGCCGCCTGTGACCCAGCCGGTGTCCGCCGCGCCGTTCCGGTCCCGCCGGGGGCGGGCCATGGCAACCGTGATGGCCGCCGTCTCGCTCGTGCTGTTCGTCGCCCTGGCGCTGCTCGTCGCCGGGGTGGCGGAGGGCGGCTGGGTCGTGGCCGACCGGGTGATGATGGCGGTCCTCGGGGTGGCGCTCGCCGCGACGCTGTGGCGGTGGGCGAGCATCAGCGCCGTCCCCGACGAGACCGGCCTCACCGTGCGCAACCTCCTCGGCCGCCGGCACATCCCGTGGGGGGAGATCCGCGACGTGACCTTCGACGAGGGCGACCCGTGGGCCACGCTGCACCTGCGCGACACCGAGACCGTGGCTGTCATGGCCATCCAGCGGGCCGACGGCCTCTCGTCGCGCGCCGAGGCCCAGCGGCTCGCCGAGCTCGTCGCCGCCTCCCGCACCCGCTCCTGACCGACAGTCCGACGGTCGCCACGACCCGCGCGGCCGACGGTACGTGACCAATAGGTCGATTGTTGTCGGCCCGTGGCCGACCGGACGTGACCAATTGGTCGATGGTTGCGCGGATCAGCGGGGTCAGGGCACGAGGGCGCGGCTGGGCCGGAGCAGGAGGGCCGCGCCGATCTGCACGAGCATGAGCACCGCCAGCACGAGCCAGATCGTCGAGTAGCTCCCGGTCAGGTCGCGCACCGCGCCCATCGCGGTCGGCCCCAGCGAGGCCACGGTGTAGGAGCAGAGGAACGCCATCGCGGTGAACCGGGCGGCGGCAGCCGGCGACACGGCATACCGGACGAGCAGGACCATGCCGATCGCGAAGGAGGCCCCCTGCGCGGTCCCGAGCAGCACCGCCCACAACCACGGCGCGGCGTCGGGAGCGGCCCACACGCCCACCTGACCGGCCAGCCCGCTGATCCCGGCCCCGACCAGCGGCACCCGCCAGTCCCCGACGCGGTCGGTGAGGGCCGGCCCGACCAGCCCGGACACGAACTGGGCGCCGGTGAAGACCGACAGCAGCAGCCCGGCGTCGCGGGCGTCCCAGCCGTGGTCGGCGTAGGTGGGGGAGAGCCACGCCAGCGTCGAGTAGAACTGCCAGGACTGCGTGGCGAGGAAGGCCGCGACGAGCCAGGCGGTGGTGCTGCGCCACGGCAGCCGGTGGCTGGTGTCCGGTGGGTGCTGGTCGTGGTCCCCGCCCCGGTGGAAGGCCCGGTCGACCGGCAGCCAGAGGAGCACACCGACGACGGCGACCAGGCCCCAGAACCCCAGCGAGAGCGACCAGTCGTCGGCGGCGTCCGCCAGCGGCACCGCGACGGCGGCGGCGACCGCGGCGCCACCCATCATCGCGAGCATCTGGAGCCCGGTCGCCAGGCCCGCACGACCCGGGGGGAAGAACCCCTTGACCAGGCCGGGCAGCAGCGTCCCGGCGAGCGCGATGCCCGCACCGGCGCAGAGGGTCCCGAGGTAGAGGGCGGCGACCTCGTCGGAGAACGCGCGAACGAGGTTGCCGAGGGCGACGGCGACCATCGCGATGGAGACGCTGCGGGCGACGCCGATGCGCAGCCCCAGCCGAGCCGCGGCGGGCGCCAGCAGCCCCATGCACAGCACCGGCAGCGTCGTGAGCACGCCCAGCCACACCGAGCTGAGCCCGAGGTCCTCGCGGATCCGCGGGAGGAGCGGCGGGAGACCGGTCATGAGGGTCCGCAGGCTCAGCGAAACGGCCACCACACCAAGGACGACGAGCCCGAGGGAGGGCCCGGGCACCTCGGGCGCCGGCGGCGGCAGGGCGGAGCCGGTGTCGAGCACGATGTCGGCACCGGACGCCGCGGGGGCGCCGGCCCACAGCCGGCTCTCCTGGTCGGCCCACTCGTCCCAGTGCGCGGCGAACACCTCGCCGTCCCGGGCGATCGCCCTGGACCGCCGCTCGTGCGTCGGTGCCTGCACCCACACGGTGGCGCTGGCGTGGCTCCCGGCGATGGCGATCGCCCCGACGCCCTCGAGGACGACGAGCCCGGGCACGGGGACCGGCACGTCGGCGCCCCGCACGTCCGCGGCCCAGTCCCAGGTCGGGTGGCGGGCGGGCGCCCCGGACTCCCACGCCCCGACGAGGGAGTCCCTCGCCAGCGTGACCGTGCTCGCGAGCCCGGTCCACCCCTGGTGCATGTCGTCGACGTGGAGGATCTCCGCCCCCAGTGCCCGGGCGAGCTCCCCGGCCAGGGTCGTCTTGCCGGAGCCGCTGGGGCCGTCGACCGCGATGAGCGACACCGGGCCGCAGCGCGGACCGCGCTGGGCGACGAGCCCCCTCACCCGGTCGGCCAGCTCGTCCTGCCGCACCGTCTCCACGACGGCAACCCTAGGGGGCGGGCGACACCGGGACGTGCCCCACCGCCTCGTCGCCGCCCATCCCGGTGAGGACGAGGAGGTCGACGACCATCGACCGGACCTGCCCACGGATCACCTCACCGGAGAGGCTCGCGTGGGCCTCGGGCTGGGCGCTGAGCCGGCCGAGGCGTTCCAGGCCCGGACGCGACGCGAGCGGCTGCTGCCGCTCGTGCAGCTGCCTCGCGATGTCGTCGCACGATCGCGCGAGGTCGTCCACGAGGTCGACGTATGCCGGCGGCACGGCTTCGTCGCGCCGCACCGCGCTCGAGGCCCGGCGCACGAGGACCCGCAGGTTGCGGATGGCCCGGTCCAGCGGCTCGAGCAGGTCGGCGACCTGCTGCGCCGCAGGGAGGTGACGACGCCGGAAGGGCGACAGTCGCACCACGGCGACACCCTCCGCCGACAGTGAGCGCAGCTCATCGAGCATCGACTCCGACGCCCGGGCGCGTTGCAGGGTGCGCCGGGCCAGCTCCTCGTCCTCCGTGCGGAGGGCGGTGGCGGTGTCGGTGAGGATGGCCCCGATCTCCTGGACGACGAGGGCGGCCTTCTGCCGCGGCCGCTGCAGCCCGGTGGCCGGGGCGAGCACGCTGATGACGAGGGCGACGCCGCCGCCGATGACGGCGTCGAGCCACCGGGTGAACGCCTGGTCGGGCGCCGCGACGAGCGTGGTGATGATCGCCGACTGCACCCCCGCCTGGATCGTCATGAGCAGCCCGGCCCCGACGAGGGAGGCGGTGCCCATGGCGACGATGACGACCGCGAGCAGCTGGAGGACCCCGCTGCCGAAGACCTGGACGAAGAGGTCGCCGATGAGGACGCCGACCGCGACGCCGATCATCACCTCCGCGGCCCGGCGCAGCCGCTGGCCGTACGACAGGCCGAGGGTGATGATGGCCGTCACCGGGGCGAAGAAGGGCTGGACGTGGCCGAGGGCCGACGCGACGCCCCACGCTGCCGCCGCGCCCACGCCGCACTGGACGATGAACGCGAGCCGCCCGGACAGGCGGTCCGTGCGGATCCGGGCCTCCCGCCGCGAGCGCGCGGCGACGCGGGCAGGCAGGTCGGGGGCGGACGGCATACCTCGCATCATTCCCTGCCGGATAGCCTGCCCCCCGTGAGTGTCGCCATCCGTGTCATCCCCTGCCTCGACGTCGACGCCGGGCGCGTGGTCAAGGGCGTGAACTTCGAGAACCTGCGCGACGCGGGCGACCCGGTCGAGCTGGCCCGCAGCTACGGCGAGCAGGGAGCGGACGAGCTCACCTTCCTCGACGTGACCGCGAGCAGTGGTGACCGGGCGACGACCTATGACGTCGTCCGTCGGACCGCGGAGCAGGTCTTCATCCCGCTCACCGTCGGCGGCGGGGTGCGCACCGTCGACGACGTCGACCGGCTGCTGCGCAGCGGGGCCGACAAGGTGGGGGTCAACACCGCCGCCATCGCGCGCCCCGAGCTCATCGCCGAGACGGCCGACCGCTTCGGATCGCAGGTGCTCGTGCTGTCCGCCGACGTCCGCCGCCGGCGGACGGAGGACGGCTCAGTCACCGACGACGTCGAGGTCACCACCCACGGCGGCCGCACGGGGACCGGGCTCGACGCGATCGAGTGGTGCGTGCGCGCCGCCGAGCTCGGCGCCGGCGAGATCCTGCTCAACTCCATGGACGCCGACGGCACCGAGGCCGGGTTCGACCTCGACCTCATCGCCCGCGTGCGCCGCGAGGTGAGCATCCCCGTGATCGCCAGCGGCGGCGCCGGGAGGATCGAGCACTTCGCGCCGGCGGTGCGAGCCGGGGCCGACGCGGTGCTCGCCGCCACGGTCTTCCACTTCGGGCAGCTGACCATCGGCCAGGTCAAGGACGCGTTGCGCGCCGAGGGCCATCCCGTCCGCTGACGGAGCGGGACCGTCAGGAGAGGCCGAAGCGGGCGCCCTCGAAGCGTGCGACGGCGTCCTCGCGACCGGTCACCTCGACGTCGGCGACGGAACGACGTCCGTATGCCGTGAGCAGCAGCTCCAGCGGCGCTCCGGTGACGCTCACCGTCGTCTCACCGCTGCTCACGGTGATCGGCGTGCGCTCCGGGGCCAGGAGCAGGACCCCGTCGGGGATGCGACGGAAGAGCAGGCGTCCCATCCTCATCAGCAGCGACCACGCGGCGGACTCCAGGTGGGCCGAGGCCACCCGCCGGGGGCCGGGGACGCCGTCGCCGCGCAGGACGTCCTCGTGGTGGACCACCATCTCGGCGAGGTTCGACGCGTTGTCGACGGCGGGGAGGCGGGTGGGGTGCCAGGCCGGGGGACCGGAGCGCACCGCCTCGACGAGCTCCGGCCACGGCTGCGCGGCGATCCGGGCCTGCTCGCGGTCGGTGCGGTCCTTGAGGAAGGGCAGCCAGATCCCCGAGGCGAGGTCGGGGCGACCCTCGCGGACGACGAGGTGCGCCGCCAGGTCACGGGTCCTCCACGGACGGCACAACGTCGGCGCGTCCGGGCCCACCGCCTCGAACGTGTCGCAGAGCGCCAGGCGCTCCTGGCGGGCGAGGGTGGGGGAGGTGTCCGACATGGGCCCATCCTCGCCCCTCGTGCTCCGGGCGGCACAATGGCGTCCGTGCCCGACCTCGACCCCACCCTCGCCCGCCGGCTCCGGTTCGACGACTCCGGCCTCGTGGCCGCGGTCGTGCAGCAGCACGACAGCCGCGAGGTCCTCATGCTCGGCTGGATGGACGTCGAGGCGGTGCGTCGCACCCTCACCGAGGGAAGGGTGACCTTCTGGTCCCGCAGCCGCCAGGAGTACTGGCGCAAGGGCGACACCTCCGGGCACGCCCAGTACGTGAAGTCGGTCGCCGTCGACTGCGACGGGGACGCCCTCCTCGTGCAGGTGCACCAGGTCGGCGCGGCCTGCCACACCGGCGACCGCACCTGCTTCGACGCGGGCACCCTCGACGTCGTCGTGGGCGAGGTGCCCGAGTGACCGGCTCCGGGCCGCAGCCGTCGCCCGACCTCGCCTTCGGTGCCACCTGGCCCTCGCTCGACGTCTTCTCGGTCCTGGCGGAGGAGCGCCGCGTCATCCCCGTCGTCCGGCGGCTCATGGCCGACGCCGAGACGCCGGTCGGCCTCTACCGCAAGCTCGCGGGCAACCGGCCCGGCACCTTCCTGCTCGAGTCCGCCGAGCACGGGGGCGTCTGGTCGCGCTACTCGATCATCGGTGCAGCGAGCCGGGCGACGCTCACCGAGAAGGACGGGGAGGTGCACTGGATCGGCGAGCCCCCGGCGGGCGCCCCCACGTCGGGGCTCGCGACCGAAGCCCTGCGCGAGACCGTCGCCGCACTCGCGACCGACCCGGTTCCCGGGCTGCCGCCGCTCACCGGGGGCATGGTCGGCATGATCGCCTACGACGCGGTGCGCCGCTGGGAGAAGGTCCCCTCGACCACGCCCGACGTGCTGCACCTGCCCGAGGTCGCGATGATGCTCGCGACCGACCTCGCCGTCCTCGACCACGCCGACGGCTCGGTCCTGCTCATCGCCAACGCGCTCAACTGGGACGCCACCGACGAGCGCGTCGAGGAGGCGTGGGCCGACGCCGTCGCCCGGCTCGACACGATGACCCGCGACCTCGCAGCCCCGGCCGAGAGCACCGTCTCCGTCGTGGACACCGACGTGGTGGACGAGGCGCTGCGCACGGTGTCCGGCAACCTGACCCGCGACGACTACGAGGCCATGGTCGAGAGCGCCAAGGAGGACATCCGGGCCGGCGAGGTGTTCCAGGTCGTCCTCTCCCAGCGCTTCTCGATGCCGTGCCCCGCCGACGCCCTCGACGTCTACCGGGCCCTGCGGGCGGGGAACCCCAGCCCCTACATGTACCTCTTCCGGTTCACGCGACCGGACGGGACGGCATACGACGTCGTGGGGAGCTCGCCCGAGGCGCTCGTCAAGGTGACCGGCCGTCGGGCGATCACCCACCCCATCGCGGGCTCGCGCCCGCGGGGGAAGTCGCCCGAGGACGACGTGCGGCTCGCCGAGGACCTCCTCGCCGACCCCAAGGAGCGCTCCGAGCACGTCATGCTCGTCGACCTGGGCCGCAACGACCTCGGACGGGTCTGCCGGCCCGGCACCGTCGACGTCGTCGAGTTCATGGACGTGCGCCGCTACAGCCACGTGATGCACCTCGAGTCCACCGTCGTCGGTGAGGTGCGCGAGGGGGTGCGCGCCTACGACGTCCTCGTCTCGACCTTCCCCGCGGGCACGCTCTCGGGGGCACCGAAGCCGCGCGCGCTGAGCCTCATCGAGGGCTACGAGCCGTCGCGGCGCGGCGTCTACGGCGGCGTCGTCGGCTACCTCGACTTCCACGGCGACCTCGACATGGCCATCGCCATCCGCACCGCGCTCCTCGACGGCGGCATGGCCCACGTCCAGGCGGGTGCCGGCATCGTCGCCGACTCCGTGCCCCGCAACGAGCACGACGAGTGCGTCGCCAAGGCCACGGCCGTGCTGCGCGCCGTCGCCACGGCCTCGGCACTGAGGACCGCGACGTGAGCCTGCTCCGCCGTCGCGGTGTCCTCATCCTCCTCGTCGTGCTCGGCGCCCTCGTCGTCGTCGTCACGGCGTCACGCACGTGGCTGACGGGGTCGGTCGACGACGTCGTCCTCGGCCGCTCGTCGGTCTCCGCCACGGGCGCCGAGGCTGCCGGGGGAGTCGTCGCCCTCGCCCTCGTCGTCGTCGCCGGAGCCGTCGCCTCGGCAGCCGCGGGTCCACGCCTGCGCGTCGTCGCGCTCGTCCTCACCGGCCTCGCGACCCTCGCGGGGATCGCCAGCGTCGCCCGGGTGCTGCTCGACCCCGAGTCCGTGCTCGGCCCGATCGCGGCCGCAGCCGCCGGCCGCACGGGGTCGATCGAGACGAGCTCCGTCGTCAGCGCGTGGCCGTGGGTCGCGGTCGCCGGGTTCGTCCTCGCCGCCGTCGCGCTCGCCGGTCTGGCCACCGTCCGACGGGCCGCCCGTGGACTGTCGTCGCGCTACGACGCGCCGGGTCGCCCGCCCCGCAGCGACTGGGACCAGCTGAGTGCGGGGGAGGACCCGACCGATGTGGGTCCGGCACCGCGGACCTGACACAATGTCGCCTGACAGCACACCGTTCCCGGGAGGACCCCATGGCTGAGCACCACGACGACGACCACGGCAACAGCGTTGCCGCCTGGGCGATGGTCGGGATCCTGCTCGTCGGCGCTGCCGTCATGTCCCTCGCCGTGGCCCTCGGGAGCATCCCGATGTTCGTCGTGGGCCTGGTCATCGCCATTCTCGGCCTCGTCGTCGGCAAGGTGCTGGCGCTCGCGGGCTACGGGGTCGACGGCGCCATCTCGCGTCGCGACACCAACGTCTCCTGAGCCGCCGCCGATGACCACGGTGCTCGACTCCATCGTCGCCGGGGTGCGTGAGGACCTCGCGGTCCGCATCGACCGGGTCAGCCTGTCCGAGCTCGAGCGCCGGGTCGACGACGCTCCGGCCCCCATCGACGCCGAGCAGCGGCTGCGCGCCGAGGGACTCTCGCTCATCGCCGAGGTCAAGCGGGCCAGCCCGAGCAAGGGCGACCTCGCGGCCATCGCCGACCCGGCCGGCCTGGCGCGCACCTACGCCGCCGCCGGCGCGACGGCGATCAGCGTGCTGACCGAGCAGCGACGCTTCCACGGGAGCCTCGACGACCTCGACGCGGTCCGGGCGGCGGTCACGGTCCCCGTCCTGCGCAAGGACTTCATGGTGACCGACTACCAGCTCTGGGAGGCCCGCGCCCATGGCGCCGACATCATCCTCCTCATCGTCGCCGCCCTCGACGACACCGAGCTGGCCCACCTGCACGCGCTGGCCCGTGAGCTGGGCATGACCGCCCTCGTCGAGGTGCACGACGAGGGCGAGACCCAGCGGGCGGTCGACGCCGGCGCCTCGGTCATCGGCATCAACGCCCGCAACCTCAAGACCCTCGAGGTCCACCCCGAGACGTTCTCGCGCCTCGTCCCCCTCATCCCCTCCGGTGTCGTGACGATCGCCGAGTCCGGAGTCTCCGGGCCCGAGGATGCCGCCGCCTACGCCGCGCAGGGCGCCGACGCCGTCCTCGTCGGGGAGGCTCTCGTCCGGGGCGCCGACCCGGCCGCCGCCGTGCGCGACATCGTCGCCGCCGGCTCCGTCCCGAGCGTCGGTCGACCGTGAGCGGCGGCCGGTTCGGCCAGTTCGGTGGACGCTACGTCCCCGAGGCGCTCATCCCCGCCCTCGAGCAGCTCGACGAGGCGCGGCTCTCGGCGATGCAGGACCCGGCCTTCCTCGAGGAGCTCGAGCACCTGCACCGCACCTACACCGGGCGCCCCAGCATCATCACCGAGGTGCCCCGGTTCGCCGCCCATGCCGGCAACGCCCGGGTGATCCTCAAGCGCGAGGACCTCAACCACACCGGCTCGCACAAGATCAACAACGTCATCGCCCAGGCCCTGCTCACCAAGCGCATGGGCAAGACGCGGGTCATCGCCGAGACCGGTGCCGGGCAGCACGGGGTCGCCACCGCGACCGCCGCGGCCCTGATGGGTCTGGAGTGCCGCGTTTACATGGGCAAGGTCGACACCGAGCGCCAGGCGCTCAACGTCGCCCGCATGCGCATGCTCGGCGCCGAGGTCGTGGCGGTCGAGCACGGCAGCGCCACCCTCAAGGACGCGATCAACGAGGCGCTGCGCGACTGGGTCACCAACGTCGAGCAGACCCACTACCTCATCGGCACCGTCACCGGACCGCACCCGTTCCCCGAGATGGTGCGGGACTTCCACCGCATCATCGGGGTCGAGGCGCGTGAGCAGGTGCTCGAGCTCACCGGCCGGCTGCCCGACGCGGTCGTGGCCTGTGTCGGCGGCGGCTCCAACGCGATGGGCATCTTCCACCGTTTTCTCGAGGACGAGGGCGTGCGCCTCGTCGGTGTCGAGGCCGGCGGCGAGGGCCTCGACGGCCGGCACGCGGCACGCTTCGCCACGGCCGTGCCCGGCGTCCTCCACGGCGCGATGAGCTACCTCATGCAGGACGAGGACGGCCAGACGGTCGAGTCGCACTCGGTCTCCGCTGGCCTGGACTACCCGAGCGTCGGTCCCGAGCACTCGCACCTGCGCGACAGCGGCCGCGCCGAGTACGTCTACGCCACCGACACCGAGGCCATGGAGGCCTTCGCCCTCCTGTGCCGCACCGAGGGCATCATCCCGGCGATCGAGTCCGCCCACGCCCTCGCCGGTGCCATGGTGCTCGGGCGCGAGCTCGGCCCCGAGGGGACGATCCTCGTCAACCTGTCCGGGCGCGGGGACAAGGACATGCACACGGCGGCGGAGTGGTTCGGGCTCGTCGACGACGTGGTCGAGGACGAGATGGTGCCTCCCGGGACGTCCGAGGAGCCGGCCGCGACCGGTGACGGACGGACCCAGCTGTGAGCGCGGAGCGGGGGGTCTCCGACGTCCTCGCGCGCTGCCGCGCCGAGGGGCGCGCCGCCCTCATCGGCTACCTGCCGGTCGGCTTCCCCGACGTCGAGGGCTCGGTCCGCGCCATGGTCGCCATGGTCGAGTCCGGGGTCGACATCGTCGAGGTGGGCCTGCCCTACTCGGACCCGCTCATGGACGGCCCCGTGATCCAGCACGCCGTCGAGACCGCCCTGGCCGGCGGGGCTCACGTCGTCGACGGCTTCCGGGCCACTCGCGCGGTGCGCGACGCCGGTGCTCCCGCGCTGGTCATGAGCTACTGGAACCTCATCCTGCGTCGCGGTGTCGACCGGTATGCCGCGGAGCTGGCCGCCGCGGGCGGCGCCGGTCTCATCACCCCCGACCTCGTCCCCGACGAGGCGGACGAGTGGGTCGCCGCGAGCGAGCGCGAGGGCCTGGACCGGGTGTTCCTCGTTGCCCCCAGCTCCACGCCCGAGCGACTGGCCCGCGTGACCGAGGCCACCCGTGGCTTCGTCTACGCCGCCTCCACGATGGGCGTGACCGGGGAGCGGACCACCGTCGGCTCCGCGGCCCGGGACCTCGTCGAGCGCACCCGCGCCGTGACCGACCTGCCCGTGTGCGTCGGCCTCGGCGTCTCCAACGGCGACCAGGCCGCCGAGCTGGCGGAGTACGCCGACGGGGTCATCGTCGGCACGGCCTTCGTCCGTGTCCTCGGCGGCGCCGGGGAACTCGGGACCCGCCTCGACGCGTTGCGTGAGCTGAGCAGCGACCTGGCCAGGGGAGTGCGGGAAGGAGCACGGTGAACACGAGGGTCGCGGACGCCGTCGGGCTGGTCGCCCGGCTGGTCCTCGGCGGAGTGTTCCTCGTGGCCGGTGCCCTCAAGGTTCCCACTCCCGAGGCGATGGCGAAGGCCACGCAGGCCTACCAGGTGCTGCCGCACGACGTCGCCGCCTACGTCGGCTACGCCCTGCCCACCGTGGAGATCGTCCTCGGGCTGCTCCTCGTCCTCGGGCTCTTCACCCGGGTGGCCGCCGTCCTCACCTCACTCCTGCTCGTCGCCTTCCTCGTCGGCATCGCCCAGGCCTGGGCGCGCGGACTGAGCATCGACTGCGGCTGCTTCGGTGGCGGCGGCACGGTGAGCGCCGAGGAGACGAACTACCTCCAGCGGTTGCTCGAGGACGTCGGCCTGCTCGCCTGCGGACTGTGGCTGTCCTGGCGCCCCGACGCCCAGCTCTCGCTCGACCGGGCGATGTTCCGCCCGGCCACCACCTGACCGACCGCCCACACCAAGGAGCACCACCAGCATGGGGAAGCAGCCCACAGCCGGCGCGAGCGCGCGACAGGCCAAGATCGACGCGGCCCGCAAGAACACCGGCGGAGGGGCCAACAAGATCGTCGTGGGCGCCGTCGTCGCGGTGCTCGCGATCGTCGCGGTCGTGGCGAGCGTCGTCATCACCGAGTCCAACAAGCAGAAGCGGGTGGGGACCAGCACGGCGGTGCCCGCGGGGGCCGGCGCGATGGGGGAGGGCTTCGTCGCGAACGCCGACGTCACGCTCGTCGCCGGTGCACCGACCCTCGAGGTCTACGAGGACTTCCAGTGCCCTGCCTGCGCGGAGTTCGAGCGGGCCATGGGCCCGACCATCAAGGGACTCGCCGACGACGGGAAGGTCAAGCTGGTCTACCACCTCAAGACCTTCCTCGACGCCAACCTCCGGACGACCCACTCCCTCGCCATGGGCAACGCGGCGATGTGCGCCGCCGACGCGGGGAAGTTCCAGGCCTTCCACGACGCCGTCTACGCCAACATGCCGGCGCAGGAGGGGCAGGGCTGGTCGACCGCGCAGACCGAGGGCTTCGCCGAGGAGGCGGGCATCACGGGCGCGGCGAAGGACTCGTGGACCACCTGCGTGGACGAGCGGACGTACGCGAAGTACGTCGAGTCGACGGAGGAGTCCTCCAGCAAGGCCGGGGTCAACGCCACCCCGACGATCAGGCTCGCCGGCAGCACGCTGGACCTCAACACGGTCCGTGACTCCGCCGGCCTCGTCGCCGCCGTCGAAGCCGCCACGACGTGATCCCCACCGACATCCCGAGCCCCACCGCGGGCGTCCTCCACCTCGGCCCGCTGCCGATCCGCGGCTACGCCCTGTGCATCCTGCTCGGCATCGTCGTCGCGATCTGGCTCACCGACCGGCGGCTCCGCACCCGCGGAGGTGAGCCGGGGCAGGTGCTCGACGTCGCGGCATACGCCGTCGTCGCCGGGATCATCGGCGGCCGGCTCTACCACGTCATCACCACCCCGGACCCGTACTGGGGCGAGGGCGGCAACCCGGTCGACGCGCTCAAGGTCTGGGAGGGCGGTCTCGGCATCTGGGGCGCCATCGCCCTGGGTGCGCTCGGCGCGTGGTACGGCTGCCGGAAGGCCGGCGTCGGCTTCCTCGACTTCGCCGACGCGGCCGCTCCCGGCGTCGCCATCGCCCAGGGGATCGGCCGCTGGGGCAACTGGTTCAACAACGAGCTCTTCGGGGAGCGCACCGACCTGCCCTGGGGCCTCGTGATCCACCAGTGGGACAACGGCGCCGGCCGGGCGGTCAGGGACGCGAGCGGCGATCCCGTCGTCCTCGGCACCTTCCACCCGACGTTCCTCTACGAGTTCGTCTGGGTGTTCCTGCTCGCCGGCGCGTTGCTCCTCATCGACCGACGCCGTGACCTGGCCCGCGGGCAGCTCTTCGGTCTCTACGTCGCGGGGTACCCGATCGGGCGCATCATCATCGAGAGGATGCGCACCGACGAGGCCGAGCTCGTCCTCGGCCAGCGGCTCAACGTGTGGACGAGCATCGTCGTCTTCCTCATCGGTGTGGCGATCGTCGTCCACACCGGGCGGAGGGCCAGGAGGAAGGCCCTCGAATCGTCCACGATGTGAGATTGAGGCGCTCGCATTGCAAGACGCTGTGGGCTAGCATCCTCCTCACGTGGCCATCGACGTCCGCGACCGATGACCCTCCTGTGCCCGGTTCCCCGCGTTCCCGGCCCTGACCTCCCGAGGACGGTGACCAGACGTGTCCCCGACGCGATTCTCCGCCCACCCGGCCGACACCGGCCTCTACCGCCGCGACCACGAGCACGACGCCTGCGGCGTCGCCATGGTCGCGACCATGCGGGGGACCGCGGGCCACGACATCGTCGAGCACGCCCTCACGGCGCTGCGGAACCTCGACCACCGTGGAGCCACTGGCGCCGACCCGCTCGTCGGCGACGGAGCGGGCATCCTCACCCAGGTCCCCGACGCGTTCTTCCGCGCGGTGCTCGACGTCGAGCTGCCGCCCGCCGGTGCGTATGCCGCCGGCATGGCCTACCTGCCGCAGGACGAGTCCGAGCGCGCGGAGGTCGAGGCCGCCATCAAACAGATCGCCGTGGAGGAGGGCCTCGAGGTCCTCGCGTGGCGTGACGTCCCGGTGACTCCTGAGCTCGTCGGTGCCATGGCACGGGCCTGTATGCCGTTCTTCCGCCAGGTCTTCGTGGCCGCACCCGGGCGCGACGTGCGCGACATCGACCTCGACCGCCTCGCGTTCTGCCTCCGCAAGCGCGCGGAGCGGCAGGTCGAGGTCTACTTCCCGTCGCTGTCGGCCCGCACGATCGTCTACAAGGGCATGCTCACGACCGGGCAGCTCGAGCCGTTCTTCCCCGACCTGTCCGACGAGCGGTTCGCCACCGAGCTCGCGCTCGTGCACTCTCGCTTCTCGACCAACACCTTCCCGAGCTGGCCGCTGGCCCACCCCTACCGGCTGATGGCCCACAACGGGGAGATCAACACCGTCAAGGGCAACCGCAACTGGATGCGGGCGCGCGAGAGCCAGCTCGTCTCCGACGTCATCGGCGGCGACCTCGAGCGGCTCTTCCCGACCTGCACGCCGGACGCCTCCGACTCGGCGAGCTTCGACGAGGTGCTCGAGCTGATCCACCTCGGTGGTCGCTCGCTCCCGCACGCCGTGCTCATGATGATCCCCGAGGCGTGGGAGAACCACGCCGAGATGGACCCCGCCCGACGTGCCTTCTACGAGTTCCACTCGACCTTCATGGAGCCGTGGGACGGCCCCGCCTGCGTCGCCTTCACCGACGGCGCGCTCATCGGCGCCGTGCTCGACCGCAACGGCCTGCGCCCGGGCCGCTACTGGGTCACCGAGGACGGCCTCGTCGTCCTCGCCTCCGAGGCCGGGGTGCTCGACCTCCCGGCCGAGACGGTCGTCAAGCGCGGCCGGCTCCAGCCGGGCCGGATGTTCCTCATCGACACCGCCGCCGGTCGGATCGTCAGCGACGACGAGGTGAAGTCGGAGCTCGCCGCCGAGCACCCGTACGCCGAGTGGCTGCACGCCGGCATGCTCAGCCTCGGGGACCTGCCCGAGCGCGAGCACATCGTCCACACGGCCGCCTCCGTGGCGCGGCGCCAGCGCACGTTCGGCTACACCGAGGAGGAGCTGAAGATCCTGCTCGCGCCGATGGCGCGCACCGGTGGCGAGGCGCTCGGCTCGATGGGCACCGACTCGCCCGTGGCCGTGCTCTCCGACAAGCCGCGGCTGCTCTTCGACTACTTCACCCAGCTGTTCGCGCAGGTGACCAACCCCCCGCTCGACGCCATCCGCGAGGAGCTCGTCACCTCTCTCGGCACGGTCATCGGTCCCGAGGGCAACATGCTCGAGGCGACCCCGGCCCACGCCCGGCAGGTCATCCTGCCGTTCCCGGTCATCGACAACGACGCGCTGGCCAAGATCGTCCACATCAACGCCGACGGCGACCTGCCCGGCTACGCCACCCACGTCGTCCGCGGCACCTACCTCGTCGGCGACGGTGAGAGCGCGCTGCGCTCCCGGCTCGCCGAGATCTGCACCGAGGTCAGCGAGGCCATCGCGCGCGGGGCCCGGTTCGTCGTGCTGTCCGACCGCGACTCCGACCGCGACTTCGCCCCCATCCCGTCGCTGCTGCTCACCTCGGCCGTCCACCACCACCTCATCCGCGAGAAGACCCGCAACATGGTCGGGCTGCTCGTCGAGGCCGGGGACGTGCGGGAGGTCCACCACGTCGCGCTCCTCGTCGGCTACGGCGCCGCCGCCATCAACCCCTACCTCGCCATGGAGACCGTCGAGGACATGGTGCGCACCGGCGCCATCACCGGCGTCACCGCCGAGCAGGCTGTCAAGAACCTCATCAAGGCGCTCGGCAAGGGCATCCTCAAGGTCATGTCCAAGATGGGCATCTCCACGGTGGCCTCCTACCGCGGCGCCCAGGTCTTCGAGGCCCTCGGACTGTCGCAGGAGCTCGTCGACGAGTACTTCACCGGCACGGTGAGCCAGCTGGGTGGGATCGGGCTCGACGTCGTCGCCGCGGAGACCGCGGCACGGCACGACTCGGCATACCCCCGTGACGGCGTGATCCTCTCGCACCGCAAGCTGCGCGTGGGAGGCGAGTACCAGTGGCGCCGCGAGGGCGAGCCGCACCTCTTCGACCCCGACACCGTCTTCCGGCTCCAGCACGCGACGCGGCAGCGGCGCTACGACATCTTCAAGCAGTACACCGCCCGCATCGACGACCAGTCCGAGCGGCTCATGACGCTGCGCGGGCTCTTCGAGCTCGGTGGCTCCGCGGGTCGCGAGCCGATCTCGATCGACGAGGTCGAGCCGGTGAGCGAGATCGTCAAGCGCTTCAACACCGGGGCGATGAGCTACGGCTCGATCAGCCAGGAGGCGCACGAGACCCTTGCGGTCGCGATGAACCGCCTCGGCGGTCGCTCCAACACCGGGGAGGGCGGCGAGGACCTCGAGCGGCTGCTCGACCCCGAGCGCCGGTCGGCGATCAAGCAGGTCGCGTCGGGCCGCTTCGGTGTCACGTCGGTCTACCTCACCAACTCCGACGACATCCAGATCAAGATGGCGCAGGGTGCCAAGCCCGGTGAGGGCGGGCAGCTGCCCGGCCCCAAGGTGTACCCGTGGGTGGCCCGGACCCGTCACAGCACCCCCGGCGTCGGCCTCATCAGCCCGCCGCCGCACCACGACATCTACTCGATCGAGGACCTCGCCCAGCTCATCCACGACCTCAAGAACGCCAATCCGCAGGCGCGCATCCACGTCAAGCTGGTGTCCGAGATCGGGGTGGGCACGGTCGCTGCAGGCGTCTCCAAGGCGCACGCGGACGTCGTCCTCATCTCCGGCCACGACGGCGGCACCGGAGCGTCGCCGCTGACCTCGCTCAAGCACGCGGGTGGCCCGTGGGAGCTCGGCCTCGCCGAGACCCAGCAGACGCTGGTCCTCAACGGCCTGCGCGACCGGATCGTCGTCCAGGTCGACGGTCAGATCAAGACCGGCCGCGACGTCGTCATCGCGGCGCTGCTCGGCGCCGAGGAGTTCGGCTTCGCCACCGCCCCGCTCGTCGTCAGCGGCTGCATCCTCATGCGCGTCTGCCACCTCGACACCTGCCCGGTCGGCATCGCCACCCAGAACCCGGAGCTGCGGGCCCGCTACTCGGGTCAGCCCGAGTTCGTCGAGACCTTCTTCGAGTACATCGCCGAGGAGGTGCGCGAGCTCCTCGCCTCGCTCGGGTTCCGGACCGTCGAGGAGGCCATCGGCCAGATCGGTGCCCTCGACGTCGGCAAGGCCGTGGCGCATTGGAAGGCCTCGGGTCTCGACCTCGCGCCGATCCTCACCGAGGTCGACAGCCCCGACGGCTCGGGCAAGCGGCACACGATCAGCCAGGATCACGGCCTCGAGAAGGCCCTGGACCACCAGCTCATCGCCCTCGCCCGCGAGGCGATCGACGACGGCACCCGGGTCACCGGCGAGTTCGCCGTCCGCAACGTCAACCGGACCGTCGGCACCATGCTCGGGCACGAGGTCACTCGCCTCCACGCCAACGGCCTGCCCGACGGCACCATCGACCTCACCCTGCGAGGGTCGGCGGGCCAGAGCTTCGGCGCCTTCGTGCCCCGGGGCGTGACCCTGCGGCTCGTCGGCGACGCAAACGACTACGTCGGCAAGGGCCTGTCCGGTGGGCGCATCATCGTCGCGCCCGACCCGGCCGCCCCCCTCGCCCCGGAGGACAACGTCATCGCCGGCAACGTCATCGGCTACGGCGCGACGTCGGGTGAGATCTACCTGCGTGGCCGGGTCGGCGAGCGCTTCTGCGTGCGCAACTCCGGCATCACCGCGGTCGTCGAGGGCGTGGGCGACCACGGCCTCGAGTACATGACCGGCGGCGCCGTCGTCATCCTCGGGCCGACCGGACGCAACGTCGCGGCCGGCATGTCCGGGGGAGTGGGCTACGTCCTCGACCTCGACGAGTCGCGCGTCAACCGCGAGCTCGTCGACGTCTCACCCCTGCGCGCGGGCGACGTCGACGTCGTCCGCGACCTGCTCGAGCGCCACCGCGAGCACACGGGATCCACCGTGGCGGCACGCCTGCTCGACGACTGGGAGTCGGCCCGTGGTCGCTTCTCGCTCATCCTTCCCCGCGACTACCAGCGTGTCCTCGACGTGCGTGCCGCTGCCGAGGCCGAGGGCCTCGACCTCGACGGCACCGAGGTCTGGGACCGAATCATGGAGGCTTCCCGTGGCTGACCCCCAGGGCTTTCTCAAGACCCGTGAGCGCGAGCTCCCGGCCCGCCGGCCCGTGCCCGTCCGCATCAGGGACTGGCGCGAGGTCTACGAGGAGCAGGAGCTCGGCCAGCTGCAGCGCCAGGCCGGACGCTGCATGGACTGCGGCATCCCGTTCTGCCACAGCGGCTGCCCGCTCGGCAACCTCATCCCCGAGTGGAACGACCTGGCCTGGCGCGGTGACTGGCGGCTCGCGATCGAGCGGCTGCACGCGACCAACAACTTCCCGGAGTTCACCGGGCGGCTCTGCCCGGCGCCGTGCGAGACCGCCTGCGTGCTGGGGATCAACCAGCCCGCGGTGACGATCAAGCAGGTCGAGGTCACGACGATCGAGAAGGCCTTCGCCGACGGCGGGGTCGCGCCCCGTCCGCCGGAGCGACTCTCGGGCAAGACGGTCGCCGTCGTCGGGTCCGGCCCGGCCGGGCTCGCCGCGGCCCAGCAGCTGACCCGCGCCGGGCACACCGTCGCCGTCTACGAGCGGGCCGACCGTCCCGGGGGCCTGCTCCGCTACGGCATCCCCGAGTTCAAGATGGAGAAGTCGGTCCTCGACCGCCGGCTCCAGCAGATGCAGGCCGAGGGCACCCGCTTCCGCAGCTCGGTCGACGTCGGCAACGACGTCACGTGGGAGCAGCTGAGAGCTCGCTACGACGCGGTCGTCATCGCCATGGGGGCGACCGTCCCACGTGACCTCGACGTCCCGGGCCGCCAGGTCGCCGGCGTCATGCAGGCCATGGACTTCCTGCCGCCGGCGAACCGCGTCGCACTCGGCGAGAGCGTCGAGGGCCAGGTCACTGCCGAGGGCAAGGACGTCGTCGTCGTCGGCGGCGGGGACACCGGAGCCGACTGCATCGGCACCTCCCACCGCCAGGGTGCGAAGTCGGTCACGAGCCTCGAGATCATGCCGCAGCCGACGGAGGAGCGGGTGCCTGGCCAGCCGTGGCCGACCTACCCCATGCTCTTCCGGGTCGCCTCCGCGCACGAGGAGGGTGGCGAGCGGCTGTATGCCGTGAGCACCCAGGAGATCCTGTCCGACGAGGACGGCAACGTCACCGGCCTGCGCCTGCACGAGGTGCAGCGAGGGGAGAACGGCTTCGAGCCGGTCGCGGGCACCGAACGGGTCCTCCCGACCCAGCTGGTGCTGCTCGCCATGGGCTTCCTCGGTCCGCAGACCGAGGCCCTCGTCTCCCAGCTCGGGATCGAGCTCGACGAGCGGTCCAACGTCCAGCGTGGGTCCGACTACATGTCGTCGGTGCCCGGCGTCTTCGTCGCCGGCGATGCCGGACGCGGCCAGTCGCTCATCGTCTGGGCCATCGCCGAGGGCCGAGCGGCCGCGCACCACGTCGACGCGTGGCTTTCCGGCAAGCCCTCGCGGCTCCCGCGTCCGGTCAACCCGACCGACCGTCCGCTCATGGTGTGACCCGCGTCACCGCGTAACCGTTTCCATCGTTAGGCTTTCCGCATGCGCCGCGCCAAGATCGTCTGCACCCTCGGCCCCGCCACCTCCAGCCCCGACCAGCTCCGTGAGCTGGTCGCTGCCGGGATGGACGTGGCTCGCTTCAACCTGTCCCACGGTGACCTCGCCGACCACGAGCGCGTCTACCTCGACGTGCGCAAGGCCAGCGACGAGGCCGGGCACGCCGTGGGCATCCTCGCCGACCTCCAGGGGCCGAAGATCCGCACCGGACGCTTCCGCGACGGCTCGGTCATGCTCACGAAGGGTGCTCGCTTCACGATCACCAACCGCGACATCGAGGGCACCGTCGAGACCGTCGGCACGACGTATGCCGGCCTGCCCGCGGACGTCTCCGCCGGCGACACGATCCTCATCGACGACGGCAAGCTCAACCTGCGGGTTCTCGAGTCCGACGACACCGACATCCTGTGCGAGGTCGTCGAGGGCGGCGTGCTCAGCAACAACAAGGGCATCAACGTCCCCGGGGCCGCGATGAGCGTCCCCGCCCTCTCCGAGAAGGACGAGGACGACCTCCGCTGGGCCCTCGACATGCGGGTGGACCTGATCGCGCTGTCCTTCGTGCGCAGCGCCGCCGACATCGAGCCGGTCCACCGCATCATGGACGAGAAGGGCGTCCGCCTGCCGGTCATCGCCAAGATCGAGAAGCCCCAGGCCGTCGACAACCTCGACGAGATCGTGCGGGCCTTCGACGGGCTGATGGTGGCCCGTGGTGACCTCGGCGTGGAGATGCCGCTCGAGACGGTTCCCCTGGTGCAGAAGCGGGCCTGCGAGCTGGCCCGCCGCCAGGCCAAGCCGGTCATCGTCGCGACCCAGGTGCTCGAGTCGATGATCACCAACAGCCGCCCGACGCGCGCCGAGGCCTCTGATGCTGCCAACGCCGTCCTCGACGGCGCCGACGCCCTCATGCTGTCGGGGGAGACGAGTGTCGGTGCGCACCCCATGGAGGCCGTGCGCACCATGTCGCGGATCATCGAGAACACCGAGGAGCACGGACTGGGGCGGATCCTGCCTCTCGGCAGCAAGCCGCGCACCAAGGGAGGTGCCGTGACGGCGGCGGCCGCCGAGATCGGCGAGCTCCTCGGCTGCACGTTCCTCATCACCTTCACGGTCAGTGGCGACTCGTCCCGCCGGCTCGCCCGGGTCCGTCCGCGAATCCCCATGCTGGCGTTCACGCCCCACCAGTGGACCCGCTCGCAGCTCGCCCTCACGTGGGGCGTCGAGACGTTCCTCACGGCGCCGGCCCGGCACACCGACCAGTTCGCCATGCAGGTCGACGAGGAGCTGCTCGCGTGCGGCAAGGCGGAGGAGGGGGACCTGGTCGTCATCGTCGCCGGCTCGCCCCCCGGCATCCCCGGCTCGACCAACGCGCTGCGCGTGCACCGCATCGGTGACGCCAAGAACAAGGTCGCACCGGCATACGCCGAGGTCGAGCAGGGCGTCTGACCGATTGGAGTTCCACGCGGGTGACGTGACCCACCGCAACGGTGCAGCTGTCGCTGAGGATCGTGCCCGGGCCGCGTCTTTCGCTCACGTCGGTCAACCCCTGTCCAGTGCCTTCGTACTCAAGTGCTTGATATGTGGGTGATCCTCGTGATCGCCGGCGCTTCTACGTTGGGGTGTCCGTTCCCTT
>NZ_JBMBWH010000013.1:0-86845 GCF_048606435.1 Knoellia terrae | reverse complement strand
AAGGGAACGGACACCCCAACGTAGAAGCGCCGGCGATCACGAGGATCACCCACATATCAAGCATGTGCGTGAAACGCGCCGCAGTCGGAGTGGCCCATGTGGGCGGTGCGCCGCACGCTCGTAGGCGTGCGGCAGTCGCTCGTACCTTCCACCAAGGCCCACCGGTGTTGACCGGATGCCGCTGGAGGCACCCCCCCGCACCTCGCTATCGGCTCTCGCGGCCGGCCATCACCGAGAGTGCGGCGGCGATCTCCTTGTCGCGGCCTTGGGCCGCGTGTTGGTACCTCAGCGCTGCGGAGACAGAGCTATGGCCAAGACGCTGCTGCAGCTCGGCGAGGGTGGCGCCTGCACGCGCCGCCATGGTGGCGCCCGTGTGCCGGAGGTCGTGCACTCGCAGGTCCGGACGACCCGCCGTCTCGCGCGCCAGGCGCCAGTTGCGGTGCAGCGTTGACGGTTGGAGGTGCGTGACGCCGTCACGCCCCGGGAAGAGCAGGGCGTCCGGAGCCGCGGCAGTCATCGTGTCGAGGTGGTGAGCAACCGCGGGGACGATGTGCGGTGGCATGGACACCACCCTCGTCCCCGCTGCCGACTTCGGCGTACCCACGACGGCCAGGCCACCAACCCAGGACACGGCACGGACGACCCTCACCGTCCCCGCCACGACGTCGACGTCCTTGCGTCGCATCTCAAGCACCTCGCCACTGCGCAGCGCGCACCACGCACACAACAGCACCAGGGCGCGGTGACGACTGGGAATGGCCTCCACGATCACCGACAGCTCCTCCAGCGACGCCGGGCGGATCTCTCGCGCTCGAGGAGTGTTGGCCGCACCGCGGATGCGGCACGGGTTGCTGTCGATCACCTCGTCGGCGACGGCCGTGTTCATGATCGCCTTGAGTAGCGCATAGCTACGGGCGCGGACGGTCGGCAGGTCCGACGGCAGCTGCGACCACCAGGTGCGCACGACGCTCGGCGTGACTGAGTCGATGGTCAACGACCCAAGCACCGGTGCCAGGTAGCGGCGCAGCAGGTGCTCGTACCCCTCGCGGGTCCGGGGCTTGAGGTCGCGCTCCCGCAGCCACTGGGCCGAGTAGGCGTCGAAGGTCAGGGGAGCCACTCGCACCACCGGGGCGGGCGCCTGCCACTCCCCAGCCACCACCTCCGCGTGTCGCCGGCCGAGCCAGCCCTCGGCATCCCCTTTGGTCTCGAACGTGTGCGGCGCCGAGTGCCTCGCCAGGTCCGGGCCGACGAAGCTCGCCTGCCAGCGGCCGGAGGGCAGTTTTCTCACGTACCCGAAGCCCCGACGGCGTCCCCGGCCGCTCATGTCGCACCTGTCATTCGCCGGTTTCGTGCGATAACCGTGCGATATCTATGGCATATCGTGTCCATGTGCGTCCTCTCCTGTCACCGAGCGAGGGACGTGCTCACTCGCCCAATCAGACCACAGGACAAGGGTTTTCAGCAAAACTGCGTTGAGCTGGCGAGGGGACTTGAACCCCTAACCCCCTGTTTACAAGACAGGTGCGCTACCGATTGCGCCACGCCAGCGCACGTCGGCGAGCGTGCGCTCCCGACGGCGACCCGCACTTTACCCCGCACCCACGCGACGACGCGCCGGAGCCGGCCCACGGACGGTGGACCGGCTCCGACGTTCGATGTCGCGCGACGTTCCTCGCGCTGCGACCCGCCTAGCGAGCCACCACCTGGTTCGACTGCGCCGACCGCACGCTCTGGCCCACCGCGTTGATGGCCGTCACCTGGAAGCGGTACTGGCCCGCACCCAAGGTCATCTGCAGTGTCCGCACGTTCGCGGGCGCGACCTGCTGCACCGTCACACCCGTCGCCACGCCGGCCGCGGTGAACTGCACCGCGAACACCCGGTAGCCGGTGATCACCGATCCGCCGTTGACGGCGGGCGCCGTCCAGTTGGCCGTCGCGGTGATCGCGCCACCCGGAGCCCCTTGTACGGCTGTCCCGATGACCGGAGCACCCGGCACCGTCGCCGGAGTGACGACGTTGGACTGGGCGGACAACGCCCCGAGACCGACCGCCGTGACGGCGCGGACCCGGAAGTTGTAGGCCGTGCCGTTGGTGAGGTTGGCGACGGTGGTGCTGGTTGCTGTTCCCGTCAGGATGTCCGTCCGGACCACTGTGGCTCCGGTGCGGACCTGGACGCGGTAGCCCGTGATGGGCGAACCGCCAGTGGCCGGTGGTGCCGTCCACGTCAGGGCCGCCGACGCGTTGCCACGCGTGGCCACGGGGGTTCCCGGTGCCGGCGCCAAGGTCAGCGGAGTGACCGTGCCCGATGGGGTGGACAGGACGCCGAGACCGAAAGACGTGATGGCGCGAACCCTGAAGTTGTACGCCGTCCCGCCGGTGAGCCCGGTGACCGTGGCCGTCGTCGGCGTGGCTGCCACGTCGACCGACCGAACCACCGTGGTGCCGGTCCGGACCTGGATCCGGTAGCCGGTGATGGCTGCGCCGCCGTCGTCCGCCGGGGCGGTCCAGGCGAGGTTCACCGAGCCGTTGCCCGCCGCGACGTTGGAGGCGCCGACAGTGGCGGTGAGCCCCGTCGGTGCCGACGCCGCGACCACAGGAACCACCGCGTTCGGGATGGTCCTGTCGGAGAACTGCAGCTGCTCGATGTTGCGCAGCGTGTCGGTGCCGTCGAGGACAGTGCCCCGTGCGTGCACCACGGTCGTCGAGGTCGGCCCGAAGGTGATGTCGTAGTCCGCACGCGGACCCGAGAACACCGCCGTGTCGACCGCGGTGCCGTTCGCCGGGGTCTGGATCTCCCGGACGATGCGCAGCTGACCCGGGTTGACCGTCCCGGCGATCAGCCGGGCGGACACGCCGGACAGCGTCTCGACGCTGTCGATCTGCGTCGTCGGGTCGGCTGCGCTGCGGACACTGATGCGCACGTTGAGCTGCGCGTCACCGTCGATGACGTCATCGCCACCGCGACCCTCGATGAGGTCGGTGCCGGCACCACCCATGAGGATGTTGCCGCCGGTGAACGTCGTGGCACCACCGAGGACGCCGCTGAGACCCGCCACGCGTGCGGCGCCCTCTGCAGTGAGCTCGTGGCCCTGCATGGCCGCTGCGTCACGGTCGTCGCCGCGCAGCACGTCGTTGAGGTTCCACCCGGACAGGGTCTCGACGAGGTCGAACCTGTCCTTGTTGGTCTCGACGCTCGGCGGGAGCAGGCCTGTGAGGTCCAGGTCGGAGTCCGCCGCCACCGGGTCGCCGTCGTGCGTGGCGTAGTCGAAGCCGAGCATGCCCTCGTTGCGCTGGATGCCTGGCCCGTTGAGCATGACGTCGTCGCCGCCCTCGGCGTCGTTGTCGTTCTCACCGCCGTAGCCGATGAGGACGTCGTGGCCGGGCTCGTTCGGGTCGTCCTGGAACGGGGCGCCGTTGTCGCCCTGCAGCAGGTTGAACGCTCCGCCGCCGGTGCCGTTGGTGCTGGCGCCGTTCTCGAGCCAGTCGTCGCCGTCGTCGCCGAAGACCGTGTCGTCCTCAGGGCCGCCGAGGACGTAGTCGTCGCCAGGTCCTGCGAACGCCTCTGCCATGTCGTCGTGGTCGATGAAGTCGTTGCCACGACCACCCTGGTTGAGGTCGCCCGCGAAGCCCTGCCCGGAGGACAGCGTGTCGTTGCCGTCGCCGCCCTTGAGCGTGTCGTCACCGTTGGTGTCGAGCAGGATGTCGTCGCCGAGACCACCGATGTGGTTGTCGTTGCCGTCTCCGCCCTGCATCCAGTCGTTGCCGTCGTTGCCGCGGATGGTGTCGTCACCCTCGCTGGACCAGACGCGGTTGACGCCGGCCGTGCCGTTGAAGACGACGTGCTCCGGGCCGCCGTAGCGGATGGTGCCGTCCGGCATACGCGTGAGCAGCGCCGCTTCGTTCCACTCCGTAGCCGGATCGTTGAGGACGGGGCCCTCGGTGCCAAGGTTGGCCAGGTCGAAGATCAGCGCGGGCGTCGAGAACGAGTCGGCCGGCAGGCCGCTGACGTTCGTGTTGCGCTGGATCAGCTCGGCGAACGAGTTGCCCTCGAGCTGGGTCAGCATGTTGAGGCCGGCCGTCCGCGCCAGGTAGTAGAACCGGTCGCCGAACTGGAGGTCCTCCATCTGCTGCTCGAACACGTAGTTGAACGTCGGGCCGAGCAGACCGCCGAAGACGAACTGCTTCTCCGCCAGACCACCGGACCACAGGTCGATGTCGTCGACGCCCGTGTTCGTCGTGTTCGCCGGGTCGACCCACGTCGAGTGGAGAACGATGGGCTCGCCGGTGTCAGGGTCGGTCCCCATGTGCGGGGAGCTGTTGAGGAACGCGTAGCTGTCCTCGGGCCCGTTGTCCGTGGTCTCGTCGACCGCCGTCGACTGGTCGTCGGTGAGGATGCCGTCGGCTCCGGCAGGGCCGGCCAGGATCCTGTCCGCAGCCGCCCGCTTGCCGGCCATCGTGGTCGCCCCGGTGATCGACGGGTGCTTGCCGTAGGCCGCGATGAAGTTGTTCAGCGACATCGGGTGCCTGAGGACGAAGCTGAAGTCCGCCCAGCTCTGGTAGGCCGCGAGCGCCGAGTTGTTGCTCTCGGCGAAGAAGACCCGGCGTGCCGCGTTGAGCGACGGGATGCCGGTGTCGCGTGCCCGCGCCATGTTGAGGGTAGCGAGGTCGAGCGGCAGGCCGAGCAGCTGGTTGCGCAGCGCCTCGGTGACGAACTCGTCGATCTCGTTGCCGACCTGGCGGGTCATGCCACGGACCACGTCGCCCGCTGCGTCGTCCGGCGTCTGGCCGGCCGCCATGAACTCCGGCGGGTTGAGGAACGCGTCGAACAGGTCGATGTCGTTCCTGGTGCCGTCGACATTGATGCGGTCGACGGACTCGGTGAGCATCGAGTGCCCGAACCGGTAGACCGCGTGGGCGAACTCGGCCTTGATGGCCGGGTTGATGCTCGTGTTGTAGCCCGTGCCACCCTCACCGAAGGGGGCGACCATCGGCTGCACCTTGCGGATGAACTCCTCGAAAGCGAGGTGCTGGTACTCCATCTCGGTGACGAAGCGAGCAGCCTGGAAAAGACGCTCACCGTAGTCGTAGCTGCCGTCGCGGGCGGTGTAGCGGTTCGTCGCCTTCCAGTCGGCCTCCTCGGCGTCCGTGATGCCGCTCGTGTTGTCGGCGTTCACGATCATCGAGTTGATGTTGTCGACCAGGCGGTTGTGCTCGGAGTGGAACACGTGGTGCACGGTGGTGAGGCCGATGTTCTCGTTGACCCGACCGTCGCCGGCGATGAAGTGCGCGTTCAGCAGCTCGTCGTCGTACTGGTTGACACAGTTCGCCGGCAGGCCGGGCCGCTCGCACGGCACGAGGCCCGGCGTGACGACGCTGTCGCTGTCGGGCGTGAAGCCGGGCTTCGGCACCGCGTGATGGGCGATGTCGTCGAGGAAGGCGTGGCCGGTCTTGGCCATGCCCGTCGTGGGCACTGGGGTCGTGAGGTTGCCCTCGACGAGTGCGTTGTTGTCGGCGCTCTCGTCGGCCGGGGTCGCGGGGTCGTTGGTGAGAATGCCGTCCGGACCTGCCGTCTGGATCATCTGCGGCAGACCGTTGGCGCCGCGCATGAACCGGCCGTACGGGTCAGTCGCCAGCAGGGGCAGGTTGCCCACGTCCGCGTCCGTCAGGCGGATGCCCATCGCGTTCGCGGCCTGCGCCTTGACGTCGGCCCAGGTGGCCATGCCGTCGCCGGCGCCGGTCACGAGAGCGCCGGTCGTCATGAGGCGGTCGGGGGTCGCGGCGTTGAAGTCATGGTCGCCGACGGCGTACTTGCGCAGGAACGCCTGGTGCGACGGGTGGGAGCTGTAGGTCTGGCTCTGGTCGACCCAGGGGGTGGTCTGGTTGACCGCCTCGTGGTCGCCCGAGTGCTGCGCGCGGGTGAGCGTCATGAAGTTCAGGGCGCCCGGAGCCGTGCTGTAGAGCGGGTCGTCGGCGTTGAGCGGGACGAAGACCGTGCCCTGGGCGCTGCTCTTGTTCACGAGGTCCAGGCCGTGGTCGAAGAACTGCCCGAACAGCGTGAACCATGAGTTGAACGGTGCTGACAGGCCGGTGTCCGGGGCGGTGTTCGGGATGAAGAACGCACCGGACGGCGTGATATCCGGAGCCTCGCCGGCCGCCTCGACGGCCGCCGGGTTGGTCACCGTCTGGTCGACGACGAGGTTGCTGATGGTTCGCGGCTGGCTGTCGATGACCGTGCCTGAGGTCTGGGTGTAGCTCGTCTGCCGGGGACCCGCGGGCCCGGTCGGACCGTCCGGGTCGCCGAACTCGGCCTGCTTGAGCGACTTGGGAACCAACCGCGGGAACTTCTGGTCGGCCGCACCGACGTTCGCCTT
This sequence comes from Knoellia terrae, assembly GCF_048606435.1. Classification (NCBI taxonomy): domain Bacteria; kingdom Bacillati; phylum Actinomycetota; class Actinomycetes; order Micrococcales; family Intrasporangiaceae; genus Knoellia; species Knoellia terrae. The sequence goes on along the minus strand of NZ_JBMBWH010000013.1, from coordinate 80,474 downwards.
GCCCGGGACGATGTTGTTGCAGGAGCCGTCCACGAGGCGCAGGCCCCACGGGAGCGTGTCCCCGACCTCGCCGCTAGGGACCTGGTCGGCACCGGTGCCCCGCATCGACCCACAGGGGTTCGACGCCGAGTACGTGTCGGCGTGCTGCTCCGCGATCTTGATCTGCTTGAGGATGAAGCGCAGGTCGGAGGCATTGAGGTTGAACCCCTGCCCGACGGGCGCGACCGCAGCCGACGCGCCCAACGATGACGTCAGGAGCAGCGGGGCGGCGGTGACGACGGCGACACCGGCGCCCAGTATCCGGGTGCGCATGCGTACCCTCCGCCGCACCGACGTTCCCTGTAATGCGTCGGCCCCGTGGTCACTGGTGACCGACGAGGCACGAGGTGACTTGCTGCGCCGCAGGGCGCGCTCGAGACTGTGACCGATGGCTGGTGTACGCATGGTGTAACCCCTGTCTGCACGGTTGAGTGGTTCATCGTGACCGGCCGGTCTTCGACATACCTTTTGGTTTTCTGCGACTCGTGACCGGGCTCGTGACAGGGGTCTGCGGGGTCGCCGACCTCAGCGATGTCAGAACGTGAGGAGGACGCGACCCACGAGCTCATCGATGCGAACCGCCCCGTAGGTGCGCGAGTCGATGGACTCGGATCGGTTGTCCCCCAACACGAAAACCGCATCACGTGGCACCGTCACCGGACCGAAGTACGTCGAGTCGATCCGCGTGAGGTCCATCTGTGGCTCGTGCCGGGCGACCCCGTCCACGACGAGCACGGCATCCTCGAGTGCCACCGTCGTCCCGCCGAGGGCCACGACGCGCTTGACGACCAGGTCGCCTCGCTGCGGCTCGCGGAAGACCACGAGGTCGCCCACCGCCGGTGGTTGCCAGTGGGGGGAGAGCTTGTCGACGACGACGCGGTCACCGACGTCGAGCGTCGGCAGCATGCTCTCTGAACGGACCCGCAGTGGCTCCACGCTGGTGAGGAGCGCCGTGGCAAGGGCGAGCGCTCCCACGATGGTCAGTGCCGTCCGAGGACGCAGACGTTCGGTCCTCCGGTTCTCAGTCTCCTCCGGCGCCCTCATCAGCCCAGGGAGCCGCTGAGCCGCAGCACCCACAGACCCACCCCGGTGATGAGCAGGAGGTTGACGACCATCCGCCGCAGGCGCGGTGACAGCAGGGTCACCAGAAGGCAGATGACCGCCAGCTCGGCGGCGGTGGCGGCCAGGTCCGCCGGGCCCGCTCCCTCAGCGACGTGTGACCACGCGTGCGAGGTGATGTCCTCCGGCGGCTCGATCGGAAGTCCCGTGGTGCGGCTCGACACGTAGACGAGGACCACAGCGAGGTTCGCGACGATGCCGGCGAGCGCGACGCCCCGGGTGGGCCGGCGGAGCACGACGACCGCGCAGGCCAGCTGGAAGCAGCCGAGGACGAGGAAGAAGGTTCCGAAGACCCACCACTCCTCGAGGTGCTCGGGCGTCACGGCGAGATGGATCGCGCCGGCGAGGACCGACGCGAGCGCGACCCACTGCTGTGTGCCGGTCGCTACGTCTGAGGCGACCGGCCCGGTGGTCGAGGTCTCGTTCTCGGTCCGGGAGATGGTGGACACGGCGACTCAGAGCTCCGGCGCCGGCAGGGGCTGGGCCGGTGCCGTGGTGATCGGGTCGTAGCCGCCCTCGCCCACCGTGAACTGGCCCATCATGTCGTGGTCCTCGTGAACGAGGTTGTGGCAGTGGATCATGTAGCGGCCGGGGTGCGGGCCGAACCGGGTGATGAGCCGGACGCGTTCGTTCTCTCCGACGTGCACGACGTCCTTGGGGCCGCGCTCGTGGGGGCGAGCAGCCACCCATATTCCGCTCAGGTCGATCTGGCGGTCGAGGATCTTGAAGTCGACGAGGTGGATGTGCAGGGGGTGGTGCCAGCCACCCGAGTCGTTGCGGATCTCCCAGATCTCCACGGCGTTCAGCGCCGGGTTCGCGAGTGCCCGGGTGTAAGCCGAGGCCTCGACATCGGCCCACGTCTGCCCGTTGATGGTCCACTGCCCTCCCTGGCGAACCAGGGCCATCTTGCGCGTGGGGGTGGTGGCGGTCGGGGTCAACCCCATGATGGCGTTGTACGGGCTGAGCACGCTGGGGATCGAGTTGTTCGACGTGGTGCTGGCCTGAGCCACGACATCGAAGGCCATGACCTTGCCGGTGTGGGTGTAGTCGACATTGTTGTTGGGGCTGACGTTGCGGAGGATCACCCGCCGGCCGATCTTGTACTTGGCGAAGTCGATGATCACCTCGTAGCGCTCCGCGTTGCCGTGCAGCAGGCTGGGCACCGACTGCGGTGCAGCAGTCAGGCCGGCGTCGGTGCCAATGACGACCAGTGGCTCGCCGCTGTCGAGCCGCCACCGATAGGTCCGCGAGATGGAGGCATTGAGGATGCGGAACCGGTACTTGCGTCGCTCGACCTTCATGACCGGCCACGGACGACCGTTGACGAGGATGACGTCGCCGAAGAGTCCCGACTGGTCGTCGTCGTCGTAGAGCAGCTGTCCCCGGGTGTCGAACATGGCGTCGGTGACGATGAGCGGCACGTCGTAGCGCCCCTGAGGAATGGAGAGGGACTGCTCCACGGAGTCGTGCATTCGGTACATCCCGGCCAGCCCCATGTACACGTTCGGGGCGGTGTGGTGGACCCCGTGGTCGTGGTACCAGAGAGTTCGGCAGCCCTGCGAGTTCGGGTAGCGGTAGTCCTTCCAGCTCCCGGGGTAGGTGACGTCACTGGCATACCCGTCGTACTGGGGCAGGGACGCAGACCCGTGGAGATGAGTCGACGTGAACGGGGTGTACCCCAGGGTCGGGTGTGCGTGCGGGAGCTGGTTCGTCTGCCGGACGACCACCTCACGCCCCTGCTGGACATCGAACGTGGGTCCCGGGAAGGACCCGTCGTAGCCCCAGATCCGGGTCTGGAATCCCGGAAGGATCTCGGTGGCCTGTTCGCGCATCGTCAACGAGTAGTAGTCGGTGGTACCGACGGAGTTGACCTTCATGGCGACCGGCGGCACCGAGAAGGGCACGGTGAAGGGCGCCGGAAGGGCGCTTTCCGCGAGCCGGCTCTGGCCTGCCGCGAACACGCTCCGCTCCAGGGGGAGGAGCAGGGCCCCGCCGGAGATCATCCCGAATGCGAGCATCTCTCGCCTCGACAGTGGCATGACTTCCTCTTTCGATCGGATGGCGAGTCGACGGTAGGGGAGAGCTCTTTGACAATCCTTTTGCCGAGGGGCTAGTCGTTCGGGGGTGATGTTGCGCTCGGCCGGCCGCCCTGCGGGCCCCTCTCCAGCCATCCGTGCGGCCCCCCCAAATTTCGGGCCCCCAAACTGGGGATGGTCACCCTGCTCGGCTCGTGGTTCGCTGACGCCGAACCGAATCGGTGCAGCAGGGGACAGGGGCAGTCGATGGAGATCTCAATGTTCGGACCACTGCAGGTCCGGGACGGCGCGCGCGTGCTTGGTCCTCGGGACCTCGGTGGTGTCAAACCCCGCCACGTCCTCGAGCTGCTGCTGCTCGCGCGTGGCCACCGGGTGTGGACCGACATGATCGCGACCGCGCTGTGGCCCGAGCGCAAGGAGCCGCGCAACGTCGTCGCCACACTCAACACGTACGTCTGCGTGCTGCGGCACAGCATGTTCGACGACCAGGCACGGGCACGGCGGGTCATCGTCACCGAGCCGGGCGCGTACCGGCTCGCCCTGGACGAGATCGACCTCGACCTGGACCGCTTCGACCACCTCGTGCTCCGCGCCGAGAGTGCGCCACGGCAGGAGCGGCTCGAGCTCCTCTCCGAGGCTGTCACGCTCTCGGATGGACCGTTGCTTGAGGACGCCCGCTACGACGAGTGGGTCCAGGAGGACCGTCTGGTCTACGAGGACCGCGCCGTCAGAGCGCACCTCGACCTGGCACTGGACTGGCTCGTCGAAGGCGAGGGCTCCACCTGTCTCCGGCACGCGGAGCAGGCGCTCGCTCGCGACCGGTACTCCGAGGAGGCGTATCGGCTGGTCATCCTCTCCAACCACGTTCTCGGACGCCACGACGCCGTTCGTCGCGCCATGAGCCGACTCAGCGCGGTCCTCGACCGCGACCTGGGAGTCGGGTACGACCCCGAGACCCAGCGCCTGGTGAGCGCGATCAGGTCACGGCTGCCGAAGTCGGACATCGTGAGCAGCTTCTATCCCGCAGCGCTCTCGCGAGCCGAGACGGCCGGGGCCCTGAGCGTGGCGTGAGCTTCGGCCGGCGTCGCGCACTGCATGGGAACCGTGACTGGGCCGTTCGGGCTATGGATCTGATGGGCCCACACCTCCACAGTCGTGGAATCACTGTGTGCGGGAGAGGTGTGGTCGCCATGGTATGCAGGGACCTCGGATCGTCGGCTCGAGCACTCGTGCGGTACGCCGTCCTTCCCTCGGCAACGGGTCCGCGCCGCGGTTCACGATGAGCACCGTGGTTGTGGACGGCACGGTTGTCATGTCCGAGGGGGGGAGTCACGCTGCGGGGGCGTCAGGGCGGTCGAGGATTCTCGTCGTCGACGACCACCGGACCTTCGCCGAGCTGCTCTCCCGGGCGCTGGACGCGGAGTCCGATCTCGAGTGCGTGGGGCACGCGCAGGACTCAGCGGAGGCGCTGAGCGAGGTGGCGCGGTTGCGCCCCGACGTGGTGCTGATGGACGTCCACCTCCCGGACCGGGACGGGATCTCCACGACGGCGGAGCTCGTCGCAGCCCACCCCGAGATCAAGATCCTCATTCTCACCGCCTACGCCAGCGTCGCGGACATCCAGCGTGCGGGAGCCGCCGGCGCCTCCGGGTTCCTGGCCAAGGACGGCTCGCTGTCCGACGTCCTCGATGCGCTTCGGACGGCACGCAGCGGCAGCCTGATCCTCCCGGAGGGCCTGTTGGCACGGCTGTCGGCCTTCGGGGAGCACGACCAGACGATTCGGCAGTGGCACCTCACACCCCGTGAGATGGAGGTGCTCCGGCTGCTCGGGCTGGGCCGCGACCCCCGGAGGATCGCGAAGGAGCTGGACGTCAGCGTGCACACATGCCGTGACCACGTGAAGCGCGTGCTGACCAAACTCGGGGTGCACTCCCAGCTGGAGGCGGTCGTCCTGGCCACGCGTAACGGCCTGATCCGGCTGGACGAATGAGCTTCGGTGGCGGGGGATGAACCTTCGGTTCCGTGAAGACGGGGCTGCCACCGGTCCGGCGCCGCGTGAGACGTTGAAGCGCGCGTTGCGCTGGTACCTCGTGTGGGACCTGATCGCCCTCATCGGAGTGGTGAGCGGCGTCGTGCTGCTCAGCTGGGTCGTGGCGCGCAACGAGGCTCTGCGCGACGCCGAGGGCATCGCCCGGGCCGTCGCGAAGGCGCTCGTGGCGCCGTTGGCCGACGACAAGTTTCACGCCGCGGACCCGGCGGCCCTGGCTCGGATGGACCAGGTCATGGAGCTCCGCTCCCGGGACGGATCCCTCAGTCACATCAAGGTGTGGGCGGATGCCGGCAACGGGAAGGGGACCGTGCTCTGGTCCGACCAGAGCCCTCTGGTCGGCCAGACCTTCGAGCTGGACGCGGAGGAGTACGCCATCTTCGGAACGGACAAGGCGACGTCCCAGATCTCCGAGCTCGACAAGGAGGAGAACCGGCTGGAGCGGTCGGCGGGCCAGCTCATCGAGGTCTACGCCGGCACAAGGGACGCCACCGGTGAACCCATCCTCTTCGAGGTCTACATCTCCACCCAGCGACTGCCGGACGAGGTACGCACCCTCATCGGCATCATCCTCCCTCTGCCCCTCACCGCAGTCCTGGTCCTGTCCCTGGCGACCCTGCCGCTCGCCGTCTCGCTCGCGCACCGAGTGGACCGAGGGCAGCACCAGATGCGGGCGCTGCTCGTGAACGCCGTCGAGTCCTCGGATCTGGAGCGCCGACGTATCGCGCAGGACCTGCACGACGGTGTCGTCCAGGACCTCGCGGGGATCGGCTACTCCCTCGACTCCGACATGCGACAGCTCCCCGAAGGGGCGAAGCTGCGTGCGCACCTCGCCCAGACGGGCGAGATCATCCGCCGCGACCTCGCCGCCCTGCGGACTCTCGTGACCGACATCTATCCGCCGGACCTGGTCAGCAAGGGGCTGGCGGAGACCGTCCGTGAGCTGGTGATGCAGAGGGACGTCCCCCCGGGCCTGGTCCGGTTCGAGATCGAGGAGCCGCTGGCCCCGCATCCGGTCGTCGACCGGCTGATCTACCGCGCCATCCGCGAGGCGCTCTGGAACGCGGTCCAGCACGCCGAGGCGACGTCCATCGTGGTCCGGATCGCCCAGGACGACACGGGGCTCACCTCCTTCGAGGTCGTGGATGACGGTGTGGGGTTCGACCCCACCGGACCGAGCCCGGAGGGGCACATGGGGATGCGCCTTATCTCCGAGATGGTGACCAAGGCCGGGGGCACGATCGACATCCACTCCACGGTCGGGAAGGGCACCCGGCTCACCGGTGAGCTGCCAGCGGGGGCGACCTGACGTCGGACAGCCCCTCACGTGGGGGATGCGCTGAGGTGCGTCGTCCCGCAGACTGGCGAGACCCCACAGACCCTCCGGTCAGGGCGAGGTCGTCAGGACTCGTGCCGACGACGTCTGCCCCGGGCAACTCGCGAAAGGGTGCTCCATGTCAGTCAGTGTGCCCTCGAGCTCGTTTCCCGACCTTCCCACGCCCGAGGCAGGCCGGTCGCCGATCCGGGTGGTGGTGGTCGATGACCACGACCTGCTCCGAGCGACCATCCGCAACCTGCTGCTCGGGGTGAAGGGCATGGAGTGGGTGGGTGAGGCAGCGGATGGTGCCGATGCGCTGGCCCTCGTGGAGGCGACACGACCGGACATCGTCCTCATGGACCTGTCCATGCCCGGAACCGACGGACTGACCGCCACTCGCCGCATCCGCAGCTCGTGTCCTTCCGCTCACGTGCTGGTGCTGACCAGCTCCACCGACCCGGACCACGAGGCGCTCTCCCTCGCTGCTGGTGCGTCTGCCGTCCTGACCAAGGACGGCAATCCCGACACGATCGTCTCGGGCATCCGATCCGTCATGCACCGTGATCCGTCGCCGTCCACCCCCGATCGGCGCTGCTGACGACTCCGCACCTCCTCACGGCAGCTTCTCGGCGACGAAAGGCGAACTTCCGGATCCGGCCACACCGTAGCCCACTGGCTCCAGATGCGTTGTGCCGCAAGGAGGTTGGCGACGAAGTCGTCTCCGGTCGCTAGGCGAATGGTCTGCGCGCAGTGGCATCTTCGTTGACCAGGGCGTCCACCGTGAAACGGTGGGCGTGGGTGAGACTGCCAACCACCGGTCCCGGAGCCCGACGCGGGCCACCCCGAAGAGCAGCTCGGGGAGAGGGATGGGCCACGCCGTGTCGGACGCCGTCATAACCTCCGCTCCGCCGACGACAGGGTGCGCCCCTCCTCGACGGTGAGGCGAGACGCCCGCCGGCAGGGGGATCAAGGAGACCTCCTGGGCGGCGTCGCCGAACCACGGGTTCGGCGCCCGTCCCGTGGCGTCCCGGCTCTCGTCGGTGGGTCACCCGAGTCCTGGGCCTCGGCCACCGCAGGGACGAACCGTGAACCGGTGCCGTAGCCGTCGACGAGACAGCGGGCATGCAACCTCTGGGCCCGCTTGCGCCAGTCGGTCAACCGGGCCTCCGCGATCTCGTCGCCCGTCAGCATGTCCGTGGTCGAGTACTCCATTCGCGGTGCTGGCACGCGCGTGTGATGCGGACGACCCATGTGGCCACCTGCGTCGTGCGACATCCTCACGACCGCACCGGGCCCTTCGCGCCAGCGGCGATGTCGAGGAGGTCCTCCACCGAGAGGTCGTCGATTCTCTGGCCCGCTCGGGTGCTCGGGTGCTCGAGCAGCTCGACATCCTTTCTGCGCGCACGGTGGATCGCACCACGCAGTCGCTGCGGGGGTCCTACACGGACCGGGCGTTGCGGAGTCAAAGCCTGTTAAAAGGTGGCGAGGCGATGCTTCTCCTGCCGAGAGGGGACCGCCATGGAACAGGGACACAAGGACGTGCTGATGAGTCCGGGCACGTGGAGTAGGTCTGCTGGGTCCGAGGGTGCGAGCCCTCCTGAGGATCTAGGGCCACCCGGGTGGACCCGGCGCCAGGTTGCCTTGGGGGTGGTCGGCGCCGTGGCGGTCGTACCTCTGGCTCGGCAGGTCATCGGCGGTGCCGGCGCGACCAGCACCAGCTTCGGCAGCGTGCAGATCCTCCGGGCCGACCGTGGGCCACGGCTCGTCGGAGGTCCCGCCCACGGTCACGTGTCGGCGGCCTCCTCCTCGCCGGCTCCCGGCAACCACACGTGGGCGGACCGTGTCGTCCTGGAGGTCGAGGTGCGCAACGGCACGGCCGACCCCGTGCTCTTCTCCCCGGGTCAGCTCAGGCTGCGGGTCGGTCCCAACGGGACGACCGTGACCCCCGAGGACGCCGACCGCGCGCCGGGTGGTCTGGAGCCCGGGACGACCGAGCGGGTGCGGATCAGCTATCTCGCGCCCTCGGGGGTGAGCGAGCTGGCCGTCGAGCTCTCGGAGCCGGGCGCCGCTCCCGTGGTCCTCGACCTGCCGCCGGTCTGGCACGGACTGGCGGCCAGGCCATGAGCGCGCCGTCGCGTGGTCAGGTCAGCCGGCGCGACGCCCTGCGCCTAGGTGCGGCCGCAGGTGCGGGTGCAGGAGCGGTCGCCGTGGCCGCCGCCGCGGGCCCCTCGTCGTCCGCGTCCGCGTCCGCGTCCGCGCCGCAGCCTCGGTCATGGTCGGCCTCGGCCGCTGTCGCTGCCGTCCCCGGTGTGCTCGACCTCTACGTGAACGAGGGCTACCTGCCGATGGTCGACGGCACGCTGGTCTACCACCGCGGCTTCGGTGACAGGCCCACCGCGCTCGGCGACTCGCAGCCGAGCCTTGCCGTCGCCCCCCGGGTGTTCACCGCGACCGGGGAGCTCGTGCTCAGCCGCACGTACCCCCTCGGTGCAGCTCTGCCGCCCAACGGCCGACCGGCGCCGATGGCACCGGACCCGCGCCATTCGGGCGAGTACCTGGTCCACCGTGAGCGCTGGGCCAGCTACTTCCCGGTTCGCACGATTCTCGCCGAGACAGGCAGCACCATCCGTTTGAGAGTGCACAACCGCCTCACCCAGCCGCACGCGCTGCGGCTGCACGGCGTGCCGCACCCGACCAAGCCGGAGGACATCTGGACCGGGCCGATCCCCGCGGGCCAGACCGCCGAGCTCGAGCTCGCGGCGCCGGCGCCCGGCACCTACGTCTACAGCGACCCCACGAACGGCGACGTCGAGCGGGTTCTCGGTCTCTTCGGTGTGCTGCTCGTGATGTCTCCCGACGCGCGGTGGCGGCTGAGGCCCGGTGGGACCGAGTTCGAGCGGCAGTGGCTGTGGATGACGCACGTCGTCGACCCCGTCTGGGCGAAGATCGCCTCCACTGGCGGAACGGTGGACCCCTACGCCACCCCGGCGGTTCCGCGCTACTTCCTGCTCAACGGGCGCAGCGGCTTCCAGTCCCTCGGCATCTCCCGGGACCTCGCCGCCAACGACCGGCGAAGCGAGGAGACGCTGATGTCCGGCTCGGCGCGCGAGGTCGATGTGCGCAACTTCAGCCGGTCGTACGCGCCCGGCGCCGTGGGCGCCGGGCAGCTCATCCGGCTGGTCAACGCCGGCATCGTCCGGCACCAGATGCACTTCCACGGCAACCACGTGTGGACCGTCCGGCGGGGACCGCTGGACTTCCCGAGGGACCGCGGCTACGTCGACACCGCCGGTCACGTCGTGCTCCAGCAGTGGGAGGACGTCGTCGAGCTCGAGGCGCTGGAGCGCAAGGACAGCGTCCTGCCGTTCCGGCGGCCCCCCGAGGTCATCGACCCGGTGTGGCACGCGCGGAGGACCGACTGGGTCTACCCCATGCACTGCCACGCCGAGCCCTCCCAGACCGCCGCGGGCGGCCTGTACCCCGGCGGGCTCGTCGCCGACTGGGTGCTGGCAGCGCCCACCCCGTCCGGCACCGCGACGGAGCAGACGCACCACCTCTACCGCAGCCAGGTCGACTTCTCCTCCGACCAGATCCAGGAGGACGAGCCGGTCACCGAGTTCAAGCAGACTCCGGACGCCTCCATCTCGCTCGGCTTCTTCAGCGGCCGCCTCAGGTTCGACGACGGTGCTCAGCACGACATCTGGAGCTTCGAGACCTCGACCTCGGGCCGCGCCGTCCCGGCCCCGCTGATCCGTTTGCGCGAGGGGCAGGTCTTCCACGCCCGGCTGCGTCCGTCGAAGGGACCGCACACCATCCACTGGCACGGGATGGAGCCCGACCCGCGCAACGACGGCGTGGGGCACTCCTCGTTCGAGGTCGACGGCGAGTACACCTACCAGTGGCGCCCGGAGCGCGGTGAGGCGGGCAACCCGAACAAGGGTTCCAGCGGCACGTACTTCTACCACTGCCACGTCAACACCGTCCTGCACGCGCAGATGGGCATGTTCGGGGCGCTGATCATCGATCCGGAGCCCCACCCGCAGATCCCCCTCGGGCGCCGACGCGTGTTCGGCGACGGCCCCGAGTACGACATCGACACCGAGACCATCCTCATCCCCTACTCGGTGGACCCGCGCTGGCACACCCTGGACCACGCCGCGGGCCTGTCGGGCGAGGACGCTGGCCTGAACCGCTTCGAACCCAAGCACTTCTACCTGCTGGGCGGGGAGCTCGTGCGACGTCCGCGGGGCGACGGGGTCTGGAGCCTGACGCGGATCCGGGCCAACGTCGTCGGCACCGCGAAGGCGCCCACCCTGCTGCGCGTGCTGAACGCCAACTACAACCCGATGACCTTGCGCTTCACCGACCCTCAGGGCCAGCCGGCGGCGATCGGCGAGCTGGTGACCCACGACGGACGCCCGTTCCGTGACACCTCGCTCACGGACGGCTACAGCCCCCCGGCCACCGACACCGACTCGCAGCTGACGACGTCGGTGCTCGCGTTCGGGGGAGCCGAGCGCTATGACATGCTGCTGCGGCCGACGACCAAGGGTACATACAAGGCCACGATCACGTGGGAGGACTGGATCACCAAGAAGCCGCTCAAGGTGCGCGAGGTCCCGATCGTCGTGACCTGACCACGGGTCGGCCGCCCGCAAGGACCATCGCGGTGCCGCCGGTCGCAACGTGAACGGGCGCGGCCGGCATACGTCCGTCATCCCTAGACTCGAGCGGTGACCCGACCGCTCCGACGCCAGGTGCACGACATCGGCCGTCGCCGTGCCTGGGTCATCTGGCTCGTCGGGCTGGCCGTCTACGTCGTGGCCGTCTTCCACCGCACCTCCCTCGGGGTCGCCGGCCTCGTCGCCGCCGACCGGTTCGACATCACGGCCGCGCAGCTGGCGACCTTCACGGTGCTCCAGCTCGTCGTGTATGCCGGGATGCAGATTCCCGTGGGCGTGCTCCTGGACCGCTTCGGCTCGCGCCTGCTGCTGCTCGTGGGCCTCGCGCTGATCACGGCCGGTCAGCTGTGGTTCGCGTTCGCGGGCAGCTTCGAGGTGGGCCTGGCGGCGCGCGTCCTGCTCGGGACGGGTGACGCGATGATCTTCACCAGTCTCCTCCGGCTCGTCGCGCTGTGGTTCCGGGTCAAGCAGGCCCCGGTCGTCACGCAGCTGAGCGGGATGATCGGACAGCTCGGCGCCGTCGCGGCGGCGACCCCGCTGGCGGCCGCGCTCGACCGGTTCGGGTGGGAGAGGTCCTTCGGCATCCCGGCCGCCGTCGGGGCGCTGCTGTCGGTCGCCCTGGTTCTCCTGGTCAAGGACTCGCCCTACGCCGGCGTCGCCATCGAGAAGATCAAGGTCCGCGCCCTCGCCGGCACGCTGGCCGAGGTGTGGGGCAACCCGGGCACGCGGCTCGCGATGTGGATCCACTTCACCGGCCAGTTCGGGGCGACCACCTTCACGATGCTGTGGGGCTACCCGTTCCTCGTCGAGGGACAGGGGCTCAGCCCGGGCCTCGCGGGTGGGCTGCTCATCGTGCTGACGCTCGCAGCGGTCGTCGCCGGACCGGTCGTCGGGAGCCTCACCGGCCGCCTGCCGTACCGGCGCTCGCAGATCGTGCAGATCATCGTCGTGGCCATGGCGTCCGTCTGGGCCGTCGTCCTGCTGTGGCCGGGCCGCGCACCGCTCTGGCTGCTCGTCCTGCTCGTGGTCGTGACGGGGTGCGGCGGCCCCGGCTCGATGGTCGGCTTCGACCTCGCCCGCACCTTCCACCCGACGGAGCGGCTGGGGAGGGCGGCGGGCGTCATCAACATCGGGGGCTTCACCGCGTCGCTGGTGACGATGGCGCTCATCGGCGTCATCCTCGACCAGCGAGCGCCGGGCGGTGCGGGGACCTACACGCTTCCCGACTTCAAGTGGGCGATGTCGGTGCAGTTCCTGCTGTGGGGGTTCGGCTCCTTCCAGATCTGGCGCTACCGCCACAAGGGCCTCTCGTTCATCGACGACCACCCCGGCGCCCTCGACGCGCTGCGCGCCGGCGACACCCTGCTGCCCGGCATCTCGCGCGACCCCGACTGAGACCGTCACCCGACCGACGGACGGTCGCCACGTCCCCGCCGCGTGTCGCTCACCGGGCGTCCACCGTCGTCGACCTATAAAGAGGTGGCCGGGCCGTGTATGAGACGGCCCGGTCTGTCGTTCGCGGTCGCAGGACCCGTCAGCGCAGGACGTGGCGGCTGATGACGAGGCGCTGGATCTGGTTGGTCCCCTCGAAGATCTGGGCCACCTTCGCCTCACGGAAGTAGCGCTCGACCGGGAAGTCCTGCGTGTAGCCGGCGCCACCGAGGACCTGGATCGCGTCGGTCGTGACCTTCATGGCAGCGTCCGTGGCGAGCAGCTTGGCGACGGCCGCCTCCTTGCTGAAGGCCCGACCGGCGTCCTTGAGCCGCGCGGCATACAGGTAGGCGGCGCGCGCCCCACTGACCGCTGCCTCCATGTCGGCCAGCAGGAACGCGAGCCCCTGGTTGGCGGCGATCGCCCGCCCGAACTGCTGCCGCTCCTTGGCGTACGCCGCGGCGACGTCGAGCGCGGACTGTGCCAGACCCGTGGCGGCAGAGGCGATCCCGAGCCGCCCCGCGTCGAGGGCGGACAGGGCGATCGCCATGCCCTGCCCCTCTGCGCCGATGCGGTTGGCCGCCTCGACGGGCACCGCGTCGAAGATCACCTCGCGCACCGTGTCGCAGTGCAGCCCCATCTTCTTCTCGGGCGCACCGAACGTCATGGCGGGGTGACCGGCGGGGACGACGAAGCACGAGAGCCCGCGCCCGCCGTCGTCCGAGGTCCGGGCGAAGGTCGTGTAGTAGTCGGCGTGGCCGGCGTGGCTGATCCAGGCCTTGCGGCCCTTGATGACGTATGCCGCGTCGTCACCGGACCCGGACCGCGTCGCCCGTGTGGTCATCGCGCCGACGTCGGACCCGGCGAGCGGCTCGGACAGGCAGTAGGCGCCGAGCTGGTCGCCGGAGAGCATCCCGGGCAGCAGCGCCTCCTGCTGCTCGGGTGTCCCGAACGCCGTCACGGGATAGGCCGTGAGCGAGTGGACCGACACCCCGACGGCGACGCTCATCCACGCGGCGGCGATCTCCTCGACCACCTGCAGGTACACCTCGTACGGCTGGGCGCCACCGCCGAACTCCTCCGGGTGGGGGAGCGACAGCAGCCCGGCCTGACCGAGGGTGCGGAAGACCTCCGTGGGGAAGGACTCGCCGGTCGCGGCTTCGCGCTCCGCGTCGTCGACGCGGGGACGCAGCTCCTTCGCGCAGATCTCGCGGGTGAGGGCGATGAGGTCGTCACCCTCGGGGGTGGGCAGAAGGCGGGGAACCGGCATACGGCCGACTGTAACGCGCGGCCGGTCAGGCCCCGGGGCCGTCCTCGAGGCGGCGCAGCGGCGTGAGGTCGGGACGCTTGGGCACGAGCTGGTCACCGCTGGAGCGACCGCGCATCCGTCGCTGGACCCAGGGCGCGAGGTGCTCACGTGCCCATGCGGCGTGGGCGCGCAGCTCCTGGCGGCGGGTGGCGCCGTCGGCCGGCGGGAGAGGGGTGGACCAGTCGTCGTCGACGGCATGGCCGAGCGCAGCCAGCGCAGCGAGGGCGACCCGGCGGTGGCCCTCGGTCGTGAGGTGGATCCGGTCGTCGGCCCACATCCGCCAGTCGCGCAGCGCGTTCACGCCCCACAGGTTGAGGACGTGGCAGCCGTGGCGCTGGGCGATCGTGAAGAGGTTGGCGGTGTGGATCGCGTGGCGACCACGCAGCGGCTTGAGCACCCCGGCCTCCTGGGGGTCGACCGGGGTCGCGAGCAGGACGTCCGCACCGGTCTGGCGCACGCGGACCACGGCCTCCTCGATGGTGCTCATGAGGGCGTTCGTGTCGACCGAGGGTCGCAGCAGGTCGTTGCCGCCTCCGACGATCGAGACGAGGTCGGGCGACATGGACAGGGCCCGGTCGAGCTGCGGCCCGACGACGTCCGACAGCAGGCGCCCGCGGACCGCGAGGTTGGCGTAGCGGAAGGGCAGGTGCTCCACCTCGGCCAGGTCGTGCAGCGACTCGGCGAGCCGGTCCGCCCAGCCGAGGTAGGCGTCGTCCTTCTCGGGGTCGGGGTCGGACAGGCCCTCGGTGAACGAGTCGCCGACGGCGACGTAGCCGGACCAGATGCGGGTCTCGGTCGGCAGGGGTCTCACGGAAGCCTCCAGTCGAGGGGGTCGGCGCCCTGCTGGGCGAGCAGGTCGTTGACCCGGCTGAACGGTCGCGACCCGAAGAACCCGGACCGCGCGGACAACGGGGAGGGATGGGCGCTCTCGACACACGGTATGCCGTCCAGCCGGCTGCGCAGGGCACGCGCGTCACGTCCCCAGAGGACCGCGACGAGGGGACCGCCGCGTGCGACGAGCGCGTCGATGGCGCAGTCGGTGACCTGCTCCCACCCCTTGCCGCGGTGGCTCGCGGAGGCCCCGGGCCGCACGGTGAGGACACGGTTGAGGAGCAGCACTCCGCGCTCGGCCCACGGCGTCAGGTCGCCGGTCGTCGGTGCGGGGACGCCGAGGTCGCTCTGCAGCTCGGCATGGATGTTGACCAGGCTCCGGGGGAGGGGGCGCACCTCGGGGGCCACGGCGAAGCTCAGCCCGATCGGGTGCCCCGGCGTCGGGTAGGGATCCTGACCGACGACGAGCACCCGGACGTCGTCAAGGGGCTGCTGGAAGGCCCTGAGGACGTGGTCCCCACCGGGGAGGTAACCGTGACCGGCAGCGACCTCGGCCCGCAGGAAGGCACCGAGGCGGGTGATCTCGCCCTCGACCGGGGCCAGCGCCGTCGCCCACGAGGGGTGGACGAGGTCGGCAAGGGGGCGGGAGGTCATCCCGCCACCGTAATCCGGTCGTGCAGGGGGTTGACAACCTACAACCAGTTGGTTGTAGGTTGGTCCCGTGAGCGAGAACGAGGAGAAGCGGGCGGACGACCTCTTCCACGCGCTCTCCGACCGCACGCGACGGGACATCCTGCGTCGCGTCCTGGCCGGCGAGCACTCGGTCTCGACGCTGGCCCAGGGCTACGACATGAGCTTCGCGGCCGTGCAGAAGCACGTCGCCGTGCTCGAGCGCGCCGGACTGGTCAGCAAGCGCCGCAGCGGTCGCGAGGCCCTCGCCAGCGGAGAGGTGGAGGCCATCCGGTCGGTCGCCGTCCTGCTCGAGGAGCTCGAGGCCGTGTGGCGCGGACGCATCGAGCGGATCGACGACCTGCTCGCCGCACCCGCACCCGCACCCGTCGACGGCGCCGGTCGCCGCGGCGACACCTGAAGGAACACCCACCCCACCACGGAGGACACCATGCCCGTCACCTCGATCGACAAGGACGTCGACGCCCACACGCTGGTCGTCACCTCGGACTTCCCCGCTCCCGTGGAGCGCCTGTGGCGCCTCTGGACCGACCCCCGCCAGCTCGAGCAGTGGTGGGGCCCGCCCGGATATCCCGCCACGTTCGACGGCACCGCCGTCGAGCCCGGCAACCGGGTCGGCTACGTCATGACCAGCCCCGAGGGTGAGACGTTCGGAGGCTACTGGGACATCGACGGCGTCGAGGCGCCTCGACGGCTCAGCTTCCGCGACGGGTTCGCCGACGCCGACGGCAACCCGCAGGACGGGATGCCCGTGGGGCGGATCGAGGTCGAGCTCCGCGAGCACGACGGCGGAACCCGGGTGGTCTCGACCACCGTCTACGAGACCGCCGACGACCTCGAGAAGGTGCTCGCCATGGGGATGGAGGAGGGACTCACCCAGGCGATCGGCCAGCTCGACGAGATCCTCGCCGCCGAGCGCTGAGCCTCCAGAGGGGCGCGAGGTCGGCTCAGGACAGGATCGAGCGCACGTCCTCGAGCCGTTCGGGCACGAGGCGGAACCAGGCCCAGGTGCCGCGCTTCTCGCGCTCGATGAGGCCTGCCTCGGTGAGCACCTTGAGATGGTGGCTCACCGTGGGCTGGGCGAGGCCGACGGCGGGGGTGAGGTCGCAGACGCAGGCCTCCCCGCCGTCGCTCTCGCGGATCATGCTGAGCAGTCGCAGGCGCACCGGGTCGGCCACGGCCTTGAGCAGGGCTGCGCTGGTCTCGGCCTGCTCCCGGGTCATCCCGCCGGGAGTCGTGATCCCACAGCACGCGGTCGTCGTCATCTCGGCCTCCTCGTCGGGTCGGGTCCGTGCCCCCATGATGCCATCCGTCTATATTGACAGATATCGATGTATGAGGTGAACTGACTGTATCGACGTTCATCAATGTATGGGAAGGTATCCGTCATGACCAGTGCACCCGCCTCGTCCCGCGTCCAGCTCGCCCTCAACGTGGCCGACCTGGAGGCGTCGATCGCCTTCTACACGGCGATGTTCGGCGTCGAGCCGGCCAAGCGCCGCCCCGGCTACGCCAACTTCGCCGTCGAGCAGCCGCCGCTCAAGCTCGTCCTCATCGAAACCGGCGAGGAGACCCGCGGTCACGGCACCGTGGGCGCGCTCAACCACCTCGGCGTCGAGGTCCCGGACACCGACGGGGTGGCCGCTGCCCGGAAGCGGTTCGCCGACGCGGGGCTCGCCTCCTTCGACGAGAACGACACGACCTGCTGCTATGCCCTCCAGGACAAGGTGTGGGTCCACGACCCGGCCGGCGCACCCTGGGAGGTCTACACGGTCAAGGACGAGAACCCCGCTGACGCCCGACCGGCCACCGCCTCGCTCGAGATCCTCGGGGCCCCCGGCGCCGACACGGCCTGCTGCGCCACGACCGCGTGAGCACGGCCACCAGCGAGACCCCCGACGTCGCCGTCGCGGCCCGGCTCTCGACCCTCGACCGCTTCCTGCCGGTCTGGATCGGTCTCGCCATGGTCGCCGGCCTGCTGCTCGGCCGCATCGTGCCCGGGCTGGGCAGCGCCCTCGGCGCCGTGGAGGTCGACGGGGTGAGCCTGCCGATCGCGCTCGGCCTGCTCGTCATGATGTACCCCGTCCTGGCCAAGGTGCGCTACGACCGGCTCGACGCGGTCACCGCCGACCGGCGCATGCTCGGCGCCTCACTCGTCCTCAACTGGGTCCTCGGACCGGCGCTGATGTTCGCGCTCGCCTGGCTGCTGCTCCCGGACCTGCCGGAGTACCGCACCGGTCTCATCATCGTGGGGCTGGCCCGCTGCATCGCCATGGTCATCATCTGGAACGACCTCGCCTGCGGCGACCGTGAGGCAGCCGCGGTGCTCGTAGCCCTGAACTCCGTCTTCCAGGTCGTGGCCTTCGCCGGCCTCGGCTGGTTCTACCTGTCGTGGCTGCCGGGCCGGCTCGGGCTCGAGCAGGACTCCCTCGACGTCTCGACGTGGCAGATCGCCACCAGCGTCCTCGTCTTCCTCGGGGTGCCGCTCGTCCTCGGCTACCTGTCGCGACGGGTGGGCGAGAAGCGGTGGGGGCGGACGGCATACGAGAGGTCGTTCCTCCCGCGGATCGGGCCGTGGGCGCTCTACGGGCTGCTCTTCACGATCGTCGTGCTCTTCGCTCTCCAGGGCGAGCAGATCACGTCTCGACCGTGGGACGTGGCCCGCATCGCGCTGCCTCTGCTGGCCTACTTCGCGCTCATGTGGGGCGGCGGCTTCGCCCTCGGGCGAGGGCTCGGCATGGGCTACGAGCGGACGACGACCCTGGCGTTCACCGCCGCCGGCAACAACTTCGAGCTCGCCATCGCCGTCGCCATCGCGACCTTCGGTGTGACCTCCGGGCAGGCGCTCGCAGGAGTGGTCGGCCCCCTCATCGAGGTGCCCGTCCTCGTCGGCCTCGTCTACGTGTCCTTGGCCCTCCGGCCGTACTTCTCCTCGAAGGAACCTTCATGACGACCACCGGTGCGGCACGGCCCTCCGTCCTCTTCGTCTGCGTCCACAACGCCGGACGCTCCCAGATGGCCGCCGGCTACGTCGAGGCCCTCGGGGGCGGCCAGGTGGAGGTCCGCTCCGCCGGCAGCGCCCCGGGGGACCGGGTCAACCCCTCCGCGGTCGAGGCCATGGCGGAGGAGGGCATCGACCTCACCGCGGCTCATCCCAAGGTGCTCACCACCGAGGCCGTGCAGGCCTCCGACGTCGTCATCACCATGGGGTGCGGCGACGCGTGCCCGATCTTCCCCGGCAAGCGCTACGAGGACTGGGTGCTCGAGGACCCGGCCGGCAAGGGGCTGGAGTCGGTGCGCCCGATCCGCGACGAGATCCGGGGCCGCGTGCTCGGGCTCCTCGACAGCCTGGGCATCGAGCCGGTGGAGCGTCAGCGGTAGAAGGTGATCGCGTGGGTGCACGAGTAGCCCGCCATGAGCGAGCTGGTGCTCCCGTTGACCGCCTTGTACATCTGCCCGCGGAACGTGTGCTTCCCGGTGGCCTGGACGGAGGTCCCTCGGGTGAAGCTGAGCGTCACCGTCTGCCCGGGGTAGACCCGGTAGTAGGTGTTGTTGTACCCGACGTCCTGCCACCGGCCGAGCGAGGTGTTCCACATCGACCACACCGGGTTGGTGTTCGACGTCGTCCAGGGCGCGGCCCGCTCCACGGTGTCGATGTTCGCGTAGCGGTACTTCACCGTGTAGCTCGTGCCGATCTTGACGGACGTCGGGGCCGAGACGACCGTGCACCGGTACTGCGACGTGGCGTGCGCTGCCGGCGCGGCAATGACGGTGCCGCCCACGAGGGCCACCCCTCCCGCGAGTGTGGCGAGTGCCGAGCGGGTGCGGTTCATGGTGGTCCCCTGTCGTCGGGCCGCCCCCTCGGCGGCAACGCGCTCACGGTCGCACCCGATTCATGCGGCCCGACACCCACGAAAGCGCGAAGTTCGGTCCCGGGCGAGAATCGGTCGGGTGACCACACCCCGATGGCAGACGATCCTCTTCGACCTCGACGGCACCCTGGCCGACACGATCCCCCTCATCGTGGCGTCCTACCAGCACGCCTTCCGCGAGGTGCGCGGCGAGGAGATCGACGAGGTCCGCGCCCGCGCGTGGATCGGCCGACCCCTGCTGGGCGCCCTGCTCGAGGAGGACCCGGAGCGGGGGCACGAGCTCGACCGCACCTACCTCGAGTGGAACCTCGCCAACACCTCCCGGCTCATCCAGCGGTATGCCGGCGTGCCCGAGATGCTGACCGCCCTCACCGACGCGGGGGTGGCCGTCCACGTCGTCACGAGCAAGCGTCGTGACACCGCCCGACTCGCGCTCGCGGCCGTGGGCATCGACCACCTCGTCGACGTCGTCGGTGCACTTGAGGACACGGCGCGCCACAAGCCCGACCCCGAGCCGCTCCTCGAGGCCGCGCGCCGGCTGGGGATCGACCCGGGCACCACCGTCTACGTCGGCGACGCGACGGTGGACGTCCTGGCGGCCCGCGCGGCGGGGATGGCCGCGGTCGCCGTCACGTGGGGCGCGGGGGAGCGTGCCGCCCTGGCGGCGACCCGCCCCGACGTCATCGTGGACACGGTCGACGAGCTGACGGCATACCTGCTGGGCGGGACTCCTGTGGCCGCTGGGACGGGTGAGTAGCGACCCCGCAGGCCTGTCCAGCGGACACGCCGCGGGGAATGACAGGCGTGTCATTCCCCCGTTAGAGTGGCCGACGCAGCCGTCACCGAGAAGGGTCGAAACACGTGAACGTCGTCCACGAAGAGCACTCCGCCGCGCCCGAGGCACTGAGCGACCGTGACCGCCGGATCATCGACTTCGAGCGGCAGTGGTGGAAGTTCGCCGGCTCGAAGGAGTCGGCCATCAAGGAGCTCTTCGACATGAGCCCGACCCGCTACTACCAGGTGCTCAACGCGCTTCTCGACAGCCCGGTGGCCATGGAGCACGACCCCATGCTCGTCAAGCGCCTCCGACGCCAGCGTTCCACGCGGCAGCGGGCCCGCTCGGCCCGCCGCCTCGGCCTCCAGCCGCAGGGCTGACCCAGGCGTCGGCTCCCGGCCGACACGACGGAGCGACTTCTCGGCACTTTCGGCGATTCGCCCCCCACGGAGGTCGTGGATGCGCTTTGATTGCGCTCGGGCAACGGTGCCCGACGGTCAGGGGGCCACATGTCACAGTCGTCCGCCCAGGAGCACCACGGCGCGCTCTCGCGGCGCGCCGTCATCGGGGGGGCGGGCCTGCTGTCGGCCGGTCTCGTCCAAAGCCTCGTCGGCACCGGTGCCGCCGTCGCGTCCACGCCCCGGTCGGGGATGTACCGGCTGTCACCGCAGTGGGCGGCCGAGTGGATCCAGACCTGCTTCGACCTGACCTGGCGTGAGGGACCGTCGCCGACCCAGGCCGCTCGGTGCTACAACTACCTCGCCCTGGCGATGTACGAGGCGTGCGTGGCCGGTATGCCGCACCACCGAAGCACGGGTGGCCAGCTCACCGGCCTGGGTGCGCTGCCGGGCGTTCGCGGTGAGGTCGACTTCGTCGTGGCGCTCGCGCACTCGGCCCACACCGTCAGCCAGGCGCTCTACGCAGGTGCCGCCCCCGACCGCCGCCAGACCCTCAGCGACCTGCGTGACCGACAGGTCGCGGCCCGCCGCGTGGCGGGCGTGCCGGCCGGCCTCCTCGCCGCCTCGGCCAGGCACGGCCGGGCGGTGGGCGAGGCACTCGTCGCCTGGTTCTCCACCGACGGGTGGGCCGACATCCAGGGCCGGGCCTACACGCCACCGGTGGGGGAGGACCTCTGGGAGCCGACGCACCCCAACTTCCGGCCGGCGGTCGAGCCCCACTGGTCCGAGGTCCGGCCCATGGTCATGAGGTCGGCCGACGAGGTCCGGCCGGCCGACCACGTGCCCTTCTCCACCGAGCCGGGGTCGGCCTTCTGGCAGGAGGCCATGACGGTCTACACCACCGGCGGGCAGGCCGGGGCTCTCCTCACGGACGAGCAGCGCGCCATCGCGCGGTTCTGGACCGACAACCCCCTGCTCTCGGGGCTGCCCTCTGGGCACTGGATGCTCGTCGTCACCCAGGTCGCCACCGACCGGGGGCTGTCGCTGGGCCATGCCCTCGAGGCGTACGCGCGGCTGGGCATCGCCCTGCACGACTCCTTCCTCTGCTGCTGGACGTGGAAGTACCGGTTCAACCTCCTGCGACCGAGCACCTACGTGCGCCGCCACATCGACCCGGGCTGGGTCACGTTCGTCAACAGCCCCCAGTTCCCCGAGTACACCTCCGGCCACTCCGTCGCGTCGCGGGCGGCCTCGACCGTGCTCACCGACCTCCTCGGCAGCTTCGCCTACGTCGACGACAGCCACCGCGACCGCGACCTGCCCGCCCGGACGTTCCTGTCCTTCCACGACGCCGCCGACGAGGCGGCCCGGTCACGGCTGTACGGCGGCATCCACTACGTCATGGCCATCGAGAACGGCAAGGTCCAGGGAGACGCCATCGGCGACCTCGTCCTCGCCCGGCTCCGCACCCGCCGCTGACGGCCCCGGCCGGCGACGAGCCGGTCGCCCACACTCTCCACCGCCAACGGGTCGGTCGGAGCCAGAACCCCACCACGTCCGGTGGGCTCTCGAAGGGAAGCAGCAATGAAGCGCATCACCTCAGGACTGGCCGCGGCCGTCTGCGCCGTCGTGCCCCTCGTCGCGGTCGCGGCACCTGCCGAGGCAGGCGTCCGATGGCAGCTGCGAGCGTCCGGCTCCCTCGCCACCGTCGACTGGGTCGAGATGGGTGAGCTGCCCGGGGGCGTCCCGGGCAACGTCCACCTGGGGAACCTGTCCGTCGAGGGAGACAGGCTGATCAATGCCTTCGGGTTCGTCACCGACTGGACCTGCGAGGAGGGCGAGATGCCCACCGGCGGTGGCCACGGCGAGGAGCCGCCGGAGGACTCCGGCTGCGTGCTCGAGGCCGAGCGCTTCGTGTTCGGTGAGGGCCTCACGCTGACGATGGACCGCAAGCTCACCAGGGCTCGCCTCACCGGGACCGTGCAGGTCGAGAACCACGGGGGCGAAGGGCCCACCGGGACGCCGACCGTCGACATCACCTGGACCGGGACGGGTGCCACGAGCAGCAGCACGTTCACCGACAGCTACACCGACTCCACCGGCGTGAAGTTCAGCACCAGGCGCACGGAGACGTCGCGCAGCGCGACGATCTCGGGACGCATCGGCGCGATGGGCTTCGACGACGACACCGACGACGTCGCGACCGGCTCCTTCGGCACCTTCAGGACGAGCGAGCGCTCCTCCATGCCCTGACACCCGCGCAGCTCCCGTGCTGCAGGATGCAGGGATGAACCCTGACTGGAGCACCCCCGAAGGCCTGACCGAGATCAGGAACGCGCTGGCTGCCGCCATCCCCGGATGGCGGCAGCCGGTCGCCCACGCGGTGGGGCTCAGCTCCGCGTCGAGCTCGGCCGAGTGGGAGTTCGGGCACGTCAACGTCCCCGGGAGGACGCACGGCCTGGCCGCCGTCGTCCTCGCCACGGTGCTGGGGCACGACGGCTCGACGGCGACCATCGACCTCACGACCGCGCAGCTCGCCGCCGCCGTCGAGTCCCTCCAGCCGGCGGAGGCGTGCACCGACCGGCAGCACCCCAACCTCGCGGCGTGGCGGCGGGCGCTCGAGCAGGCGCAGTCCAACCCGGCGCGCAGTCTCGTCGCCGTCTTCGTCGGCGACCTCGACGACCCGGTGTCCTCCGAAGCCGACGGGGCGATGCGGGCGACCTTCGAGGGACACGCCCCCGTCCTCTGAGCCCGGGGGGTCTCCCGAGGTGAGGCGCGGGCCACGCAACGCGACGGACCGGCATACCTCGGCGTTTGCACTCTCCGAGTGAGAGTGCCAATAATGGCGTTAGCACTCTCGGCATGAGAGTGACAGAACCTGGCCAGTCCGGTGAGGGTCGGCACGCGTGCAGACATGAGGCACGTGAGCGGGCTCGTCCGTCGCGGGCGCCCCTCTGGCCAGCCCCTTCGTCGTGTGGGAGGAACCACCCGAATGGCCAAGATCATCGCTTTTGATGAAGAGGCACGTCGCGGTCTCGAGCGAGGAATGAACATCCTCGCCGACGCCGTCAAGGTCACCCTGGGCCCCAAGGGCCGCAACGTCGTGCTGGAGAAGAAGTGGGGAGCCCCCACGATCACCAACGACGGTGTGTCCATCGCCAAGGAGATCGAGCTGGACGACCCCTACGAGAAGATCGGCGCCGAGCTGGTCAAGGAGGTCGCCAAGAAGACCGACGACGTCGCCGGTGACGGCACGACGACGGCGACCGTCCTCGCCCAGGCCCTCGTCAAGGAAGGCCTGCGCAACGTCGCCGCCGGCGCCAACCCGATGGCGCTCAAGCGCGGCATCGAGAAGGCCGTCGTGGCCGTCTCGGACGAGCTGCTCGCCAACGCCAAGGACGTCGAGACCAAGGAGCAGATCGCTGCCACGGCCTCGATCTCCGCTGCCGACAACCAGATCGGCGAGATGATCGCCGAGGCCATGGACAAGGTCGGCAAGGAAGGCGTCATCACCGTCGAGGAGAGCAACACCTTCGGCCTCGAGCTCGAGCTCACCGAGGGCATGCGCTTCGACAAGGGCTACATCAGCCACTACTTCGTCACCGACGCCGAGCGCATGGAGACCGTCCTCGACGACCCGTACGTGCTCGTCGTCAACTCCAAGATCGGCTCGATCAAGGACCTGCTGCCCCTCCTCGAGAAGGTCATGCAGTCCGGCAAGCCGCTGCTCATCATCGCCGAGGACGTCGAGGGCGAGGCGCTGTCCACGCTCGTCGTCAACAAGATCCGTGGCACGTTCAAGTCGGTCGCCGTCAAGGCTCCGGGCTTCGGCGACCGCCGCAAGGCCATGCTCGCCGACATCGCCATCCTCACCGGTGGCCAGGTCATCTCCGAGGAGGTCGGGCTCAAGCTCGACACCGCCGAGCTCGACCTGCTCGGCAAGGCTCGCAAGGTCGTCGTCACCAAGGACGAGACGACCATCGTCGAGGGCTCCGGCGACGCCGACCAGATTCAGGGTCGCGTCAACCAGATCCGCGCCGAGATCGAGAAGTCGGACTCCGACTACGACCGCGAGAAGCTCCAGGAGCGCCTCGCCAAGCTCGCCGGCGGCGTCGCCGTCATCAAGGCGGGCGCGGCCACCGAGGTCGAGCTCAAGGAGCGCAAGCACCGCATCGAGGACGCCGTGCGCAACGCCAAGGCTGCCGTCGAGGAGGGGATCGTCGCCGGTGGTGGCGTGGCCCTGCTCCAGGCCGGCAAGGCGGCGTTCCAGAAGCTGCAGCTCGAGGGTGACGAGGCGACCGGAGCCAACATCGTGCGTGTCGCGATCGAGGCCCCGCTCAAGCAGATCGCCATCAACGCCGGCCTCGAGGGCGGCGTCGTGTCCGAGAAGGTGTCGAACCTCGAGTCCGGCTGGGGCCTCAACGCCGCCTCCGGCGAGTACGTCGACCTCATCAAGGCCGGCATCATCGACCCGGCCAAGGTGACGCGCTCGGCGCTGCAGAACGCCGCGTCGATCGCCGCGCTGTTCCTCACGACCGAGGCCGTCATCGCCGACAAGCCCGAGAAGGCAGCCCCGGCCATGCCGGGTGGCGGCGACGACATGGGCGGCATGGGCTTCTGACCCACCCCGCTGACGTCAGCACCGGACGGGCGGTCCTCCTTCGGGAGGGCCGCCCGTCCCGCGTGTGCGGGGCCGGCTCTCGGGGTCGGCTCAGGGTCGCCTCCGGGGCGAAACCCACAGCGCGTATGCCGCCCACGCGCCTACCGTTGTCGGCATGAGCACCGACCTGGCCCCCGAGAGCCGCGCCACCTCCTCCAGCACGTCACGGGTCGCCGCCCGCGTCACCGACCTCGTCAAGACCTACGGCTCGGGGGACACGGCGGTGACCGCCCTGCGGGGCGTGAGCCTGGACATCGCCGCGGGTGAGTTCACGGCCATCATGGGGCCCTCCGGCTCGGGCAAGTCGACCCTCATGCACTGCGCCGCCGGCCTCGACTCGGTGACGCGGGGGTCGGTGCAGCTGGGCGACATCGAGCTCACCTCGCTCAAGGAGAAGGACCTCACGAGGGTCCGTCGCGACCACATCGGCTTCGTCTTCCAGTCCTTCAACCTCATCCCGACGCTCGACGCCGAGGAGAACATCCTCCTTCCGCTCTCGATCGCCGGACGCAAGCCGGACCTGCAGTGGTTCGACCACGTCATCGCGACGGTGGGGCTCGGCGACCGGCTGGGTCACCGTCCGGGTGAGCTGTCCGGCGGCCAGCAGCAGCGCGTCGCGTGTGCCCGGGCCCTCGTCAGCCGGCCCGACATCGTCTTCGCGGACGAGCCGACCGGCAACCTCGACTCCACCTCCGGCGCCGAGGTCCTCGGCTTCCTGCGCCGCTCGGTCGACGAGTTCGGCCAGACGATCGTCATGGTCACCCACGACCCGGGCGCGGCGAGCTGGACCGACCGTGTCGTCTTCCTCGCCGACGGCCAGATCGTCACCGAGCTCCGCGAGCCGACGCCGGAGCGGATCCTCGAGACGATGAAGAGCCTCGACACGAAGGTGCAGGGCTGACCCGTGCTCCGTGCCAGCTGGAAGAGCCTCATGGGCCGCAAGCTGCGGTTGTTCATGAGCGCCTTCGCGATCGTCCTCGGTGTGGCCTTCGTGGCCGGCTCCTTCGTCTTCACCGACACCCTGGGTCGCAGCTTCGAGGCGATCACGTCGAGCAGCGTCGGTGACGTCGTCGTGCGGCCGGCCGCGACGAGCTCCGACTTCGAGGACACCCCGTCGACCGCGACCCTGCCGGGCTCACTGGTGAGCACACTCGCGGACACCCCCGGAGCGGCACGCGCCGACGGCAACATCACCAACTTCGGCACGTTCGTCGTCGGCAAGAACGGCAAGCTCATCGGCGGCTTCGGGCCGCCCGGGCAGGGCCTCAACGTCACCGACGGCCCCGCCGCGAAGGGTCTGCAGCCGTGGACGCTGACCGTGGGCGACTGGCCGGACGCTCCCGGTGAGGTCGTCCTCAACGAGAAGACCGCTGACAAGGCGGGCTACCTCGTCGGGGAGAAGGTCGACATCGTCACCTCGGGCTCGCAGCCGCAGGTGCAGGCCAGGCTCGTCGGCATCGCCTCGATGGAGGGAGGCCTCGTCGGCGCCAGCGTGACGCTCTTCGAGACCTCGCAGGCCCAGACCCTCTTCACCGAGGGCAAGGACCTCTACAGCGATATCTGGGTGACCGCGGCCGACGGCACCAGCCAGGAGCAGCTGCGCGCCGCGGTCGCCGGCAAGCTGCCCCGGGACGTCGAGGCGGTCACCGGTGACCGGGCCGCAGCCCAGGCCGCCAGCGACGTGCAGGAGGCGCTCGGCTTCATCACGACCTTCCTGCTCATCTTCGCCGGGGTCGCCCTGGTCGTCGGGTCGTTCCTCATCGTCAACACCTTCAGCATCCTCGTGGCCCAGCGCTCACGTGAGCTGGCGCTCTTCCGGGCCCTCGGCAGCACGCGTCGACAGGTCGCGAGGTCGGTCCTCTTCGAGGCGTTCGTCATCGGCCTCGTGGGCTCCGTGATCGGCCTCGGACTGGGCATCGTCATCGCCATGGGCATCCGGGTGCTGTTCGGGCGCTTCGGACTGGACCTCAGCGACTCCTCGCTGATCCTCCAGCCGCGCACCGTCGTCGTCTCGCTCGTCGTCGGGCTCGTCGTGACGCTCGTCGCGGCGTACCTGCCCGCACGCAAGGCCGGCAAGGTGCCTCCGGTGGCCGCCATGCGCGACGACGCCGTGCTCGCCGAGAGCGGGATGCGTGGCCGCACCATCGTCGGGTCCGTGCTCACCGTGGTGGGCGCGGCGCTGCTGGGCACCGGCCTCTTCGTCGACGTCCCCAGCCCCACCTACTGGGTGGGCGCCGGCATCCTCGGGGTGGTCCTCGGCGTGGCCCTCATCAGCCCCCTCGTGGGCCGCCCGGTGATCGCGGGCATCGGTTGGCTCTATCGCCGGATGTTCGGCGCGGTCGGCCTGATGGCCCAGCAGAACGCGCAGCGCAACCCGCGCCGCACGGGTGCCACCGCCTCGGCGCTGATGATCGGCGTCACCCTCGTGTCGATGATGGCGGTCTTCGGAGCGAGCGCGAAGGCCAGCATCGACAAGGCCGTGGACCAGGAGTTCGTCGCCGACTACGTCGTCTCCAGCGCCGTCGGCATGCCGTTCTCGGCTGAGGTGACCCGTCGGCTCACCGCGGTCGAGGGGGTCGAGGAGGTCGCCGCCTTCCGGTGGGACAACGTCACCGTCGAGGGGGAGCGCGACAGCGTCATCGGCATCGACCCGCAGCACGTCCGCGTCCTCGGCCCCACCCCGATGGTGTCGGGGCGGCTCGACGCCCTGACCCCGACGTCCGTGTCGGTGTCGCAGGAGCGGGCGACGGCGTCGGGACTCGCAGTCGGGTCCACGGTGGAGATGACCCGGTCCGGGACGACCAAGCCGTTCACGGTCGGCGCCGTCCACGGCGAGTCGGCGCTGCTCGACGCCGACTTCCTGCTCAGCCTGCCGGCGCTCGAGTCGCTCGGGGCCGAGAAGGCCGACTCGTTCGTCTTCGTCACCCGTGGGCCGGAGACGGTGCCCGCCCAGGTGGCCCGCGACCTGGACCGGGCCCTGGCCGACCTCCCGGTCGTCACGGTCAAGGACCAGGACGAGTTCGCCGACGAGCAGCGCAGCCAGGTCAACCAGATGCTCTATCTCATCTACGCGCTGCTCGGGCTCGCCGTCGTCATCGCGATCCTCGGCATCATCAACACCCTCGCGCTGTCGGTCATCGAACGCACCCGCGAGATCGGGCTGCTGCGCGCGGTGGGACTGAGCCGACGCCAGCTCAAGCGGATGCTGCGGCTCGAGTCGATCGTCATCGCCCTGCTCGGAGCGGCCCTCGGTGTCGTGCTGGGCGTCGCCTTCGGGGTGGCGCTGCAACGGTCGCTGGCCGACGACGGCATCGACGTCCTCGCGGTGCCGTGGCCGCAGCTCGGACTGTTCGTCGGGCATGCCGGGCTCGTCGGCATCCTCGCCGCGTGGTGGCCCGGTTGGCGGGCGGCCCGGCTCGACATCCTCCGGGCGGTGACGACCGAATGAGCCCCCGGTGGCGGGTCCGACGAACAGGGGCGTCGGCCCGCCACCGGTGACCCGGTCAGGTGAACATGCGCATGTTCTGAGCCTCCGTCTCGGCGTACTGCGCGCCCGCCGCGCCGAGCACCTGACCGATCGAGTCCAGCGACGCCTGCACCTGGCGCTGGGTGCCCTGCCACTGGGTGACGACGCCCTGGAACTGGGTGGCCGCCCCGCCCTTCCACGCGTCCTGGAGCGCGGTGAGCCGCGACATCATCTGGGCGACCTGCCCCTCGATCTCGCCGGAGATGCGGGCGATGTCGCCGGAGGCGGCCTGGATCCGCTCGGTGTCGACCTGGAAGTGCGCTGCCATGGCTGGTCCCCTCTGCCGGGGCCGCACCCGGTGGTGCGACCACTTCCCCTCGACCGTAGGGACAACGGAGCGATCGGCCGTGGAGTTGTCCACAGGCTCGGTCCACGGGTGCGGCATACGATTCCGGGGTGCTCCTCATCGACCCGCCCGCCTGGCCCGCCCACGGGCGGTTGTGGTCGCACCTCGTGAGCGACACCTCGGTCGAGGAGCTGCACACCTTCGCTGCCCGCGTCGGGATCCCGCGCCGCGGCTTCGAGGGCGACCACTACGACGTGCCCGAGGAGAGGTATGCCGCGGTCGTCGCCGCCGGGGCCCAACCCATCGGTGGACGTGAGCTGCTGGCCCGGCTGCGGGACAGTGGCCTGCGCATCTCCAAGCGCAGGCACGAGCGGGTGCTGCAGAGCACGGCGGACGCGCCCTGGCTCCCGCCCGGTGGTCGCGCGGACGTCATCACCTCACGGCAGGACGACGTCCCGCCCAACACCGTCGTGGTGCGCCTGGCCGTGACCGGCCCTCGCGGCCTGCTCGTCGAGCGGCGTCCCGATGGTGAGCTCGACCTTCCCAGCCGGCGGGTCGCGCCCGGCACCGCGGAGCAGGCCCTGCGTGCCCTCGTCGCGTCCGCGCTGGGCTCGGTGGGACGGGTGGATCCGACCCTCATCGGCTACGTGCGCAACGTCGTGCGTCAGCCGGACGAGGGCTACCCGTGGCCGACGCCGTTCGCCTGCTTCGCGGTCCACGCGCTCGCGGCGAACGGCAGCGCAGCACCGGCCGGCGAGTGGGTCCGGATGCAGGACGGCGCCGCTCGGCTCGGCCACCGGCACTGGTGGCCGCTGGTCGCACTCCACCTCGGGCTCATCTCAGTCGACGCAGCTCACGACTGAGGTTGGTCCGCGCGGCTGTCTCCCAGTCGCGCCGGGCCCGTGCGGTCCGGTAGACCGACGGCCGCTCGAGGAACGGCGCGAGGATCGCCGACCGGCCCTGCGCGTAGGCGTCCTCGGGGACCGAGGCGTACTCGCGCCGGACGTCCGCGCAGTACTCGTCGAAGCGGTCCTCCGGCGCCGAGAGGATCCAGAGGTCCGCGTCGTGGAAGACGGCGTGCGGACCGGTGGACTGCGTGACGTCGTGGTGGGCCGACGACTCGACGAGCGCGGTGACCGTGTCGAGCGCCGTGGCAACGACGCCGTGGGGGGACAGTGCTTCCCGGGCGAGGTCGGCGCTCAGCCGCTCGTTGTCGGTGGCGTTCGCGACGTCGTAGACCGCGTCGTGGAACCAGGCCGCGAGGACGGCCTCGGCCCACTCCTCGTCGGACCCGAGCGCGTCCTCCCGCAGCTCGGCCGCCGCGGTCACGACCTCGTCGAGGTGGCGCAGGTCGTGGTAGCCGCGGTGCGGTTCCGACCAGCGCCTGAGCAGGTCGTCCCGGACGGGGACGAGGCCGTGCACGTCACCCCTGACGACTCGCACGGCCTCGTCCCACACCCTCTCCCGCTGCATGCGGGAAGTCTGTCAGGCGGTCACCTCCACCGACCGCGTGCGCTCCAGGGCCTTGGCGTATGCCGTCCCGCTGGCGAGGAGCAGCAGTCCGGTGACGAGAAACGCCAGCACCCGCCACAGCCCGTCGAGGGTGGCGAGGTCGAAGAGGAAGAGCTTCGCGACGCTGACCGCGGCCAGGCCGAGGCCGAGCCGGACCGACAGGACCCGCCGCGACTCGGCGCGCAGGCCGTGCAGCAGCAGCCAGGCGGAGGCCAGCATCCACAGCACGGTGGCCAGGGCGTGACCGGCGAGGAAGCCGGTGGCCGGGGCGTCGAGCGCGTCGCCGACGAGCAGTCCCAGCGAGACCACCGCGACGGCCGAGGTGACGAGCCCGGCCACGAGTGCGGCGAGCCGGGTGAGGCGGCGGACCTGGTCGGTGACCCCCCGGACGACGTCGACGCCCCAGGCGCCGAGCGCAGCCACGCCACCCGCCAGCGCGCTGTCCACGAGCGCCGAGGTGGCGTCGTGGTCACGGGCCAGACTGAGCTCGACGTAGGCCACGGGGTGCACGAGGTAGGCGACAGCCCCCACGGCGGTGGTGCCGGCCGCGACCCACAGCGTCACCCGCGACCGGGTGGTCACGGCCGCGGCGGCATAGCCCAGGGCAGTCAGGAGGAAGCCGGTGACGACCCACCGCTCCGGGGCGCCGCTGGTGACGGCCAGCAGGGCGGAGAGGCCCGAGACGGCACCTGTCGTCGTCGCCAGTGCGGTGGGGACGGGGCCGAGCGGCGACCGGGAGGTGACGGCCAGGGCCACGGCGAACGCCACCGCGACGAGCGCGAAGCCGGTCGTGCGGAGCGTCTCCCCGTGCACCCCGAACGACGTCAGCAGGGCGACCGCCGACACGGCCGTCGTCGCGCTGCCGACGAGGTCGCGCCTCTCGTGCCGGCCGGCGGAGACGGCACCTCCGAGGGCGAGCACGGTCAGGGAGCCTGCGGCGACGATCGCGACGAGCGAGGGGTCGCCGTCACCGGCCGACACGGCGATGCCGAGCAGGACGAGGCCGCTGGCCGGCACGGTGCGGGCCAGGGCGAGCATCGGCCAGCCGCGGTCCCCCCGGGCGAGTAGGGCAGCGGCCGAGAGCACGACCACGAAGAGCGACACCTCGTCGCCGGGGCGACCGGCGACCACCGGTGCGAGCAGCGTGGCGCCGAGGACCGTGACGACCGCGAGGAGCTGGCGGTCCCACAGGCGCGCGAGGAGCAGGCCGCTTCCGGCGACGAGGGCCGCGAGCACGAGCCCGACGCCGCGGGGGACCCAGCCGTAGACGGTGGTGATGGCGATGACGTCGAGGTAGCCCGCGGCATACCCCGTTGCGGCCAGGGCGACCGGTGCGGCACTGGAGCGACCGGTCCCGCTCTCACGTTCGCGGATGACGTGCCCGGCGGCCACGAGGCCCAGGGCGAGGAACATGCCGAGCAGGACGCGCAGCTCGGGGACGAACCAGCCCTGCTGCACCGCGAGGGCGAGGAGCATCGCGACCCCGATGAGGGTGACGACGGCCCCGCTGAGCGCGAGCACCCGGGTGACGGCACCCTCGCGCTGCCACCAGGACGGGAGCGGCGCCGGCGTGGGGCGCACCGGAGCCGGAGCAGGAGTGGACGCGCCCAGGGCGGGCATCGGCGTGGGTGCTGCGCTCCGGGCTGGCCGCGGTGCGACAGGTGTGGGTCCGCTCGCGGCGGGCGCACCCGCGGCGGGCGCACCCGAGGGGTGAGGCTGGTCGGTCTCGAGGGAGGCACGCATGCGCGCGAGCCCGTTGCCGACGCGGTACATCCGGTTCATCGCCTCGGCGAACTCGGCCTCGAGTCGCCGCACGTCCTGGAGCTGTGGGTTCATGGAACACAGCGTGGAGCCAGAAGTACCCCGACTCCATGAGTCGGGGTACTCACCGGGTTCCTCAGGCGCGCTGGCGTGCTGCTGAGAGGTGCGGGTCGGCCGCAGGTCAGTTGTCCGGAGCCGCCGTGAGGGTGGCCGAGATCTCCTGGGCCTTGTCGTCGCGCAGGACGGTGAGCGTGACCGTGTCGCCGACGGTGTGCTCGCGGATGTGGGCCACGAGGGACTCCGCCGAGTCGACCGGCTCGCCGTTGACCTGGGTGATGACGTCGCCCCTCTGGAGGCCGGCCTTGTCGGCGGCCGTGCCGCTCGCCACGGTCTGGATCAGGGCGCCGGCGCGGGTGGCGTTGCCGTCCGAGGCGCTCCCGTCGGCAGGGGTCACACCGAGGTAGGCGTGCTCGGCCGTGCCGTCCTCGATGAGCTGCTCGGCGATGGAGGCCGCCTCCTTCACGGGGATGGCGAAGCCGATGCCGATGTTGCCGCTCGTGCCGCCGGAGGACCCGAGGGAGGCGATCGAGGAGTTGATGCCCACGAGCTCGCCGTTGGCGTTGACGAGCGCGCCGCCGCTGTTGCCGGGGTTGATCGCGGCCGAGGTCTGGATGGCGTTGGTGACGACCGGCTCGCTGGACTGCTGGGGGCCCTCGCCGAAGGGGCTCTGCGGCTGCTGCTCCGCGGCGGTGGTCGTCACGGGGCGGTTGAGGGCGCTGACGATGCCCGTGGTCACGGTGCCGGCGAGCCCGAGCGGGTTGCCGACGGCCATGACCGGGTCGCCGACCTTCAGGGCGTCCGAGTCGCCGATGGAGATGGGGTCGAGGTCGTCCGGCGCGCCCTCGATGGTGATGACGGCGAGGTCGGTCGAGGGGTCGGTGCCCTGGATCCGGGCCGTGAACGTGCGCCCGTCGCTCATCGTGACGGTCAGCTCCCGGGCACCGGCGACGACGTGGTTGTTGGTCACGACGTGCCCGGAGTCGTCGATGATCACGCCCGAGCCCTCGCCGCTGTCGGTCTTGATGGCCACGACACTGGGCGAGACGGCGGCCGCGGTCGCGGTCCAGTTGGGGGACTGCGGGTTGCTCTGCGACACCGGTGTGGTCTCCGAACCGCGACCCAGGCTGGAGGAGGAGGACGCGGCGGGGGACTGCGCCTCCTGCGACCCCAGCTGGGTCGCGGCGTAGGTGCCGCCCGTGGCGAGGGCGGCAGCGAGCGCAGCCACCGTGAACAGCTCGCCGACCCGGCGCCTGGGGCGAGGCTCCGTGGTCGTGTGCTGAGGGGCTGCCCCGTGGGCCGGTGACGGGGGGAACACCGGCCCGGCGGGTTCGTGGGCGCCGTGCCAGACGGTCGGCGCGGGCTGTTGGGGGA
This sequence comes from Knoellia terrae, assembly GCF_048606435.1. Lineage (NCBI taxonomy): Bacteria > Bacillati > Actinomycetota > Actinomycetes > Micrococcales > Intrasporangiaceae > Knoellia > Knoellia terrae. The sequence continues at coordinate 46,751 of NZ_JBMBWH010000013.1, read as the reverse complement.
GGGCCTGGGTGGCGTCGTCACCTCGGGTGGAGGAGGCCTCGGGCGTGCCGCCCGCCGGACGGGCGTGCCAGTCGGCCCGCCAGTCGGACTGCTGCGGCTGGCCGTGCAGGTTGCGCTGACCGTCGTGGTCGCCAGGACCGCGCTGGTCGCGCTGACCGGGCTGGTCGTGGTCCTCGTGGTCGGTGCTCATCAGTTCCCTCTCCGTCGTCGGGGTGCACCACATACCCAACTACCTTCAGATCAAGAGCCGCTGGGCCGATCCTGTGTGCGAACTGTGGGTATGCGAACCACGAAGGTCGCGCCCCCACCCGGGGTCTCGTGCACGCCGACCCGACCATGGTGCGCGGCCACGATGGCGGCGACGATCGCCAGCCCGAGACCGTTGCCTCCGCCGGCGGAGCGGCCCCGTGACGGGTCCGCCCGGTAGAACCGCTCGAAGACGCGATGCGCTGTGCCGGAAGGGATCCCGTCGCCACGGTCACGCACCTCGACGACGCCGTCGGTGCCGTCGACACCGACGGCGAGCTCGATCGGACGGCCCTGCGGGGTGTGCCGGATCGCGTTGGCGACGAGGTTCGTCACCACCTGCCGCAGCCGCGACTCCGAGCCCCACACGGGGGTGGCCGCGACGGGGCCGCTGAGCCCGGTCATGGTGATCCGGCGCTCCGGAGCACGCACCCGCGCGTCGGCCGTGGCGTCGGCTGCCAGCACGGTGAGGTCGACCTCGCCCATCGCGTTGGTCGGCTCCTCGTCGAGCCTGGCCAGGGTGAGGAGGTCCTCGACGAGCCCGCTCATGCGGCCCGACTCGGACTCGATGCGCTCCATCGCGGCGCGGGTGTCCTCGGGACTCGAGATCGCGCCCTGCCGGTGCAGCTCGGCGTAGCCGCGCACGGTCGCCAGCGGTGTGCGCAGCTCGTGGCTGGCGTCGGCGACGAACTGGCGCATGCGGTCCTCCGAGGCCTCGCGCACCGCGAAGGACGACTCGATCTGGGCGAGCATGGCGTTGAGGCTGCGCGAGAGCGAGGTGACCTCGTCGTCGGCGGCGCGGACGGGGATGCGCCGAGTGAGGTCGCCACCGGCGATCGCCGCGGCGGTGTCCTCGATCTGGTTGAGCGGACGGAAGGCCCGGCGGACGGCATACCAGCCGAGCAGGGCCGACCCGGCGAGGACCACCGCGCTGAGCGCACCCGTGGTGACGAGCAGCTGCGCCACCGTCTGCTTCACCGACCGGAGCGGGACACCCACGGCGAACGTCGCCTCGCTGCGGCCGACCGTGCCGGCGATGAAGCGCCACTCCATCTCACCGTCGATGGACGGCACGGTGAACGGCTTGCCCTGGCGGACCCGCGCGTCACCGAGGGCGAGCCGGGGGACGTCCGGGTGCATCCGCTCGCTCGTCGGGTTGACGCTCATCGTCTCGCCGTCCACGGGGAAGAGGACGAAGGCGTAGCCGGTGGGCGTGGCCTCCTCGTCGCCCTTCCTCAGGTCAGCCAGGGCCTGGGTGGCCACCGGCTTCGCGACGCTCTCGAGCTCGGAGTCGACCCGGCCCATGAGGTTTCGCTGCATGAGGTAGGCGGTGGCGAGGTTCGAGAAGAGCAGGGCCGCCGCCAGCACGACGAGGACGATCGCGACGAGCCGCACCCGCAGGGGCATGCGCTCCAGCCGCGACACGAGCGCAGGTGGGCCGGCGAGCCGGGCCCTCACGTCTGCGGGGGGAGGCGCAGGACGTAGCCGACGCCGCGCTTGGTGTGGATCAGCGGCGGGAGGCCCTCGCTGTCGATCTTGCGGCGCAGGTAGGAGATGTAGGACTCGACGATGCCGCTCTCGCCGCGGAAGTCGTACTCCCACACGTGGTCGAGGATCTGCGCCTTGGACAGGACGCGGTTGGGGTTGAGCATGAGGTAGCGCAGCAGCTTGAACTCGGTCGGGCTGGTCTCGATGACGCGACCCGCGCGCCGCACCTCGTGGCTGTCCTCGTCGAGCTCGAGGTCCTCGAAGCGCAGGGCCGAGCTGTCGTCGACCTCACCACGGGTGCGGCGCAGGACCGCGCGGATCCGCGCGACGACCTCCTCGAGGCTGAACGGTTTGGTGACGTAGTCGTCGCCGCCGACGGTGAGGCCGGTGATCTTGTCGTCGACCGAGTCCCGGGCGGTGACGAAGACGATGGGAAGCTGCCGGCCGGACTCCCGCAGCCTGCGGGTCACGGCGAAGCCGTCCATGTCGGGAAGCATGACGTCGAGGACGCAGAGGTCGGGATGGTGGGCGTCGGCGAGCTTGACCGCCTCGCCGCCGGTGGCCGCCGTGTGGACCTCGAACCCGGCGAAGCGGAGGGAGGTGGCGAGGAGCTCACGGATGTTCGGCTCGTCCTCGACGACGAGGAGCGTGGCCTCGGGGGTCTGGGTGGCGTTCACCGTTGCAGTGTCCCGCCGGAGTCTGGGAGTTGGCTGGACGCCCGCCGTGAGGTGCCCGCCGTCAGCGCGACTGAAGGGCGTCCAGGGCGACCGCCATCGCGGCACCGACGCGCCAGTCGAGCGGGTGTCCGTCGACCACGGGGAGCTCGACCTCGTAGACGTCGCGCAGCGCCGGCTTCTTCGTGCTGCTCATCACCACTCGCCCGTCGGGAAGCGCGAAGTCGAAGTGGAAGAGGAACGGCACGGGGATGTCGCCGACGACCGGCACGAGGTCCCAGACCCGGCGCAGGATCGCGATGTTGCGGTTGCGCTCCTGGCCCAGCGCCGTGCGGCCGTTCGGCGTCGTGAGGTGCCACGTCGAGCGCAGCAGCGACTTGCCGAAGTCCTTGCGGAACTGGCCGATCGGCTGTCCGGCGGCGTCCGTGATGTCGTAGGTCGCGCCGAGGTCCATCCGGGTGCGGGCCTTGAACCCGAACACGGCCTGGCTCCTTCCCGCGTCGGCGAAGAAGGTCACCTGCTCCTTGAACGCCATCCGCTTCTGCTCGGCGAACGCCCACAGGCCGACCTCGGTGCCGTCCGGGCCCACGCCGTGGACCTCGTAGCGGTTGACCATCATCGTGAGCTTCTGGCGGACCCGGAAGCGGGTCGGCTGGGCGGTGGGCTCGATGGGGGTGTTCTGGGGAGGCTGCGTCATGTCGCCACACTCGCACACGCCTTGCCAATTCGTATGCCGTCCCCTCGCGTTCTCGTCCAGGTCGAGGCTGGCTCCTCGACGCTGGTGCTCGCTTCTGGTCTCAGTCGAGGTCGGCGGCGTCGATGATGCGGTAGGCGTAGCCCTGCTCGGCGAGGAAGCGCTGGCGGTGGGCGGCGAAGTCGGCGTCGACGGTGTCACGGGCGACGACGGTGTAGAAGTGCGCGGTGCGGCCGTCGCCCTTGGGGCGCAGGACGCGACCGAGGCGCTGGGCCTCCTCCTGGCGGGAGCCGAAGGTTCCCGAGACCTGAATCGCGACGCTCGCCTCGGGCAGGTCGATCGAGAAGTTCGCGACCTTGGAGACGACGAGCAGGCTGATCTCGCCCTCGCGGAACGCGGCGTAGAGGCGCTGCCGCTCGGTGACCGTGGTCGCCCCGGTGATGACGTCGGCGTCGAGGCGGTCGGCGAGCTCGTCGAGCTGGTCGAGGTACTGGCCGATGACGAGCGTCGGCTCACCGCGGTGCTTCTCGACGAGCTGCTCGACCACCGGCGGCTTGGCGTCCGAGCAGGAGGCGAGGCGGTAGCGCTCGTCCGGCTCCGCGACGGCATACGCCATCCGTTGTCCGTCGGGCAGCGTGACCCGCACCTCGACGCAGTCCGCGGGCGCGATGTAGCCCTGCGCCTCGATGTCCTTCCACGGTGCGTCGAAGCGCTTGGGCCCGATGAGCGAGAAGACGTCGGACTCGAGGCCGTCCTCGCGCACGAGCGTGGCGGTGAGGCCGAGGCGGCGACGGGCCTGGAGGTCGGCCGTCATCCGGAAGATCGGGGCGGGCAGCAGGTGCACCTCGTCATAGACGACGAGCCCCCAGTCCTTGGCGTCGAGCAGGTCGAGGTGCGTGTAGACGCCCTTGCGACGTGTCGTCAGCACCTGGTAGGTCGCGATGGTGACCGGGCGGATCTCCTTGCGGGCGCCGGAGTACTCGCCGATCTCGTCCTCGGTCAGGCTGGTGCGACGGAGCAGCTCGTCCTTCCACTGTCGCGCCGAGACGGTGTTGGTGACGAGGATGAGGGTCGTCGCCGAGGCCTTGGCCATCGCGCCGGCGCCGACCAGCGTCTTGCCCGCGCCGCAGGGGAGGACGACGACACCGGAGCCGCCGTCCCAGAAGCCGTCGACCGCCTGCTCCTGGTAGGGCCGCAGCGCCCAGCCGTCGCTCTGGTCGAGCGAGATGGCGTGTGCCTCGCCGTCGACGTAGCCCGCCTCGTCCTCCGCGGGCCAGCCGACCTTGAGCAGCTCCTGCTTGAGGTGGCCGCGCTCGCTCGGGTGGACGATGACCGTGTCGTCGTCGATGCGGTCGCCGATGAGGGGCTTGATCTTCTTGTGCCGCAACACTTCCGTGAGCACGGCCCGGTCGGTGGTGCGCAGCACGAGCCGGGACTCGGCGTCCTTGGTGAGCGTCAGGCGGCCGTAGCGGGCCATCGTGTCGGCGACGTCGATGAGCAGGGCGTGCGGCACCGGGTAGCGGCTGTGGGTGACGAGAGCATCGACGACCTGTTCGGCGTCATGGCCGGCCGCGCGCGCGTTCCACAGGCCCAGCGGGGTGATCCGGTAGGTGTGGATGTGCTCCGGAGCGCGCTCCAGCTCGGCGAAGGGGGCGATGGCCCGTCGCGCGTCGGCCGACCTCGGGTGGTCGACCTCGAGGAGGAGCGTCTTGTCGCTCTGGACGATGAGGGCGCCGTCAGTCACGCGGGCTCAGTAGGAGAAGTCGGAGTCGGAGCTGTAGCCGGTCTCGCTCCACACGCCGGCGGCGCCGAGGGCGATGAAGGACACCACGCCGATGACGACGAGGGCCATGCCGACGGCGAACGCGACCCAGCCCCACTTGGTGAGGCTGCGCGAGCCTGCGGGGTCGGTCGACTGCTTGCTCAGCGCCATGATTCCCAGGATGAGCGGCACGATGCCCGGGACACAGCACGAGAGCGTGACGATGCCCGAGAGGACGGTGAGGACGATCGCGCTGGTGTTCTGCGGCGCCGGTGCTCCGTAGGCGGCCGGCGGCGCCTGCCACTGACCGGGGGCGCTGTATGCCGGGTGAGCCCCCTGCTGGGCCTGGCCACCGGTTGCGGCGTACGGGTCGTAGGGCGGCTGGGGAGCGGCGTAGGGGTCGTACGGGGGCGGGGGCGGCGGCGCGGCATACGGGCTCGTGGGCTGGGCGCTCGACCCGGCGTAGGGGTCGCCGGGGCTGCGCGGCGCCTGGTAGGGGGCGTCGTAGCCGGGGGTGGGCGGGACGGGGGGGACCGGGGGAGCGCCGGTGGGGTCGAAGCCCTGGGGGATCTGCTCGGTCGGGGACGACTCGTACCCGCCCGGGCGGTCCGAACCCTCGTCGGGGACCGAGGACGCCTCGTGGGAGCCGGAGGCCCCGGACGGGGCGGTCCAGTCCGGGCTCGCCGTCGGGTCGGTGTGCTCGCCCGGGCGCGGGTTCTTGTCGTTCTCGCTCATGGCGACAAGGTATCCGACGGTGGGCGCGGTCACGGCCCGGTCTGAGCCGTGCCAGGCGAAGGTGGCGGTGGCCTCGTGTCAGGATCAGGCATGAGCATGCGCACCCCGCAGGTCGAGGCCGACCCGACGCTGCCTTCGGAGATCACGATCTACGAGGTCGGCGCGCGCGACGGCCTCCAGAACGAGGCGTCGGTCGTGCCCGCGACGGTCAAGGCGGAGTTCATCCGTCGGCTGGCGGCGGCCGGTCTCGGCACGGTCGAGACGACGTCGTTCGTCAACCCGCGGTGGGTCCCGCAGCTCGCCGACGCGAGCGAGGTCCTCGAGCTCCTCGGTGACGAAGGGCTCGGTCCGCGACGCCCGGTGCTCGTCCCCAACGAGCGCGGCCTCGACCGCGCGCTCGAGGCCGGCGTGGGCGCCGTGGCCATCTTCGGCAGCGCCACCGAGACCTTCGCCCGCAAGAACCTCAACCGCACGGTCGAGGAGTCGATCGCGATGTTCGCCCCGGTCGTCGAGCGGGCCCGCGACTCCGGGCTGTGGGTGCGCGCCTACGTCTCGATGTGCTTCGGCGACCCGTGGGAGGGCCCGGTGCCCGTCCCGCAGGTGGTCGACGTCGCCGACCGGCTCATGGACCTCGGCTGCGACCAGCTCTCGCTCGGCGACACCATCGGCGTCGCCACCTCCGGCCACGTCGCCACGTTGCTCGACGCGCTGGACGAGCGCGGGATCGGCGCCGACCGGATTGGCGTCCACTTCCACGACACCTACGGCCAGGCGCTGAGCAACACCCTCGTCGCGCTCCGCCGGGGAGTGACCGTCGTCGACTCGTCCGCCGGTGGACTCGGCGGCTGCCCCTACGCCGAGAGCGCGACCGGCAACCTCGCGACCGAGGACCTCGTCTGGGCCATGGAGGGCGCCGGGGTCCGCACCGGCGTCGACCTCGAGTCGCTGCTGGCGACGAGCGCGTGGATGGCGCAGCAGCTCGGGCGCGCCTCGCCCTCCGCTGTCGTCCGCGCCCTCACCCCCGCCTGACCCCCGACTTCTTGGCCGTTCGGGTCGCCCGAGGGCAGCGAGGGTGACCCGAACGGGCAAGAAGTCGAGGGAGGGGAGCGGTCAGTCGGTGACGACGCCGGTGATGCGGTGGATCGACAAAGTGCGGCTGACGCCCTGGCTCACGCCGGAGACGCGGCCCCCGTCGAGACGCTCGGGGTAGAAGAGCATCCGCTGCGTGCGGCCGATGCCGTCGGAGTAGCCCAGCCAGACGGCGCGCCCGTCGGCGATGGCCTCCCGGATCACCGCGACCGACGTCGTCGGGTCGTTGGCGGGGATGGGCGGCCCGGTGCGACCCGCGGGGGTGGCGGCCTGCGCCTGCGCGTGCGACTCGGCCGCCCGCAGCCCGGCCACGAGCGAGCCGATCTGCGCCCGGTCCATGGCGTGGACGAGCGCCGGGTCCACCGTGCTCCGGCGGACGACCCGCCGCACGGGTCGGGTCGGGACGGTGACCGTGCCGGAGGGGGACTCGGCCACGGGGGAGAAGCCCTCCTCGCGCAGCATCTCGAGCACCACCTCGGGGCCGGTCGGTGACGTGAGGACGGTCGGGGCGATGCGCCGGAGCTGGAGCGCCGCGAGCCGCCGGTTGGCCAGCATGAGGTCGAGCCCGGCCTCGTCCTCGCTGCGGACGATGGCGCCGACCCCACGCACCCGCACCGTGCCGTGGCGGCGGGCGACGTCGCGCACGAGGTACTCCAACGGCTGGGGCACCGGCGTGCTGCTCGCATCGCGCAGCCCGGCGAGGATGTCCTCGCCGGTCCACCCGGTGTCGAGGCAGCGCCGGATCGAGGCGTCGCTGAAACGGTGCACGGTCGCGCCACCGCGTGACTCGACGTCGGCGACGAGCCGCAGGAACGCCGCCAAGGAGCCGGTCACCGGGCCCGGGGCGATCGCAGTGAGGTCGGCCTGGAGCAGCACGGCGTCGACCGGCGCGGGCAGGTGCGGGTGGATGGACTCCGCGACGACCGCCACGTCGCCGTCGCCGGCGAGGACGGCGCGTCCGGCGACGCTGAGCGCCCCGTGCCCGGTCACGCCCAGCCAGGCCGCCTCGCGCAGGACCGCCTCGACGACGTCCTCGAGGGTGCGGGGCACCCGCCGAGGCCGTCGCCAGCGCACGGCCGCGGCGAGGTCGGCCGGCGTCGTGGCGACGCCTGCCCCCGCGGCGGAGAGCAGGTCGAGCACCTCGCGCCGCAGGGAGCGGATCGGGGGCCACTGGACGTCCGGGCCGAGGGCGTTGACGACCGCCGCGGCGTCGGTGCGGGAGCCGACGCGGTGAGGGGCGCGGGTCGTCGTCAGCCACGCCATCGCCAGCCGTGCCCACCGTTCGCCGCCCGGCTCGGTCTGCCACGCGTCGTACTCCGCGGTCGGCACCCAGTGGGGGTCCACCTCGCCGTCGTCGGCGACGAGGTCACCGATGAGCGCGAGCTCGACGAGGTATGCCGTGTGCTCCGGTGACGTGTCGAGACGGGCCGCCGCGGCCTTGAGGTCGCGGACCGCGAGGCCCCCGGTGCGCAGCACCCGTGGAGGCGTCTGCGACCACGAGTCGAGCAGCTCGTCGAGCAGGGCCAGGACCGCGCTCGCTGCGGAGCCGGCAGCCGCGTCCACGGCGTCACCGTCCCGCTGCGGACCGTCGAGCGGGGGCGGGTCGAGCTGGGGCTGACGGTGCACCCGGCCCTCACGGAGCACCATGGCCACCTCGCGGGGCAGCGCGACCTGGTCGGCCGCGACGGCTCGCACGAGGCCGTGGGCCAGGAGCCAGCGCGGACCGTCGTCCGAGGGTCCCGGGCGGCCGGGGCCGTCCTCCGGCGGGACGATGCCGACGGGCGGGCCCCACGTCAGCCGGTCGAGGATGGCGCGGGCCCGCGGGGGCGCCGCCTCGATGGCGGCGCGCAGCGTCGCCGCGTCCGGGGCGTCCCCGCCGGGGAGGTCACTCGCCGACGGCCCCAGGCCGGCGACGCCCTCGCCGAGGACGTCCTTGGCGGTGCGGGTGACGACGAGGCCCTCGGGGGCGCGCCAGACCAGCGCGAGGCCCCACAGGTCGTCGAGCAGCCGGGTGACCCGGTCGGGGTCGGCGTCGCCGAGGCTGCGGGTGAGCCCGGCCGGTGTGACGACCTCCCCGCCGGCCGAGGCCGCCTCGAGCACCTGGGCGTGGGCGGTGTCGAGCCCGTCGATGGCGCGGGCGGTGCTGGCTCGGGTCGAGCTGCGGGCGGCGAGGGCCGTCAGGTCGCTCGGGGCAGGCCGGGCGAGGTCGGGTCGGGCGGCGAGCAGTGCGGTCAGCTCCTCGTCGGACCGTCCCCGGATGTCGTCGGCGAGCGAACGGGTCGTGGAGGGAGAACGGGGCGGCACCTCACCACCGTAGTCCCGGGGCCGTTCGCCGACATGAGCGCTGACCTCATCGCACCCACCGGGGAGCAGTGGCGCCTCTCCACGGCGGGCGACGAGCTCGTCGCGGAGAGGTCGGTGGTGGCGGTGCTACGGCACAGCAGGATCTCGATGACCATGGAGGTCTACTCCGTGGTCTCGTCCCAGGCCACGCGCGTGGCGACACGAGGTCAGGGCAGGATCCGGATGGTGAACTGCTGGGTTGCCGATTGGCCGCTACTGTCGTCGACCCGAGCGGTGAACGTGAAGGTGCCCGCCGTCGTGGGGGTGCCGAGGACCCGCCCAGGGGATGCCTGCACGCGAAGGCCGGGTGGAAGGGTGCCCGCCACGTGCGACCAGCCGTAGGGCGGCACGCCGCCGCCCGGGAACAGGCTCGCCTCGTAGGCGACGCCGACCGTGCCGTCCCGCAGCTGGTCGGTGCCGTTGGTGATCACCAGCGGGCTCGCCGGGTCCACTGTCAGGGTGAAGGTCTTGGTGGCGGAGTTACCCGCTTGGTCGCGCGCCCGGACCGTGAACGTGGTCGTCTGGACCCGGGTCGGGACTCCGGTGACGGCGGTGGTGCGGCTGAGTCGTAGGTCGTTACCGGCGAAGCGGAGTCCGTCGGGCACCGTGCCGTTCACGAGCGACCAGCGGTAGGGGGTGCCCTGCCCGCAGCACGCCTCGATGAACCCGGCGTGGTTCTCGCCCACCCTCGCGTTCGGAAGCGGGGAGCTCGTGATGATCCTGAACAGCGTCTGCGACGTGACTGTGAGCACCGCCGAACGCGTGACCCCGTCGTAGGTCGCGGAGATGGTCGCCGTCCCCTCAACGGACGCATCGATGGAGACCGGGAATGCACCTGTCGAGGAGTTGGCCGGCACGGTCACCGAGGCGGGCACCGTCGCGATGGAGGTGTTGCTGCTCGCCAGCGAGACGGTTGCGCCGCCAGTCGGTGTCAGCGATGTAAAGGTCAGCGTGGCGGAGGTGCTCGTGGTGCCCGTCTGGACGGTGGACGGACTCAGGGTGAGCGAGTCGAGCGCGCCACCCGGCTGGGGTGGCGGCGGCGGGGTCACGGTGATGGTGGCCGTCCCGGTGACGCCGTTGTAGGTCCCGGAGATCACCGCCGTGGTGGTGGCCGTGACCGGGCTGGTGGCCACGAAGTTCACGACCACCCTGCTGTTCACGCCCTCGGGCACGGTCATCGTGGCCGGCACCGTTGCCACGGTGGTGTCGCTGCTCGTGAACGAGACGACGGCTCCCCCAGCAGGGGTGGGCGCGGACAACGTCACGGTGGTCGAGGCCGAGGACCCTCCTTGCACCGTGGTCGGGCTGAGGCTGACCGTCTCAAGGGTGCCCGCCGGCGGCGGAGCCGTGCCGGTCACCGTCAAGGTCGCCGAGCGGGTGATCGCGTTGTACGTCGCGGAGATCACGACGCTGGTGGTGGAGCTCACCGAGCTGGTCGCGACCGCGGCCGTCGTGGCCGACGTGGCTCCCGCCGGGACCGTCAGGCTGGCGGGAGTGGTGGCGACACTCGTGTTGCTGCTGGCCAGTGATACGACCGCGCCGCCCGAGGGTGCCGGCGCGGTGAGGGTCACGGTGGCCGCGCCCGAGGACCCTCCCTGCAGGGTCGCCGGACTGAGACTGACCGAGCCGAGGGCCGGTGCGGGCGCCGGCGCGCTCACCGAACACCCCGACAGCCGGACATTGACGGGGGTCGTCGACCCGTCGTTCACGTCCACGGTGCAGTCGGCGGGCGGCCTGTACCCCGAGCGCTCGAGCCTGAAACTTCCCGAGCTGCTGCTGGTGGTCATCTGAACCCCGTCGACCGTGATCGGACGGCCGGCGATCGCGCTGCCTTCGATCCTGAGCCTGTCGCCGCTCACCTCCGCGCGGGAGACGGTGACGGCCGCATGCGCTGTGCCGGTCGAGGCCACCCCCACCCACATGACCGTCGCGAGCGACACCAGCACCATCGCGAACCAGCTCCGAGGACCGGTCATGTCCGCCTCCTGACACCCCGGCCACGAGCGTGACTCGGGGGCGCCTCGACCTCAGAGTACGCCCGGCTGGCGCCCCGACACCAGTGGCCGAACGCAGGGACCGCCGGGTCTGGGAGCCGGGGGATCAGCGTGCGATGACGCCGTTCTCGGCGGGGTCGAGCCGACGCTCGAGCACGACGATGGCGCCGGCCATGACGACCAACCCGCCGAGCATCGAGGCGATGAAGACCCCGGACAGGTCGTGCTCCAGCAGCAGGCCGGAGACGACCGGTCCGAGGATGGCTCCCCCCTGGAAGGCTCCCGCGTTGACGGCGTTGGCCCGGCCGCGGATGTGGTCGTCGGCCATGTCGTTGGTGATCGCGGGGATGGCGATCTGCATGAAGATCTCACCGAAGCCGAAGACGGCCATGAAGCCGACGACCGCCACGGTCGCGCCGAGCGTGGCCGGGCCGAGTCCGGCCGACGACAGGGCCAGCCACGAGACGAACCAGACGACGACCATGACGAGCAGCCCGCGCGTGCGCCGGCGCCCGGTGACGGCCCGGAGCACCGGGAACTGCATCGAGACGATGACGAGCGTGTTGACCGCGAAGGCGAGCCCGATGACTCCGGTGGAGACCTCACCGACCTGGCGGGAGAACGCGGGGAACCCGGACTCGATCTGCCCGTAGCCGATGAAGGTGCAGAGGAACGTGATGAAGGTCAGCCACAGCACCGGCGGGCGGCGGAGCAGGTCGAGGTAGCCGACGGTGGGCGCGTCCTGCGGGCGCTCGGCGCGGCCGTGGACGTGGCGCAGCGGCCCGAGCAGGAGGGCGATCGGGACGAGCATGCTCACCGCGTCGGCGAGGAAGATGAGCGTGAAGGTCATCGGCTCGCGGACGTCGACGAAGAGGCCCCCGACGACGCCGCCGAGGCCGATGCCGAGGTTGACGAGGGCGAAGTTGACCCCGAAGTACTGCTGGCGCAGCGGACCGGAGACCACCGACGCGATGAGGGCGTTGAACGCCGGCCACGACACCCCGAAGTTGAAGCCCAGCAGGACGAACCCGACGACGAACGCCGGCACGGTGCTCGCGAAGGCGAGGACGATGCACCCGACGAGCTGCGAGGCGGTGCCGGCGAGAAGCATGCGCCGGGCGCCGACGCGGTCGGTGAGGGAGCCGCCCGGGCCGGTGACGAGCAGTGCGACGACGGCGACGAGGGCCAGCAGGGTGCCGGCGGTGCCCAGGCCGATGCCGCGGACCTCGTTGATGTAGATGACGGTGAAGGGCAGGGTCAGCCCACGACCCAGCGTCTGGATCGCCACCGTGGACAGCAGCCATCGACCGGCGGTCGGCAGGTCTGCCCAGAACTGGCGCAGGCTCACCCGGGGGCGGTCGGTCGTGGCGCTCACCGGAGCACTCTCGCAGCCGGCACCGACGCGCCCCAAGTCCGTTTCCGGGTGGAGGGGAAAGGCGTGCGCACGGCATACCGCGTCCGGGATAGCCTGTGGTGGTTAGCCCGGAGGTGCGACGCCCGCACTCCGGACCACCCAAAGCAATCACAGAGGTGCCCCGTGCCGACTGGCAAGGTGAAGTTCTACGACTCCGACAAGGGCTTCGGATTCGTGTCCACCGACGACCCCACCGAGGGCGGTGACGTCTTCGTGCCCTCCAGTGCACTCCCCGAGGGCGTGACCTCGCTCAAGAACGGTGCCCGCATCGAGTTCGGCATCGTCGAGGGCCGCCGCGGCGCCCAGGCGCTGTCGGTCCGGCTGCTCGAGCCCGCGGCCAGTGTCACCGCGAACCGCAAGGTGCGCGACCGCAAGCCGGCCGAGGACATGGTCGTCATCGTCGAGGACCTCATCACCCTCCTCGACTCCGTGCAGAGCTCGCTGCGCCGCGGCCACTACCCCGACAAGGGCCACGGCGGCAAGGTCGCCCAGGTGCTGCGCGCGGTCGCCGACGACCTCGACGTCTGATGGCGGCGACCAAGCCGGACCCGACCCTCAAGGGGGCCGTCGACCTCGCCCGCGAGGCCGCCGAGTCGATCGCCGAGCAGGGCACCGTCGGGGAGCACCTCGGCATGGACATGGTCGAGGACCGCGTCGGGACCCACTACTTCTCGTGCACCGCCAAGGCCTACCCCGGCTGGCGATGGGCGATCACCGTCGCGCGCGTCCCGCGCTCGAAGACGGTGACCGTGTCCGAGACCAACCTGCTGCCCGGTGACGGTGCCCTGCTGTCGCCGCAGTGGCTGCCGTATGCCGACCGGCTGGCTCCCGGGGACATCGGACCCGGCGACGTCACGCCCAAGGTCGACGACGACCCGCTGCTCGAGCCCGGCTTCGAGGCCACCGGCATCGTGGGTGACGAGGATGCAGCCGTGGCCTGGGAGCTCGGGCTCGGCCGTCCTCGCGTGCTGTCCGCGGAGGGTCGCGAGGCCGCCGCGCAGCGCTGGTACGAGGGCGCATCCGGCCCGAGCGCCCCCGTCGCCCAGAAGGCCCCGGCGCCGTGCGCCTCGTGCGGCTTCTTCGTCCCGATGGCGGGTGCGTTGCGGTCTTTTTTCGGCGTGTGCGCCAACGCGTGGTCTCCCTCCGACGGTCGCGTCGTGAGCTGTGACCACGGGTGTGGCGCCCACTCCGAGGTCGACATGGAGGCTCCGGAGCCCGAGGTGATCGCGCCCCCCGTGCTCGACGACACGGCGCTCGAGCGGGTCTGACTCCAGCATGAGCGAGCCGGAGGGGACGCACGAGCGCCGGGCGGACGGCATACCGCCGGAAGCCCTGCCCGACGGTGTCACCGAGCGCGAGATCGAGGTGCTCGAGGCCATGCAGGTCCCGACGCAGCGGATCATCGGGATCGGCCTCGTCCTGTGGCTCGTGGCGCTCGCCGTCACGCTGCTCGTCCCCGCCCTCCACGAGGGCGAGCGGTCGTGGTGGCCGTGGGCGTGCGTGGCCGGGTTCGTGCTGGGCCTGATCGGCCTGGCCTACGTGCGCCGCGGCCGCGGCAACGCCCACGACGCCGGCTGACGAGCCCGACTTCTTGCCCGTCCGGGTCGGCTCGCTGGCGCTCGCCGAACCGAACGGGCAAGAAGTCGGGGACGCCGGCTGAGCTCCCGAACGAGGTCAGACGCCGAAGGCGTCCTTGATGGGGTCGATCGCGAAGTAGAGGACGAAGAGCGCCGCGACGAGCCACATGAGCGGGTGGACGACCGAGGCCTTGCCGCGCACGACCTTGATGAGGACGTAGGCGACGAAGCCGGCGCCGATCCCCGCGGTGATGGAGTACGTGAACGGCATGAGCACGATGGTGAGGAAGGCCGGGATGGCGATCTCGACGTCGTCCCAGTCGATCTCCTTGACCTGCTGCATCATGAGGAACCCGACGAGCACGAGCGCGGGGACCGCGGCCTCCGACGGGATGACCTTGACGAGCGGTGCGAAGACCATCGACGCGAGGAACAGCAGGCCGGTCACGACCGAGGCCAGGCCGGTGCGGGCGCCCTCGCCGACGCCCGACGCGGACTCGATGTAGGACGTGTTGGACGAGACGCCCGCGGCGCCGCCGGCGGCGGCTGCGAGGGAGTCGACGACGAGGATGCGGTCGGTGTTGGGCGGCAGGCCGTCCTCGTCGAGGAGGTTCGCCTCGTGGCCGATGGCCGTCATCGTCCCCATCGTGTCGAAGAAGTCGGCGAGCATGAGGGTGAAGATGAGCAGCGCCGCGGCGACGACCCCGACGGACTGGAACGAGCCGAACAGCGAGAACTGGCCGACGGTCGCGAAGGAGGGGGAGTCGATGACCTGCTCGGGCAGCTCGGGGACGATGAGGCCCCACCCGGTCGGGTTGACGTCCTCGCCGGCGACGGCCGGGCCGATCTGGGCGATCGCCTCGATGAGGATGGCGAGCACGGTGGTGGCGACGATGGCGATGAGGATGGCGCCGCGGACCTTGCGGACCCACAGCACGATGATGAGGAGCAGGCCGGCGACGAAGACGAAGGTCGGCCAGCCGGCCAGGAATCCGCCCACACCCAGCTGGACCGGGACGGTCCCCTCCGCCGTGCGGCGCACGAAGCCGGCGTCGACGAAGCCGATGAGCGCGATGAAGAGGCCGATCCCGACCGAGATGGCGACCTTGAGCTGGGTCGGCACGGCGTGGAAGACGGCCGTCCGGAAGCCGGTGAGGACGAGCGCGAGGATGATGAGGCCCTCGAGCACGACGAGCCCCATGGCGTCGGCCCACGTCATCTGGGAGGCGACGGCGAACGCGACGAACGCGTTGAGCCCGAGCCCGGTGGCCAGCGCCAGCGGGAAGTTCGCCACGACCCCCATGAGGATCGTGAGGAGGCCGGCGACCAGGGCGGTGCCCGCGGCGATCGCGGGAAGGTTCGAGCCGTCCCCCGAGCCGCCACCGAGGAAGTCGCCGTTGACGTCCTGCGCGAAGCCGAGGATGAGCGGGTTGAGCACGACGATGTAGGCCATCGTGAAGAACGTGACGACCCCGCCACGCACCTCCTGGCCGACGCTCGAGCCGCGCTCGGAGATCTTGAAGTAGCGGTCGATGGAGGACCCGGAGCGCGGGCCGGCGGTGGTGGCAGTGGACATGGGCGGAACCCTAGCGAGGGAGGGGAGCGGACGGCATACGCAGTCCGGAGGGCGACCGGCGCCCTTCGGGCCCGTCGAACGGAATAGTTAGCCGAAGTAATGAGTTAGGCTAACTACATGACTTCGGACACCAGCCCCGCGTATGCCGCCCTGCGGCCTGCTGCGGTGTCCTCCCTCGCTGGAGAGCTGCGGCTGGCCTGCATGCGGATCTCGCGCCGCGTGCGCTACGAGAGCACCGACACCATTGCCCCGCACCACTTCTCGGTGATGTGCCGGCTCGAGGAGGGTGCCCGCACCCCCGGCGAGCTGGCCGAGATCGAGCGCGTGAGCGCCCCCAGCATGACCCGCACCGTGGCCGGCCTCGTCGAGCTCGGCTGGGTGGAGCGTGCGGCCGACCCGAACGACCGGCGCCAGGTCAACCTCACGCTCACCGACCTCGCCCGCCAGGTCCTGCGCGACACCCGTCGCAAGCGCGACGCCTGGATGGTCGTGCGCGTGGCCCGGCTGTCCCCGGAGGAGCAGGCCGTGCTCCAGCAGGCCTCCGCCATCCTCGCCAAGGTGGCCTCCGAGTGAGCCCGACCTTCACCTCGTTCACCGAGCGCAACTACCGGATCTACTACGCCGGGTCCTTCGTCTCCAACGTCGGCACCTGGATGGGCCGCGTCGCCCAGGACTGGCTGGTCCTCACCGAGCTGACCGACAACTCGAGCCAGGCGCTCGGCATCGTCACCGGGCTGCAGTTCCTGCCCTTCCTGCTGCTGGCGCCCTGGGCCGGAGCCATCGCCGACCGCTTCCCCAAGCGCCGGATCCTTCTCGTCACCCAGGCCCTCCTGCTCGTCACCAGCCTCCTGCTGGCCGTGCTCGTCCTGGCGGATGCGGCGACCCTGTGGATGGTCTACGGCATCGCCCTCATCCAGGGCGTCATCACCTCCATCGACAACCCGGCCCGACAGTCGTTCGTCTCCGAGATGGTGCCGCGCGACAAGCTCGCCAACGCGGTGGCCCTCAACAGCGCCTCGTTCAACGCCGGCCGCCTCATCGGACCCGGCGCCGCGGGCCTCATGATCGCGGTCTACGGCACGGGCTGGACCCTGCTCGTCAACGTGCTGACCTTCGTCTTCGTGCTCGTCGCGCTGTCGCAGCTGCGCACGAGCGAGCTCGTCCCGTCGCCCCTGACGCGAGGCAAGGGCGCGATCCGTGACGGCCTCACCTACGTCCGCAACCGGCCGGACCTCAAGGTGGTCATGCTGCTCGTGTCCGTGCTCGGCACCTTCGGCATGAACTTCCAGGTGACGACCGCGCTCATGGCGACGCAGGAGTTCGACAAGGGCCCGACGGAGTACGGCGTCCTCGGCTCGATCATGGCGATCGGCTCGCTCACCGCGGCGCTGCTCAGCGCCCGACGTGGCGAGCCCCGGCTGCGGGTGCTCCTCTTCGCCCTCGTGGGCTTCACCGTCTCGACGACGGCGGCATCCCTCGCTCCGAGCTACGAGCTGTTCGCAATGGCCCTCGTGCCGGTCGGTCTCTCGGCGCTGACCGCGCTCACCACGGCCAACGCGATGGTGCAGCTGCGCACCGACCCGCTCGTGCGCGGCCGGGTCATGGCCCTCTACATGGCGATCTTCATGGGCGGCACGCCCGTCGGAGCCCCGATCATCGGCTGGATCGGCGAGGTCTGGGGACCCCGGTGGACCATCGCCATCGGCCCGATCTTCATCGGCCTGACTCTGGTCGCCGTCCTCTGGTGGCTCGCGCGGCAGCAGAATGTCCGGGTGAGCTACGAGTCGCAGCGCTCCCCGCGCATCACCATCGAGGCGGTGCCGGTGCGTGACACCGTCACCGAGCCGGCCCCGGAGGCCGCCCGATGACACCGGTCTTCCGCCGCCGGATGACGTTGGCCGTCCTGGCCGTGCTCGTCGCCGTCGCGGTCGTGTATGCCGTGCTCACCTGACCGCGCAAGACCCCACGCCCTGTCCCCTGGCAGCCCTGCCCTCGCACGGTGCTACTGCACCGTAGGAGGGGGGATTGCCCCTCCTACGGTGCAGTAGCCGCGGTGGTGGGTGGTCTCAGAGGGCGTCGACGACGTGCTCGATGCAGGCGATGAGCTTGCTGACGTCCTCGGGCTCGACCGCCGGGAAGGTCGCGACGCGCAGCTGGTTGCGGCCCAGCTTGCGGTAGGGCTCGGTGTCTACGACCCCGTGCGCACGCAGCGTCTTCGCGATGACCGAGGCGTCGACGGCGTCGTCGAAGTCGATCGTCGCGACAACCTGGCTACGGGCGGCCGGGTCGGCGACGTAGGGGGACGCGTAGTCCACCGACTCGGCCCAGGTGTAGAGCCGGTCCGAGGAGTCCTTGGTGCGGGCGGTCGCCCAGTCGAGCCCGCCCTGTCCGTTGAGCCAGTCGAGCTGGTTGGCGAGGAGCGCGAGGGTGCCGACGGCGGGGGTGTTGTAGGTCTGGTCCTTGCGGCTGTTGTCGATCGCCGTGGGGAGGCTGAAGAAGTCGGGGACCCAGCGGCCCGACGCGGTGATCTCGTCGACCCGGGCGAGCGCCGCGGGGGAGAAGAGGGCCAGCCAGAGGCCGCCGTCGGCGGCGAAGCACTTCTGCGGGCCGAAGTAGTAGACGTCGGTCTGGGAGACGTCGACCGGCAGGCCGCCGGCGCCGGAGGTGGCGTCGATGAGGACGAGCGCGTCCTCGGCTGCACCGGACACGCGCTGCACGTCGGTCATGACACCGGTGCTCGTCTCGTTGTGGGCCCAGGCGTAGACGTCGATGCCGTCCTCGGCCACCGCCACGGGGCGGGTGCCCGGCTCGCTCTTGATGATGGAGGACTCGCCGAGGAACGGGGCGTTGGAGGTGACCGCGCCGAACTTGCTCGAGAACTCCCCGAAGGCGAGGTGCTGGGCGCGCTCGCGCACCAGCCCGAAGGCGGCGATGTCCCAGAAGGCCGTCGCGCCACCGTTGCCGAGCACGACCTCGTAGCCCCCGGGCAGCGAGAACAGGTCGGAGAGACCCCTGCGCACGGACTTCACGAGGTTCTTCACCGGAGCCTGGCGGTGCGACGTGCCGAGCACGGTCGTGCCGAGCGAGGCGAGGAACTCCACCTGCTCGGGGCGGACCTTGGAGGGTCCGGAGCCGAAGCGACCGTCGGCGGGGAGGAGGTCTGCGGGCAGGGTGATCGGGGCGTCAGTCACGCGGACAGTCTCGCAAACGCCGGGAGCGGCACCCGCAGGAGTTCACCCACCGGGACGCCGTCTCACCGCGCGCGGTGAGCCGGACGGCATACGGGCACTGCTGCCGTATGCCGTCCCGCCCGGTGACGTCGGACCGCTCAGCCCGCGCGGTAGCCGGCCACGGCGTCGAGACCGCGGGTGGCCTCGCCGATGTAGCGCGAGCTCGGCCGGATGAGGCGACCGGTCTCCTTCTGCTCGAGGATGTGCGCCGACCAGCCGGCGGTGCGGGCACAGGTGAACATCGACGTGAACATCTCGGCGGGGACGTCGGCGAAGTCGAGCAGCACGGCGGCCCAGAACTCGACGTTCGTGGCGAGCACGCGGTCGGGGCGCCGGGAATGCAGCTCGTCGAGGGCGGCCCTCTCCAGGGCCGCGGCGACCTCGAAGCGGGGTGCGCCCAGGCGCTGGCAGGTGTCGCGCAGGACCTTGGCCCGGGGGTCCTCGGCCCGGTAGACCCGGTGCCCGAAGCCCATGAGCCGCTCGCCGCCGTCGAGGACGCCCTTGACGTAGGCGACGGCGTCCCCGCCCTGCTCGACGCCCTCGATCATGTGGAGGACGCGCGACGGGGCACCGCCGTGCAGCGGCCCGGACATCGCACCGACCGCGCCGGAGAGGCAGGCCGCGACGTCGGCGCCGGTCGAGGCAATGACCCGGGCGGTGAAGGTCGAGGCGTTCATGCCGTGCTCGGCCGCGGTGATCCAGTAGGCGTCGACCGCCTCGACGTGGCGGGGGTCGGGCTCGCCGCGCCAGCGGATCATGAAGCGCTCGGCGATCGTCCGGCCCGTGTCGACCTGGGTCTGCGGGACCATCGGCCTGCCCTGGCCACGGGCCGACTGCGCCACGAAGGACAGCGCCATGACGGCCGCGCGGGCGAGCTGGTCGCGGGCCTCGGCGGTGTCGATGTCGAGCAGCGGCCGGAACCCCCACAGCGGGGCGAGCATGGCGAGCGCCGCCTGGACGTCGACGCGGACGTCACCGGTGTGGACCGGGAGCGGGAACGGCTCGGCCGGCGGCAGGCCGGGGTCGAACTCGTTGTCGACGAGCAACCCCCACACCTGCCCGAAGCTGACGTGGCCGACGAGGTCGTTGATGTCCACGCCGCGGTAGCGCAGCGACCCGCCCTCCTTGTCGGGTTCGGCGATCCGGGACTCGAAGGCGACGACGCCCTCGAGGCCCGGTCGGAAGTCGGGGTCGGCCGAGGCGGCCTCGGGGACGGTGCTGGTCTGGGTGTCGGACTGCGGTGTCACGTTCCCTCGTCTCGGTGAAGTCCGGTGGGGCAGCACCAGTGTGCTGCCTGCCCGCCGGCGCAGGTGGTCGATCGGGTCACACGGGTCGGTCGATGGCGATCCACGTCTGCTCGGCGTGGGCCAGGAGCCGGCCGTCGGCGGTGAGCAGGACGGAGGAGGCGTGGCGCTTGCGGCCCTCGTCGCCCCGCGACCAGGAGAGCACGACGTGCTCCACTCCCACGGCCGGCGGGACGAGCACCTGCGCGGTCATCGTGCCGAGGACCATGAGGGTGGTCGGGAACCCGGCCGCCTTCCCGCCCGGGCAGTCCAGCGCCGCCCACACCTCGGGAGGTGAGGTCTCGCGCGGCGTCCACGTCGCGGCATACAGCCCCGGCCTTCCGGTCACCGGACCGGAGCGGATGCGGAGCCCGTCCGGGTGGAGCGGTCCGCAGCCGTAGCAGGTGGGGAAGGGGTGCTGCTCGGCCGTGATGCCGCGGCTCTCGGCGTCGCGGGCCACCTCGAGGGTCACGGGCGCGGGCACCTCTCCGGCGGGGGAGGGCGCCGCCACCGCGCTGGCGACGACGTCGTCACCGTCTCGCAGCATGGTGCGCGCGTCGGCAGCACCCGGCGCGCCGGGCTCGAGGACCAGCTGACGGTCCAGCGGCGGCGGCAGGTGCAGCCTCACGGACACGGCGGGAGCGTCGTCGCTCACGGGGGTGTGGCTGGCGACGAGCCCGCTCACCCACCCTCCGTTGCCGGAGCTCGGAGGACCGTTGTGTCGACCCGGGATCATCACGTGCACCCCGCCAACCTACGTGTCAGGGTGGCGCTCGTGCCGGCAGCCGACGATTTCTCGCTGAGGAGCATCGCGCTGCCGGCGTTCGGGCCGACCGCCGTGTGGTCCGTCGGGGTCGGCGCGACCGTCCCCGTGGTCGCCCTGAGCGCGCGGGAGCTCGGCGCGAGCGTCGCCGTTGCCGCGGCCTTCGTCCTCATCGAGGGGATGTCGGCCTTCGCCTCGTCGCTGCCGGCGGGCTCCCTCGTGGCGCGGATCGGGGAGCGGCGCGCTCTCGTGGGGGCGGCCGTGCTGGACGCGCTCGGCGCGGCGCTCGCCGTCGTCGCGCAGAACCTGTGGGTTCTCGGCATCGCCGTCGGCCTCATGGGGACGACGGGGTCGGTGTTCCTGCTCGCCCGCCAGTCCTGGCTCACCGCCCGCGCACCGGTGCGGATCAGGGCGCGGGCGATGTCGACGATGGGTGGCGTCCAGCGCATCGGCCTGTTCGTCGGACCGTTCGTCGCGGCACCGGTCATCGCGGTGTGGGGGACGCAGGCGGCATATGCCGTCGCCGTCGCCGCAGGCCTGTCCGCGGCGGTCTGGGCGTGGTTCGCGCTGGGTGACGACGACCTCGTGGACGACGCGGCCCGGTCGGCGTCCGCGGGCGCAGGGAGTGGACCGGGGACGGTTGGCGCGGTGGCCCGCGTCCGCCTGGTCGACGTGGTGCGCAGCCACCGTCGCGTGCTGTCCACCATCGGGGTGGGCGTCCTGCTCATCGGCGTGGCACGGCAGGGGCGCTTCGTCGTCGTCCCCCTGTGGGCGGAGTCCGTCGGCGTCAGCAGCAGCGGCACGGCCGTCATCTTCGGCATGGCCGGCGCTGCCGAGGTCCTGCTGTTCTATCCCGCCGGCTCCGTCATGGACCGGTTCGGCCGCGTGTGGGTCGCCGTGCCCTTCCTCGTCGTGCTCGGGCTGGGCATGGTGCTGCTCCCGCTGACGACCGGGTTCGCCGCCGTCGCCGCGGTCTCCACCGTCATGGGCGTCGGCAACGGCTTGGGGTCGGGCATCGTCCAGACGCTCGGAGCCGACGCGGCACCGGCGGCAGGACGAGCCCAGTTCCTGTCCGCGTGGCGGTTCCTGTCGCTTCTCGGCCAGAACGGCGCTCCGCTGCTGGTCAGCGCCGCGACCCTGCTCGCGGGACTCGGTGCCGCCTGCGTGGTGCTCGGGGTGGTGGTGCTGGCGGGTGCTCCCCTGCTCGCGCGCTGGCTGCCGGCCCACGACCCACGCAGGAGCCGTCCGGCCCGGGCCGAGCCGAATGAGAGACTGGAGCCGTGACCGACCTCATCGACACCACGGAGATGTATCTCCGCACCGTCTTCGAGCTCGAGGAGGAAGGCATCCCCCCTCTGCGAGCCCGGATCGCGGAGCGACTCGGACACTCCGGGCCGACCGTCTCGCAGACGGTGGCCCGCATGGAGCGCGACGGCCTGCTCGCCGTCGCCGGGGACCGGCACATCGAGCTGTCCGACGAGGGCCGTCGCCTCGCGACGCGCGTCATGCGCAAGCACCGCATCGCCGAACGTCTGCTCGTCGACGTCATCGGGCTCGAGTGGGAGTACGTCCACGACGAGGCCTGTCGCTGGGAGCACGTCATGTCGGACCGCGTCGAGCGCAAGATCCTCGCGCTGCTCGCCGACCATGCGGAGTCGCCCTACGGCAACCCCATCCCGGGTCTCGACGAGTTCGGCGAGGCTCTCGGTGAGGACTTCCGCACCGGGCTGTCGACCCTGAGCGAGGTCGCTGTCGACGGCCCGGTCACCGTGACCGTGCGGCGCATCGGCGAGCCCGCCCAGAACGACCACGAGGCCCTCGGTCTCCTCACCGCGGCAGGTCTCCTGCCGGGCCAGCTGGCCGTCGTGCGCCGCGAGGGTGGACGGGTCATCGCGGCCCTGGCCGGCGCCGACGAGGCGACCGGGGTCTCGCTCCCCGACGACATCGCCTCGCACGTCTTCGTCGCACGTGCGGCACGTCACGTCTGACCTCTCGACGGTTGGGCCACCCGTGCGTGGCTGAGCACGACTGCCGCACGACCGAAGGGGTCCGCGTCGGCGGCGATCGACGCTCCCTCCGTTACCGGAATGTGACTTGGGGCGCAGGCGCCGCTACGGTGGTGACACCCCTGATCCACCGAAAGGTTCCCTTTTCGTGTTCTCCCCTGCCTCCCGCGCTGGTCGACGACCGGCGCCGACGTCTCGACGTCTGCCCCGTCCGACCGGCCTCTCCGCCCCCTCCCGGCCCACCGTCGTCAAGGGCCTGGTCGCCCTCGGCCTGACCTCCGGCGTCGTCGCGGCGATCGCGATCCCCGTCCAGGCCACGCCCGACCAGGTCGCGATGTCGGGGCAGGCCTCCGCACTCGTCGCTCGTGACCGCGCCGAGGCCGTGAGCGGCACGACCTCCCGCAGCGAGGGCCGCGCCGCCGTGGTGGCCGGACGGACGGCGCTGAGCGCCCCGGCGGCTGCCGAGAGCGCTGCCGTGTCCGCGGGCACCGCCGGCGTCACGGTCGTCGCCAAGCCGGCACCCAAGCCCAAGCCCAAGCCCAAGCCGAAGCCGAAGCCCACCGTGGCACCGGCCACGAAGGTCGAGAAGCCCGAGACGAAGCGCTCGACCTCCACCACGAGCCGGTCCACCTCGTCGTCGCGCACGGCGCCGTCGTCCACCTCCTCGTCGAGCTCGTCGAGCTCGTCGAGCTCGTCGGGCAGTGGAGCGTCGATGGCCTACTACGACGCCGGCCGCGCCAAGGGCCTGGGCGACAACGCCGCCAAGGTCTACTCGGCGATCCGGTCGAACTTCGGCATCACCAACATCGGCGGCTACCGCCCCGGCGGCGGCGACCACGGCGCCGGCAAGGCCGTCGACGTCATGGTCACCGGCTCGCGCGGTGACGCGGTGGCCCAGTGGGCCGTCAACAACATGGGCGCCTACGACATCACCTACGTCATCTGGAAGCAGCGCATCTGGCTCGCCGGCGCCTCCGGGTGGCGGGCGATGGAGGACCGGGGCTCGGTCACGGCCAACCACTACGACCACGTGCACATCTCCGTGGAGTGACGACGCGCGATGACGACGAGGGCGAGGGGCCGACACGGTCCCTCGCCCTCGCTGCATGGAGGGGGCGCCCGGGACCGTTCGCGAGGGCGGCTGGTGTTCGGACGCCTCCCCGTGACCCAAACGTGACTTTGTCCGGGGCTTTGGGTACCGTGGCTGCGATTCGTCCTCCCCTGGGGTGGATCGTCGAGGCGGACATGCCGAGTCCTGCCACCGCCGTCGACTGCAACGCAAACCGCTTGGCAGGAGCGGGGGACCCAATCGTGGGCCGGCCAACCAGGTCGGTCCTTGGGGTGAAGCCAGTTCCGACTGGCCGGGCAGACCTCACGCCCGAACCCGACAGCTCACCTCGTAGGCATCGAGAGGTTCATCGTGGCTCACTCCACCCATGGGCGCCATCGCGCGCCCGGACGGCACAACCCCGTCTCCGAACTGTCGGTCCTCGCCACCCGAGCAGGTGTGACGGGGGCCAAGGCCTCGGCCGTCCTCGCTGCCTCCGGTGGCCTGGTCGCCGCCTTCGCCCTGCCGGCGTCGGCTGCCCCCGAGACCATCGACCGCGGTGTGCCAGCGGCTGCGGCTGCGCCGGCCGCCCCGGTCGCCGTTCCCGCAGCTCCGGCGATCAGCGCGCCGGCTGCCTCCACCCCCAGGGCGGCCGAGGTCGTCGGTGTCGTCGGTGTCAAGGCCGTCGCCAAGCCGAAGCCCAAGCCGAAGCCCAAGCCCAAGCCGGTCGTGAAGGCCGAGCCGCGCGAGAGCCGCCTCGTCGCCGCCGCCGAGCGCAGCGAGCCCCGGAGCACGACCCGGGCCACCACCCGGGCCCCGAGCCGCTCGACGAGCACCACGAGGACGAGCCGCACGACGACGCGCGTCCCCGTGGCCGAGAGCTCGGCCGCCCAGTCCTCGAGCCAGATCGTCAACATCGCCCGTGGCCTGCTCGGCATCGCCTACGTCTACGGCGGCAGCACGCCCTCCGGGTTCGACTGCTCCGGCCTCACCCAGTACGTCTACGCCAAGGCCGGCATCAGCATCCCGCGCACGGCCTCCGCGCAGCAGCGAGCGGCGACCCGGGTGACGAGCCCGCGCCCCGGAGACCTCGTCTTCTACGGCAGCCCCGCCTGGCACGTCGGCATCTTCACCGGTGGCGACATGATGATCGACTCCCCGCGCCCCGGGAAGTACAGCAGCGAGCGCAACATGTTCGGCACGCCCACCGGCTTCGGCCGGTTCTGAGCCTCGCGCCGGCACGCCTGACGAACGCCCCCACCCCCTCAGGGGCTGGGGGCGTTCGCCGTCATGTGGGATGGTGAAGGAATGGCTGACCTGGTTCTCGACCTGTGGGGTGACGTCACCGACCCGTGGTCATATGCCGCGAAGCATCGCCTCGAGACGGCCGTCGCCGCGTCGGAGCGACCGGCGGAGGTCGTCATCCACCACCATGCCCTCGCGGTTCCGGCGCTGCCGGCCGAGGACTTCGAGCGCGCCGCCATCGAGACGCGTCCCGACGGCATCGACATCACGCTGACCGAGCCGCCGCGCGCCGACACGACCGATGCCCACCGCCTCGTGGCGCTGGGCCAGGAGCTGGGTGGCCCTGCGCTGCAGGCGGCGATGCTCGAACGGCTGTATGCCGCGGTCTTCCGTGAGGCTCTCGACGTCGAGTCCCACCACGTGCTGCAGCGGCTGGCCGCCGAGGCCGGGCTCGACGAGCACCGGGTCTCGGACGTCCTGGCGTCCTCGGAGCTGGCCGAGAACGTGGCGGCCGACGCCGAGGCGGCTCGTGCGCTGGGCATCACCGGCACGCCGCACCTGGTGCACGGGACGCTCCAGCTCGCCGGGCCCGCCACGGAGGCGGAGTACCTGTCCCTCATCCGTCGGGCCCACACGGTCTGAGGCCCGCCCTGACGTCCGGGTCAGGCGACCGGCCGCTGGGCCTCGTCCGGGGCGAGCGCCCCGCGCAGCGTCGAGAGGACGGCGTGGAGGATCCGGGAGACCTGCATCTGGCTGACACCGATGCGCTCGCCGATCTCGCTCTGGGTCAGGTCCTCGACGAAGCGCAGCCGCAGGACGAGTCGCTGCCGCTCGTCCAGCAGGGTCACCGCCCAGCGGAGGGCGTCGCGGGCCTCGATCCACTCGCACTCGGACGGGGTGACGAGGTTGCGGTCGGCGAGGCTGGTCCCGGCCTCGTTGGGCGCGTCGAGGGAGGCGGCGTGGTAGCCGCTGGCACAGGCCCTCACCTCGGTGACGTCGTGCTCCGTCACGCCGAGACGCTCCGCGATCTCACAGTCGAGGGGTTCGCGCTGGAGGGTGTGCCGCAGCTGCTCCTCCTCGCTCACCAGCAGTGCACGCAGTTCCTGAAGACGCCGTGGGGGACGCACCGACCAGCCGTGGTCGCGGAACCAGCGCTTGAGCTCGCCACTGATCGAGGGGGCAGCGAAGGCGACGAAGCCGGAGCCGGCCCCCGGGCGGTAGCGGATCGCTGCCTTGACCAGGGCCGTCCTCGCGACCTGCTCGAGGTCCTCGGTCTCGATGCCCCGCCACCGGTAGCGCCGGGCGATGGCGTCGGCCATCGGCAGGGCGAGGAGCACGATCTCCTCGAGCAGCGCCTCCCGCTCGCACTCGGGCGCCCCGGCGAGACGTTCGGCGAGGGGCTCGACCTGGGGGTCGATGGCGTGGTGCCCGTAGGAGCTGGTCGACACGGGCAGAACTGCGGCGATGGCCATGGCTCATCCTTCGAGGAGAGGGCGTTGGCACCGCTGTCGGACCGTGGAACTCAGGGAGACGGGGGCTGAGTCTCCACTCCAGACGCCTTCGACGGTACCCGTGAGCAGCACTGATCGGGGGAAGAGCACCGGGCCACTTCTCCTCTGGTGTGCACACGGGCTCCTGTCCGGGTGTGCCGACCCCGCCCGTCGACCGGTGCGCGTCAACACGCGCCCCGGTGGGTACCTCTGGGACAACCGGGTCCCTGACATGACAGGGCCTGCCGCACGTTCAGGAGGGGCAGCGCGTGGACGCACGAGAGGTCATCGACATCACCGGGGGAGCGTCGCCGCCTCGTGTGCGGCGAACCGGTCGGCTCTCGTCCCTCACGGTGCGGGACCTCCTCGGCTACCTCGCCGCCTGCGAGGGCGCCGCGCGAGAGGGTGCCGAGCACGTGCGCGCCGGTGCGATGGCACGTGAGCAGGAACGCATCCTCGGCGAGCTCCACCGCCGCCTCCGCGCCGGTGGTGGAGCAGTCGGTCTGCGGCTCGTCACCGCAGACCCTCGCGACGGCGCCGCCCCGGACCCGAAAGACCGGGCGAGGTGACGGACGACGACCGGAGCGCGGCCCTGGCCACGGCGGTCGGGTCCGCAGCCAAGGCGCTCGACATCCGCGTCGACTGCGCGGAGTCGCGGACGTCGGGCCGCGTGGCGTCGGCCCTGGGTGCCGCCCCTGACTCCTCGGTCGGGTTCCGGGAGCCGTCGTGGCCTACGACAGTGAGGTGAAGTTCGGA
Source organism: Knoellia terrae (assembly GCF_048606435.1). Classification (NCBI taxonomy): domain Bacteria; kingdom Bacillati; phylum Actinomycetota; class Actinomycetes; order Micrococcales; family Intrasporangiaceae; genus Knoellia; species Knoellia terrae. Next base: position 19,338 of record NZ_JBMBWH010000013.1, on the reverse strand, counting down.
GTTCTGGGCGTGCCCCGCGGACCGGGAGCCGGCGGACCCGACCCTCAGTACGGTCGGCGACCCGGCACCGTCTGCTTCGGACTGGCCTCCCCGGCGGGGGAGTGGGAGGAGGAGATCTTCCTGCGCGGCGACCCTGCGCAGGTCGTCGGTCAGGCGACCGAGCGCGCGCTCACGCTCCTCGAGGAGGCCCTGCAGCGCTCGACGGCCGGTCGCTGAGCGACCGGCCGCCGAGAGTCCCCGCGCGACGACGGTCAGTGGTGGTCGATGCCCGTGGTGGTGCGGCGCGTGGCCACCCCGTCGTCGGTGTCCCGACGGCTGAGGAGGACACCGAGCGCGATCATCCCGGCGCCGAGCACGAAGTGCAGCCAGTCGTCGGCCGAGTTGACCGGCACGAAGTTGGCCGACGACTCCTTGTCGATGAGCAGACCGTAGAGCCACAGCACCAGGTAGATGACACCGCCACCGATGAGGTAGTTGCGCGCCGTGCTGGCCCGCTTCGCCATCGCCAGCCCGGCAACCCCGAAGAGGAGGTGCACGATGTTGTGCAGGATCGAGACCTGGAAGATTCCGAGGAGCATGGCCTCGGACTCGTGGCCCGCGGCGCCCAGGGTGTCGTAGTTCTGGGTGATGCCGGGGACGAACCCCAGGACACCGACGGCGAGGAACACCGCTCCGACGGCCATGGCGGCCTTCTGGACGTTCGTCCTCGGGGCTGTGGTGTCTGTGGATCGGGTGGTGGGGTGGGTGGACATCGGACCTCCTGGAAGTGGGGAGTGACGGTCTTCCTGCTACCCACCCACCCCGTGGTGCACACCTTCCCCAGGAGACGTGTTCCGCACCAGGTCCAGCGGAGATGGCACGTGCGTGACGCCGCTCGGACGTGGGTACGGGCAGGGAACCGTCGAACAGGAGGTCAAGGACGTGCTGTCCCTGCGTGAGGTCGAGGATGCCGCTGTCGCCAGCGCAGGGGTGCTCGATGTGGAGGTGGTGGTTCCCGTCCGTTGGGACGAGGTGGAGCCGGACGTCGAGCACGACTTCACGGCATACCTCGAACGGCTGGCAATGATTGCCGACGTCACGGTCGTGGACGGATCGGACGGCCCCGCGGCCGAGGTGAGGCGCGCCCGGTGGGCGCGGTCGACACGGGTGCTGACCCCCGACGCGCGGTGGGGGAGCGGGAACGGCAAGGTCGTCGGCGCCATGACGGGGATCGCCGCAGCACGGCACGAACGCGTGGTCGTCGCCGACGACGACGTCCGCTACGACCCCGCGACGCTGGCTGCCGTCGTCGAGGCGCTCGGGACGTCCGACCTCGTGCTGCCCCAGAACCACCCGACGAGCTTCCCGTGGTGGGCCTGGTGGGAGAGCGGCCGGATGCTCGTCAACCGGGCCTTCGCACGCGACTGGCCGGGCACCTGCGCGGTGCGACGCACCACGATCCTCGGCGCCGGAGGGTGGTCGTCGGACGCGTTGTACGAGAACCTCGAGATGGCCCGGACGGTGGCGGCGGTGGGCGGCCGGGTCACCCACCGCGCCGACCTGCTCGTCCCCCGTCGGCCACCGACCTCCCGCCACTTCATGCGGCAACGCGTCCGTCAGGCCTATGAGGACCAGGCTCAGCCCCTGCGACTCGTGCTCGGTCTCTCGGTGCTGCCCACCGTCGTCCTCCTGCACCGTCGTCCGGTCGCGCTGGGGATGGTGTCAGGCCTCGTCGTGGCGGTCGCCGAGGCCGGCCGGCGTCGAGCCGACGGCGCCCGCGCCTTCCCGCCACACACCCCGCTCGCGGCGCCGCTGTGGCTGGTCGAGCGGGGGGTGTGCGCGTGGATGGGTCTGGGGCTGCGCGTCCTCGGCGGTCCGCGCTACCACGGTCGCCGGCACCCGCTGACGGCGCACTCGCGCCGGTGGCTGTCCCGGCACATGGCGGAGCGCCGCGGGTCATGACCCCGCGATGGTGCCTCCGTGCTCGTCCCGCACGAGGTCGGAGGCGTATGCCGGGTCGCGGCTGCCGATCTTGCGCGCCGTCGTCATGTGCCCACCGAGGTAGCCGGACGCTCCGGTGACGGCAGCGCCGGCCAGCGCGGCCGCGGCTCCGAGCCCGTGCCGGCGTCGACCACGGGCGACGTACGACGTGAGGTAGAGGGTCGTCGCCACGACGTTGAGGGCGCCGTGGAGGGCACCGATCCGCTGCGTCTCGCGCCCTGTGCGCGCCCACTCGGCCAGGCCGGTGAGCGCGGTCGGACCGACGGCGAGCAGGCCTGCGCCCACGAGCCGGCGGCTGGCCGCGCGGTCCTCGTCCCGACCGCGCAGGTCGAGGATCGAGGCAGCGGTCCAGCAGCCGATCGGCACGTCGGTCAGCACGGGGTGCAGGGCGTGCCCGATCAGGCCGGAGCGGAGCAGCTCGCTGCCGGACCAGCGGTCCAGCGGGCCGGCGACCCCGCCGTAGAACCGGCGCAGACCGTCCAGGGACGTGGACTGCTCCAGTCGCTGGGTCGCGGTGACGAGGACGGGCACCGTGCTCGGGCGCTGTGCCGCCGGACCGGGGGACACCGTGTCAGGAGATGACGGCATCGACGGTCTTCTTCAGGGCGCTGGGCTGCTCGGGGCGACGCGGTGCGCGCTCCTTGGCCTCGGCGAGCTCGGCACCGATGTCCCGCAGCTGCGTGCGGGACAGGCCCTCACGGACCTTCGGGAACCAGTCCTGCTCCTCCTCCTCGATGTGGTGCGTGACGTTCTCGATGAGGACGGTGGTCTTGGCCTCGAAGCGCTCGTCCTCCGGGCTCATGCCGGCCAGCTCCATGACGAGCACGTCGGCGACGTGGTGCTCCTCGTAGGACTCGAGGACGTCGTCCTCGAGGTCGGGCAGGAGCTCCCGGACCCGGGGGTACATCACCTCGTTCTCGATGTAGGTGTGCACGGTGAGCTGCTCGATGATCTGCTCGACGAGCTTGCCCTTGCGCGCGTCGGTCGTGCTCGACTTCTGGAACTCGCGGAACAGGGCGCGGACCTCCTTGTGGTCCGCCTTGAGCATCACGATGGCGTCCTGCGACATGGGTGACTCCTGGGTGGCGGGTGAGCAGCGGGCACGACTGTGCCCACCGGCATATGAAGGGATACCCGAGCCGGGACACGCTGAAACGCCCACAGCGGACGACCCCCTCCCGGAGTGCCGGGAGGGGGTCGTCGGGTGGAGCCGGCGTCGGGGGACGTCACATGGTGCTGCCGCCCTGACCCGGTGCGTTCTCCTTCGCGGTGGCCTTGACGTCCTCCGCCGCGGAGGTGCTGTCCTCCCTGACGTTCTGGACGCCCTCCTGGGCCGTGCCCTTGACGGACTCGACAGCCTGCTGGGCCGGCTCCTTGAGGTTCTCCGCGGTCTCCTTGGCCAGCGAGGACGCCTGGTCCACGAGTGGCTGGGCCTGCTCCTTGGCGGCGGAGGCGAGCTCGCGCTCCTTCTGCGAGGCGGGAAGCAACGAGCCCACGAGCCAACCGGCCGCCAGCGCGACGGCACCGGCGGCGAGCGGGTTGCCCCTCGCCTGCTGGCGCGCCATGTCGGGCGCTGAGGTGACGGCGTCGGCGGCTCCCTGCATCGTTCCGGACCCGCTGCTCGTCACCGAGCCTGCCTTGTCCTGGACGGTGCCGGCGGCGTTGGACGCGGTGCCCATCACCGTCTCCTTGAGCCGGGTGGCCCGGTCGCTGGCCCGTTGCTGGGTGCGCTTGGCCACCCCGCTCGGGCTCACGCTCTCGGCGAGGACGTCCACGTCCTGGCTGAGACGCCCGCGTGTGCGGTCGATCTCGCGCCGGATGGCATCAGGGTCGTCCTGGTTCGTCGTCGTCATGGTGTCTGGTGTCCTTTCAGTGCGTCAGGAATGTCCTTGGCCGTGTCCACGGTCTGAGGGGCGACCGGGGTGGCGCGCTTCATGCGCTTCTTGCCCTGCATGGCCAGCACGCCGGCGACCGCCGCCCACAGCAGGCCGACGATGAGCGCCGACCAGCCGAGGCTGTCCAAAAGGTCTCCCAGCGCCCACCACAGGGCCAGCGAGAGGAAGATCAGGGCGAGGTGCCCTGCCACGCCCGCGCCCGCGAACATGCCGCCGGCAGCCTTGGCGTGGTCGCTGGTCTGCTTGAGCTCGGCCTTGGCGAGGGCGACCTCCTGGCGCAACAGCGTCGAGAGGTCGTTGGTGATCTCGCCCAACAGCTCGCCCACCGAGCGCAGGGATGCGTCGGGCAGATCCGGGCGGGTGTGGTGCTCGGTCATCGTCGGCCCCCGCCGAGCTCATCGCCCGCCGTGAGCCGTCCTTCGGTGTCGATCGGGGACGGGGTCCCGTCGGGCTCGAGCGGCTGGGTCGTGCGGTGCAGGCCGGGGAGGTCACCGGTCGCGGGGGTCGGCGCCGTGCCCTCGGTGAACATCGGGGCGGTCCCGCCGGCAGCCACCGGGGTGGTTCCCACCGTTTGGGAGTACTGGCCGTACTGGTCGTACTGGCCGGACTGGCCCGACGTCTCGCCGGAGCTGTCCCTGGCCTCGTCCACGAGGCCGCGGCTCAGGCGACCGGCGACGACACCGACGCCGGCGGCGAGCGCGAGGAAGGCCATCGGGCGCCGCCGAGCGAACCCGCGCGCTTCCTCGAGGAGGCTGCTGGGGTCACGCTGGTCGAGCCAGCTGGCGGCGTCCCCGGCCCGTCGGGCCACGTCCTCGACGATCCCTTGGGCCATGCCGCCGCCGTCGGCACCCTGGGCCATCGACTGCAGCTGGTCGGACAGTTCGCGCAGGGAGCTCGCTGCCTTCGTCTGCTGCGCCGACGCCTGGTCGGTCACGTCGTTACGAGCCTGGCTGAACAGCTGGCGAGCCTGGTCCTTGGCCTCGCGGGTGGTTTTCTTGGCTTCCTCACCCGCTGTGGAGGCCACGTTCTGGGCTGCCTGCTTCGTGTCCTGGCCCACTGTCTGGGCGCGGTCCGCGGGGCTCTGCGGAGCGGTCGTCTGGTTGTCCATCTGCCCCTCCTCTCTGTGCCGTCGACCATCGACGGCTGTCTGGGGCACTACCCGAGGGCGGTCAGCGACAAACGTGCGGACCGGCGACGGGCGCACGTGCGGGGTCGACGGCAACGGGCCGGGACGACAAGGCGTGGGCCACTTGTGGGACCAGGCCGCCGAGCTCGTCGCGACCCGGCTCGTGCGGCTGCCGATCGGTGGTCACGCCGACGGTGTTTCCCAGGAGGCGGAGGATCAGGCGGTCACCGAGGCGTTGTACGAGTGGCGCGCACGGCGGCGTGAGGAGGTGTTGGACGCCTTCCGGGCCGAGCGGGCAAGCAGCGTCGGGTGGCGGAGGGGCTCGGCCCCGTGGTGGCCGCGCTGCGGCGCGGGCATATGGACACCGTCCTCCTGCATGACGACCCGACGTCAACCGCCCGTCTGTGGCTCGGCGGCGAACCCGTCACCCTGGGGGAGCGGGCGGAGGACGTGCGTGCCGAGGCAGGGGACGGCGGCGGGCCGGTTAGGGAACCGGTACAACTGCGCGCCGACCTCGAGCTGGCCTGGGCGGTCGTGGGTACCGGGGCTGACTCGTTGCTGCTGGACGAGGCCATTCTCGACCTCGCCGACGGGATCGGTGCGTCCTGCGCTGGAGCGACGACGACACGCCGCACCAGCCGGAGGGGGAGCCGGGCAGCACCACCTGCCCCCGGGCCCCGGTCAGCCGATGACAGCAGACGGGCCGCCAGCCGCAGGTCCTCCACGCGACCCTCGAGACCCGAAACATCTCGTGGTTTGCTCGTTGTGCGCGTGCGTCGTGCGCGCCCCGGTCAGCGGGGCGGCGTGCCTGCGACACTGCCCGTCAGGACGACCTCTTCGGCTACGAGCCGGAGCTTTCGGTTGCTGTCCATGCTGGCCTTCTTCAGGACCTCGAAGGCTACGACCTCGCTGACGTGGCAGACGGTCATGACGACCCCGATGGCGGCACCGATGGTGCGCGCGGTCTGCAGTGCGACCTCAAGGTTCGCCGCCTGCGCACTGCTGATCAGCCCTTCCGCCTGCAGTTCGCCGATGAGCTCATCGTGGACGTCGAGCCGCCCCTCCACGTCTGTGAGCCTGCGACGGTCATCTCGGGCGCGCACGTTTCCCTCGTCCATACGGACGTCGACCTCGTCGACTCGGTGGGCGCTGTTATCAGCCCGCAATTCGGCCTTGTCGGCACGAGCCTCACTCGCATTGGCTCGCGCTTCTTCCGCGTCCAAGCGTGATCGAAGATCGTCGATTTGCCCCTGTATATCTGGGTCCCCGTCTGGATGGTCAACGTTCATTGGCCAACCCTAGGGTTTCGCAGCGAGCACAGGCGGCTGAGCGTCCGGGGCCATGTCTGGCAGGCATCCACGCGCGTCCTGATGCGATCGGCACGCGAGGGGCCGCTCACAGGGTCGAACATTGAGCGCTGGTTGGCGCGATCGGTCTCGCGCCCACGCAGCCGTAAAGCGCGGCCTCCGCCTCCCCCCCTCTCGATTGCAGGCGGGGGTCGCCGTAAGCGGGTTGCGCCGTAAGGATGTGGGTATTTGTCCGACTGTCTAGCCCATTGGGACCCGGCCCCGCCCTCATCCAGCCCCGGGAGGGCGGCGCCACATATTGCCGAACCGCGAGCGAGCTTCAGAAGGCGTACCGAATTCGGCACTCAGGAAGCTTGGCAGCGATCAGGTCGTTGAGCTGTGCCACCCACCGGCCCTTCCAATGGCTTCGGTAACGGACGTTCCACTGCCCGCTCTGGCTCTGCTTCGCCTGCTGCAGGTCAGGCCGCCACAGCAGATCTTCCCCTTGGGGATGCCATCCAAGGTTCACCTCGTGCAGGTCCGCGTTGTGGGTGAGAAAGATGATTTCGGCAGCCAGCTGTGCTTTGGTCTTCGCGCTCGTCCCGTCAGCCAGTTGGTCGAGGAGGCCGGCCCAGTCCTCCAGCCAGCCCTCGTGCACAATCACCGGACTGAAGTTCACGTGTACCTCGTAGCCCGCCTCGACGAAGTCGTCGATGGCGGCGATCCTCTCGGCGATCCTGGAGGTGCGGACGTCGACGACCTTCGACGTCGCCTCGGGCATGAGGCTGAACCGCACGCGTGTGCCGGCCCGCGGGTCGAAATCGAGGAGCTGACGATTGACGAGCTTCGTGGCGAAGGTCGCCTTGGCGTTCGGAACCCGGCCAAAGAGGTCAATCAGGTCTCGCACGTTGTCCGAGATGAGCGCGTCGGCGGAGCAGTCGCTGTTCTCACCGATGTCGTACACCCAGTCCGTCGGATCGCACTGGTTGGGTTCTGTCTTGACGCCTTGGCGACCCGCGTGACGCTCCAGGTACCCCAGGATGCGGTCGATGTTCGCGAACACGGTCACCGGGTTGGCGAAGCCCTTGCGACGCGGTACGTAGCAGTAGGAGCAGGACATGGCGCAGCCGTTCGCGGTCGAGGGCGCGATCCAGTCGCTGGACCGCCCGTTGGGGCGTGCGCTGAGGGACTTCTTCTCCCCGAGCACCAGCACCTCACGCTTCAGCCGGACCCAGTCGTCGACGTTCCCCTGGTTGCCGTAGAGCCCAGGGATCGCCGCGTGGGACGGTACGACCATCCGCTCAGCGTCAGGGTAAAGATCGAAGACTTCACGCGCCCGCTCGAAACGGTCGATGTCCGGCTCGTGGTAGATAGTTTTGATGTCAAAGAGCCGGTCGGCGAGCTGTGCGGAGACCCGCCCCGAGGGCGCAGCGGTCGTGGGCGTGGGCGCGCCGATGAGGGGCTGAGGAGTCACATCGTCACAACGGTCAGGGGTCGCTGGGCATTCCAAAAGCAAGCAGGCAGCTGAGGGCCCCACCAACACTGAGGTTTGGCTTCCTCGGGACTGCTGACGATTTGATTGACACGTCGGGTGTGGTGGTTCAGGCCGCTTTCGCGGGCCAGTAGATGGTCTCAAACTCGATCGGTGTCGTCTTGCCGAGGGCACGCTGACGTCGTCGACGGTGGTAGGTCTTCTCGATCCAGGTGACGATCGCCAGTCGGAGTTCGTCACGGGCGGTCCAGCGTCCCGCCCCGCGCCGACCAATACGAAAAAAATGACGACCAAGCCCGCTGGCAATTCTTCGTACCTTAGGTTGTGGCGATGGGTGCGGATCGGCCGAACGGCAACGCCGGGGTACAGGGACAGATTGACGACCTACGTTCGCGCGTGGAGGAGTCGGAGCAGCGGGCTGATGTGAGTGAGTCCCGCGCGGACAAGGCCGAGCTGCGGGCTGACGACAGCGCCGTCCGAGCCGATGCGGCCGAAAGCCAGACGGACGCGGGTGACGGGCGTGCCGAGCAGGACCGTCGCAGGATCACAGCGGTGGAAGAGCGACTCGGCGTTCATGACGAGCTAATCGCTGAACTGCAGGCCGAAGGGCTCATCAGCAGCCAGCACGCCGTGCAGCTCGAGGCCGCTCTGCAGACCGCCCGAACGATCGGTGCCGCAGTGGGGATCGTTATGGCTCACTTCAGGGTCGGGGAAGCCGCCGCCTTCGCGCTCCTGAGGAAGGCAAGCATGGACAGAAACCAGAAGTTGCGGCTCATGGCCGAGGACGTCGTGCTGACGGGTGATGTCTCCGGGCTCCCTCACCCTCCGGAGCGCTCTGCCTAGACCCTCGACATCCACGGAGGTGGCCCAGCGACATCTCAGGACCTCCGTGGCGCGCAGGTGGGGTGGCTTAGAGAACGGTGAGGAGAGCCTTCGGCGAGATGTCCACGCGCACGGTCGAGCCCGCTGGGACGTCCATGACCTCGCCGTCGATCTGCAGGGGCAGTGGCGTCACGGTCGTGAAGGCGTAGCTGCGAACGCTGGGTTGCTTGCCCAGTCCGGTGGTGCTGGCCCTGAGGGCGGTCGCGAGGATGCGCCACTTCGCCTTGTGCCTCAGGGTGATGACCTCGAACAAGCCGTCGTCGGGCTTGCCCTGATCCACTGCCAAAGTGGCGACCTTGGCCATCTTGGCGATGTTGGCGAAGACGAGGCTGTCGAAGCGTTGCCGGGTGCCGTCCTCGAGCTCGATCTCGAACGGCCGGAACCTGGCGAAGGACCGCACGACGGTGACCATCTCCCGCAACGAGCCCTTGTCCCCCTTCTCCAGCTCGATCGCGACCACCGGTGTCAGCCCGAGGCCGATGTAGGAGTGGGCGTAGCGCACCATGTCGCCTGCTGCACCCCCCGCGGTGAACCGCAGCAGGTCGATACGGCTGACTCCTCCCTCGGCGATGGCCTCCGCGAGCGGACGCTCCTTGGTCGTGCGCCGATGGTCGTTGGCGTTCCCAGCAGCCAGCACAGCCGTGCCAGCGCGGTCGTTGCCCGCTTCCATGACACCGTTGACGACCTCGTTGTACCCCCCGTCGCCGCTCACGGACACCACCAGCGGCCCACCGACCTCCGCGGCCGCGCGCGCCAGCTCCGTGGCATGGCCGGCGTGCTCGGTGGGGACCAGCTCCACGGGCAGGGACGGGACGCGCTCGGCCAGGTCCCGCTGGAGGCCCTCAGCAAGCTCCCTCGCGTCACCGGTGCTCTGAGGATTGAAGATCAGGACAACACGGTCGAAGGAGGACACACCGCCACACTAAACGCATCCTCGAGAGTCACGGACTCCAGCGGGCTGTCGCGTGCGCCCGCCACGATGGCGTCGAGGCCCTGACTTCGCCTTACTCTGCGCGGTGCGCACCGGCAAGGCAAGGGCGTCGACCTGGTCGGCATGCTGGCGAAGTTCCTTCAGTTGGGCTGCGTCGACCACCGCTGGGTTTCGGTTCATTCCGGGCAGGTTCGGTACGTGCGCGCGGAGCATGCAAGCGGCTCGTGTGGGTTCTCGTGCCGCCTGACTCGGCCACGGCCATGCAGACCGGCGGTCGACCAAGGCGGCTTCCCCGCCGGCCGTGGTGATCAAGCAAAACCAGCAGGGAGGCCTAGATCGATGAGCTCCGGGTCGAACCCAGCAACCTGTGTAGCCTCTACCCCCGCCGAGCCAATCGATGCGGCCTACCCACCACCTCGTCGGAGCCTGGTCTCGTCCTCGTCAGGCGGGACGTGCAGCCCAGCCCCCTTCGGCTTGCCGCGAGCCGCCGCGATTTGACTTACCTGAAGGAACCTTGGAAGGTTGCTGACAACGCGTAGACGCGACCGCCTTCGATGCGGTCGCCGGAGACCACCCTCCAACGAGGGCATCCCGAGAGTCCAGCAGTAGGCCGTCGCACGTTCGGTTGCACCGCAGCCATCCCACCCCAGACCTGAGGCGCCACCATGCGTCCTGAGTCCCATCCCTTGAGGATCACCACGTGACGAACACCAAGAACCACGACGTCGACACCATCACGCACCGCGACCACGGCACCGAGACCCGCCCGGCCCGCAAGACGACCGAGCTGATCGCCTACATCGCGACCGTCCTGGCCGTCCTGGTCACCGCCCTCGTCGTCAACGACGACGGTGACAACACCGCCGACCCGTTCAGCGCCGAGCAGGCCATGCGCTACATCACCTTCCTGACCATCGGCTACATCGTCGCTCGCGGCCTCGCCAAGTCCGGCACCCGCGGCAACGCCCGCGACAACAGCTGATCGAATCAGCCTGCAACAGCACGCCCCCACCTCCCCGGAGGTGGGGGCGTTCTGCGTGGGACGTCGACCCGTTAAGCGCCGGGGGGAGAGAGATCCTTGCTCCGGGCCGTCGTCGCACCAAGGAGGGGTCACTCCGTGGGCTCGACACGGCCGGGCAAGGAAGAGGAGAAGTTCACCTTCCCGGCGACGGCGCCGAGATTCACGTTGAATTCAGTACTGATCCGCCGGAGCAGCGGGAGCGCCACACCCCCAGTTATGCCCCTTGCGTCCATCACGATGCCGACAGCGGTGGCGATGTGCCGACTGGAGGCGAGCGCCTCCAACAGATCAGTCTGGTCGCGCTGGTGGCGACCTCCCTCGATGGCGAGCGCAGCAAGCGGAACCACCACAGAGGCCACGGTGATGTCCTCCTGCGTGAACGTCCGTTCTATGGTCGAGTAGAAGTGATGGCTGCGTGATCGCCGCTGTCCACCGGCAGACTCAGACTCAGCATGCTGCGGATCCCCGTCGTAGCAGTGCAGCGAGGACCAAAGATCGGCCAGCGCGGGTCGGACGCCACGTCCCCTGACAGCAGGGCAGCGGGTCCGCTCGCGGCGTCAAGGCATGGTCCGTCGGCGATCCGGTACTGGAGCGCGTCGACGTCGTGGGGGACGTCGTCTGAGGCTCCGACCCTCACAGCCGGTCGGCCGGCTCGGATCAAGGTCAGCCCGGCACGCTGCGCGTGGGGGACTGCGAGTGTCGCCATGCGGATCACGTGTCAGGGCGAACCGCCTGCGTGGAGCCGGCAAGACGTTCAACCATCCGCTTGAACTGCTTCGTCAACTCGTGAATTCGCTCGGAGTCGTCCGGTTCCAGCATCGGATTCATGCGCCCTGTCCCTTCGGGGGCTGAGCCGCTCCAGCAGCAGCAAGCTGTTCGCGTAGAAGCCGGGGCGCGGCGTCGGAGCCGCAACCCCGGGTGCGCCGCTTGAAGAAGAGGCCGCCGGACCGCCAGTCGGGCTCCTCGCCCACCCATGGAGTGAAGCGCAGCAACCCAGCCAGCCCGCCTGGGTCGGGCGACGATTCCTCATCGACCACAACTCGATGGCGTGTGCGCGACACAGCCCCTGGGCTGAGGGGCCCATGTCCGCGACCAGCGGCGCCCGCACTGGCCCTATCCGGGCGACTGGCGCGACGGAAGGCGTTCGGCAACGTCCTGTCATCGGCTGATCCGTGCATGTGCGCGATCAACCGGTGCGTAAGCGCGCGTCGATCATCTGCAGGTGGATGGCCCGTCGTTCGAAGAGGCGAGGTCAGACACAGACAGGGTGCCCTCGGCGTGATTCGAACACGCGACACCTTCTTTAGGAGATTCCTCGGGGCCTCCGAGAGGGTGGCCACGAACCGCGTTTGTGCGGGAAACCGGGTGTGCTCGATACGGTCGTGGAGGGGTTCTGGCCGGAAATGGTGCCCAAAATGTGCCCACGAAATGGCCTCGGGCACAGCTGAGCCACCGAGCCGACAGCGGAGCAGATCCGCCCGGCGGAGTGGTCGGGTCAAGGGTGGCCGCAGGCCATCACGTAGTGACGCATCGCGCCCTTGAGGCGGCCCGGAGTCGGGCGGGACAGTGGAGCGTCGGGTCGGCGGCGATGGTGAGCTGACCGCTGGAGAGGGAGGCGCACCGGACCGTGTGGTCCGGTGTCCTCTTCGTATGCCGTGAGTGGGACTCGTCGGTGCGCGCCGGGACCGGCCGCCAGGCCGCACGCCCGGCGCGGCGGCGGGCCGAAGGCCCGCCCTTGACGGAGTACAGAGAATTCTCACCGAGCGCAAAATCGGTGCGTTCCCTGCGGCAGCGATTGAGACGAGGCAGTGGCCCTCGTGCATTCTGTAATACGCTTTGATCATGGAAACGGTCAACGGTGTCCCGGTCTCGGACGAGATGATCCAAGAGTGGGCCGACGAGGCTGAGCGGGGATACGACGTCAGCCAGCTGCGCAAGCGTGGGCGCAAGCCGATGGGCGACGGCCCCGCACGCGTCGTCCCTGTCCGTGTTGACGACGCCCTGCTCACTGCGCTGGACCAGCGTGCCGAGCACGACCACGTCAGCCGGTCTGAGTTGATCCGTGCCGCCATCCGCGCCTACGTCGCGTGAAGGTCGGTCCCTCGGCCCTCAAGCATGGCATCAGCGAACTCGACATTCTCTACGCCGCCGAGAACTGGGCGTACGCCAGCCAGCCAGACGACGACATCCCGGCCAAGCAGCTCGTGCTGGGTTTCGACTCGAACGGTCGACTCCTTGAACTTGCGATCCTGACGTTCGACGGCGGCCAGCAGCTCGTCATCCACGCCATGAAGGCGCGACCCAAGTACCTGCACCTGCTCGACTAAACCCGACCGTCAGGGATGGTCAGGAGGAGCGAGTCTTCCCTGAACCCAGCGCGACGGCTCACGCCATCTGCGGCATGAGCGGACGTCGGGCGGGCTCGTCCCACGCCTTGCGGCACCGCATCCAGTTCGGGCCCTGTCACTCAGCTGGGGTCTCGTCTCACCGCGGCTGGCCGAGCTAGCGACCGGCGTCGGCCAGCTGGCTGTCGCGTGTACAGGGCGGCTGTGGTGTCAACGGTGAGGATCTGGACGCCCGCCGGGCCCGGACTGCCTCGGTGCCGAGGATGATCAGTGCGGCGCAGATGGGCCCGTAGATGGCTGTGTCGCGCCCCGTCAAGGTCTCGCCGAGCATGATGACGGCGACGGCGAGAAGGAGGATGGGTTCGACGTAGCTGAGCACACCGAAGAGTGCGAACGGCAGCACTCGGCTGGCGGTCAGGTAGAGAGTGAACCCTGCAGCGCTGAGCACGCCGAGCAGGATCAACGTGCCCGCCAGTTCAGGTCGCTGCGCCAGGAGGCCGAAGGATGGGGCCAAGCAGAGAGTCAACACCGCGATTGGCAGTATCACCGTGAGCTCCAAGAGCTGGGCGGCTGCCGAGTTGAGAGTGAAGACTCGCCGGCTGACGAAGTAGGGCGGGAAACCCAGGGCGACCAGAACCGTCGACCATCCGAGGCCGCCGGCGAAGAACAGTGCTGCGGAAACCCCGGCCGCGGCCAGAAGCACCGCGACGAGCCGGGCACAAGAGAGTGCTTCGCGGAAGATGGTCACGCTCACCAACACCATCACCAGCGGCAACATGAGGTAGCCGAGTGAGAGGTCGAGGCCGTGCCCGTTCTGTGGGGCGTAGCCGAAGAGCCAGATTTGCACCCCAAGCAGCGAGGCGTTCACGGTCATGACGCCCAGCAGCCAGGGCTCGGCCCAGAGTCGCTGCAGGAGCAGTCTGACCTCGCCCCACATTCGCTTGGCGGAGAAGAGCCCGGCAAGCAGGGTGGTCATGGCCAGGATGCGGTAGCTGAAGATCTGTGTCGCGCTGAGGGGCTCGAGGTAGCCGGGCAACGCGAAGATCATTGCGAAGATGGTGGATGCGCCAACGGACGCCAGAACGCCCGCCTTGGTGCCGGTGGTTTCTATTGTCGTCATCCTTGTCCGAGCCCTTGGTGCGCTGTTGCTCGATCAAGGGTGCCGCACCCGACAGTGAAGAACCAGCGCGGAATCATGGCTCTGACTCATTAGGGTTTGTGCATGGCGATTACTGACCTGCGGCGGTTGAGGGTGCTGCGCGAGCTCGCTGAGCGCGGCACCCTCGCGGCGGTCGCCGAAGCCACCGGGTACAGCCCGTCGGCGGCGTCACAGCAGCTGGCCGTGCTCGAGAAGGAAGCCGGCGTTCCACTCACGGAGCGCGCAGGCCGCGGGCTCCGCCTGACTATGGCTGGGAACCTCTTGGCCGAGCACGCCGCCATCCTCCTCGACGCCGCAGAAGTGGCCGAGACCGCCTTGGCGGAGTCCAAGCATGAGACGCAAGGGCGCCTGCGAGCCGTGGGATTGCAGTCCGCCACCCGCCGACTCCTCATCCCGGCCATGGTCGAGATGCGCGAGACCCATCCTCAGGTGAGAGTTCAGATCGCCGAGCTCGAGCTCGAGCTCGCGTTGCCCGAGCTACGCCTCGGCACAGTCGACCTCGTCATCAGCGACGAGTACGAGTCGTCCCCGCGACCGCGACCCGCAGGGCTTGAGCACGTCCCACTTCTTCGCGAGCGAACCCGATTGGTGCTGCCAGCCCGACACCCGCTTGCGCAGACAACTGCCGCGGTCGCAGTGGCGACGCTGCGAGACGAAGTCTGGACTTCGTCGAGCAGAGGGACGGGCCACCACGCGATGGTCCTCAACACGTGCCGGGCCCTGGGCGGCTTCGACCCCGACCTGCGCCACGAGTCCAACGACGCCGACATCCAGCTCGAGCTGGTCCGCGCCGCCGGAGCGGTCACCCTCTTGCCCGACCTCACCTTGCCGCACGATGACCCCGAACTGGCCATCCGCGACCTCGCTGAGACGCAGCTGACCCGCAACCTCTTCGTCGTCACCCGGCAAGGTAGGAAGTCGAGGGCATTGACCGCCTACGCAGGCGTCGTCATTTGGCAGAGCGAAAAGCAGCGGGCCGCCACGGGCTGACGCGGCATTCCACGCGCCGCCTTCTAGTGCGACAGAGTCTGACAGCACCGTCCCGCACCGGGCTGGGTTCGTCATCGGCCGACCGATCGGATAGCGGCAGTTCCGGACGTTTCGCAACCGTGAGATGGCTCGGTCCGAGGCACCAGCACTGCGCACGACGATTCGAGAGACCCCCGTCCACCGACCATCGCCACAGGGCTCCCGCAAAGGATCCGCCTGCAGTGACCGAAACTCCGGGAGCGGCGTGAATTAGCGTTACGGCGTGACCTTGAACCATGTTCGACTCGGATCCGGTAGCCCACTGTTGCTCGTGCATGGTCTGGGCGCCGGGTGGCGATCTTGGGCCCCGATCATTGATGAGCTGGCCGAGCGCCGTGAGGTTATCGCAGTCGACCTGCCGGGGTTCGGCGAGACGCCACCTTTGACCGGCGAGGTCTCCATCGCCACCCTGACCGACTCCGTCGCCGACTTTGTTCGTGAACAGGGCTTGGACGGCGTCGCCACCGTGGGCCAGTCGATGGGCGGGCGGATGGTGCTCGAGCTAGCGCGGAGGGGCGTGGGCGGCGACACGGTGGCGTTGGACCCGGGCGGCTTTTGGAGCGACCGCGAGCTCCTCGTCTTCGGCGCGACGCTGCGGCCGTCAATCGCTCTGGTTGGAGCACTGCGCGGCAGGTTGCCCGCCCTGCTGGGCAGCCGCGTGGGAAGGACCTTGCTGTTGGCGCAGTTCTCTGCGCGACCTTGGGCGCTCTCGCCTGAGACCGTGCTGCCGGACGTGAGCGGACTGGCCGACGCTCCGGCTACCGGCGCTGCGATGGACGCCCTGACCAAAGGGCCAAAGCAACAGGGCGCCCCGGCTGGCACGGTGCCAGGCAGGGTCACGATCGGTTGGGGACGTCGTGACTTGGTGACTGTGCCAAGTCAGGCAGCTCGTGCCTCGCAGCTGTTCCCCGACGCGCAGCTGCACTGGTTCGAACGCTGCGGTCATTTTCCCCAGTGGGATGCACCGCACGAAGCGACCCAGCTCATCCTGCACCGCACAAGTTAAGGCCACCTACTTGGCTCAGCCTACGAAAGCATCGGCGTTGGTCGGCGGTTGCGCGGAGCGGATCGCAGCGGCGGATCCTGCGTACCATTAGGGTCGGCCCTTGGTCGTGCGCCAGTACCAACGGCCAAATCTAGGCAGTGGCGTGACGCTGCGAGCGGCTACCGCCAAGCGCGCGATCCGCGGCAGATGAGTGCGTCGCTAGGGCTCGTACCGGAGGCCACCATCCGCGCAGAACGCGGTGCGCGCGACGTCGTCCTTGGAAAGGCACTGACCGTCGGCCAAAGCCCGGTCACCTAGCGGCTCCGGAAGCATGAGGTGAAAGGCCACTTCTGGGTTTCCTTGGCAGTCGGCAGACCCAGCTCTCCCTGGGGTGACGACGAACGTGACGATCACGCGGTCGCTCTTGACCTCGATCTCCGGCTCCTCGACCTGGCCGGTCACTCCGCTGTTGCACTCCACTCGGGTCACGAGCACCTCAAGCTCTCTCGACGTCGGACCGACCTCCTGCCCCGGCGCGAGCTTCCACGAAGCGTCTGCGGTGTCGCCCGGCAGCGCTCCACAGGCGGTGAGCAGCATCAGTCCAGCAACGGGGGTGAACGTCCCCACCCTCGACAGGTTTCCCAATGCATCACCTCCGACCTTGGTCGCTCAGTATGACGCTGCGGAATCGAGCTTGGTTCCGGTTTCGAAGCGAGCACCCCTCATCGGAACGAACTTGCCGAACGCGGCAGATGAGTGAGTCGCTAGGGCTCGTACCGGAGGCCACCATCCGCGCAGAACGCGGTGCGCGCGACGTCGTCCTTGGAAAGGCACTGACCGTCGGCCAAAGCCCGGTCGCCTAGCGGCTCCGGAAGCGTGAGGTTAAAGGCCACTTCTGGGTTGCCTTGGCAGTCGGCAGACCCAGCTCTGCCTGGGGTGACGACGAACGTGACGATCACGCGGTCGCTCTTGACCTCGACCTCCGGCTCCTCGACCTGGCCGGTCACTCCGCTGTTGCACTCCACTCGGGTCACGAGCAACTCAAGCTCTCTCGACGTCGGACCGACCTCCTGCCCCGGCGCGAGCTTCCACGAAGCGTCTGCGGTGTCGCCCGGCAGCGCCCCACAGGCGGTGAGCAGCATCAATCCAGCAACGGGGGTCAGCGTCCCCACCCTCGACAGGTTCCCCAATGCATCACCTCCGACCCTGGACGCTCAGTATGACGCTGCGGAATCGAGCCTGGTTCCGGTTTCGAAGCGAGCACCCTTCACTACGCGCACCGGCAAGACCGGGCGCGCAGATCGCTGCAGACGCGTGAAAGTCCAACGCCAACCTCCGAGATGGCCGAGGATGTGAACGTGCTGAAGATCTTGCTCGGCGCTGGACTGGTCCTGATCGTTCTTGGTGCGGCGCTCATTCCGCTGCCGGGCCCCGGGATCGCCGTCCTCGCAGGTGGCGTCATCCTTGCCGCCAGCGCTGCGGTCTTGCTGCGGAAGGGCCCTGAACGCTCCTAGCGCGGCATGAGCGGGAGGAAGCCCTGGGGCTACTCGAGCCAGATGTCGACGGTGCGAGAGGTGCGCTCGGCCCCAGTGGTCGTCACATGACCAAACGTGATGAGGCGCTGCTTGCTCCTCTTCCTCGTCATCCTCATCATCGTCACCTTCGTCTTCCTCCTCACGTTCTTCCGCAACGCGGACAGCGTTACCGCGGCGCGGACCGCTCATGTGGCAAGACGGTATGGTCCAAGGTGGCAGTACGGTAGCGTAAGTACTGGCATAAAAGTCGCGCAAACTGTGGCAGAACGGTAGCGTTGCTGGACCGGCAGAAATAGGATGGACACATGGACCACGACTTCCGTACGGGGTACGTCCAGCGGGTGGTCGACGGCCAGCTTGACGACCTGATGCCGCATCTACCCGCGCTGCTGCTTGACGGGCCCAAGGCGGTCGGCAAGACCCGCACTGCCGAGCACCGCGCCCGCACTGTCTGGCCGCTGCACCGGCCACCTGTGGCGCAGGTCGTCTCCGCTGACCCGCGCGCCGCCATCCGTGCCGAGCCCCCGGTGCTCTTTGACGAGTACCAAAGAGTCGAGCACCTGTGGGACGAGGTCAAGGACTTCGTGGACCGTGACCACACCCCGGGCCGGATCCTGCTAACTGGGTCCGCGCCGCCGCCGGGGGCGCACTCCGGGGCAGGGCGCATCGCTTCCCTGCGGATGCGTCCACTGACCCTTCCCGAGCGCGGTGCGAGCGTGGCGACAGTGAGCCTGGCCGAACTGTTCCGCCGCGGTGCCACGGTCGCCGGGTCGTGCCCGCTGCGCCTGGAGGACTACACCGACCTGATCCTTGGCTCCGGCTTCCCCGGGCTACAGCACCTGTCCGGGACCGCGCTGACCACCCAGCTCAACGGCTACCTGGACCGCATCGTCGACCGGGACATGCCCGATGCCGGGCTGAGGGTGCGTCGACCCGCAACACTCAGGGCGTGGCTGCGGGCGTACGCGGCTGCGGTGTCGACGACGACGTCGTGGGAGAAGATCCGCGACGCCGCCTCGCCCAACCACGCGGAGAAGCCGGCGAAGACGACGACGCTGCCGTACATCGACACCCTCACCGAGCTTCGCATCCTGGACGAGCTGCCGGCGTGGACCCCCAGTCGCAACCACCTGAACAGGCTCACGGAGGCGCCCAAGCACCACCTGGCCGACCCGGCCCTGGCCGCCCGTCTCACCGGCGCCACGCGCGCCAGCCTGCTCACTGGTGCCGAGAACGCATTCACCCCGCACGACGGAACCTACCTGGGCCAACTGTTCGAGTCGCTAGCCACGCTGAGCGTGCGCGTGTTTGGCGCCGCAGCCCGCGCGGACGTGTCCCACCTGCGCCTGGGCAGCGGCCGCCGCGAGGTCGACCTCATCGCTGAGCGCGACGAGGACCGCGCGGTGGTGGCCTTCGAGGTCAAGCTTGCCGCGAGCGTGACCGACGCCGACGTCAAGCACCTGGTGTGGCTGCGCCAAGAGCTCGGGGACCAGCTGGCCGACGCTGTCGTCCTCACCACCGGTGAGCACGCCTACCGGCGCCCCGACGGGGTGGCTGTCATCCCCTTGGGGCTCCTGGGCCCCTAGCCAACTGCAGTTCGCGCTCATCGGCATTATGTGGGTGATCGGTGTCAAGAGGCCTCGGTGCTGTCGAGGCCAGTGATGAGGTTGTC